>CAIKYO010000371.1 GCA_903831655.1 uncultured Burkholderiales bacterium
TCAACGGCAAAGAGATGGATTTTCAAAAGGCCTCACAACAACTGCTCTCATGGGTCGAGGCGTGTGGGATTTGGCAAGATCACTTGAGTGCCGAGGTGTTTCCCTTGGGAGAAAGAACCGAACTCATCGCCTGGCCCTTCAAGCAAAAATACCTTCACTGGCTACAAGCCGGATTTTGCAACCTCTAGTGCTTCAAGCACCCATGGCCGATTGCGCCATGGCCTTGGTATTGAAGAGCGTGAGTCCCAACGCATCCATTTGCTTTTGCTCGAGCTTTCTTTGGTGGGTTTTCACAGCTTGGATATCTTGCTCTTCGAGGGTTCTCATTTTGAGTTTTTCTTGCTGCGCTTGTTGAACGGCTTTCTCTGCCAAAGCCAAATTGGCTTTGGCTTGGCCAATGTCTGCGTTCACGCGATCAATGAGTTGCATCAGTTGCAAAATGAACTGGCGAGCGTTGTGAGACTCTGAGACGCTGTGGAGTTGTTGCTCTTTTTCTTTGGCTTTTTCGCTGTATTCACTGATCATGGTCTGAAGCCTCTGCTTTGAAGACTCCAACTTATCCAAGCTTTGCTGAACCATTTGTTTCTTTTGCTGCGCTTCCTCCAAGGCCTTCTCAGCCTGCTCGGCAAGCACGCCCCAACATTCTCTGACTTTCATGGTCTGACCTTTAATTAAATACTAGCCTGATCTGATTCGACTCCAAAAGCTCAAACTTGAGCGCCTGGTCTTTTGCCTTATTCGGTTTGCATCATGAGTTGACGCAACTCATTTCTTGTTTTGTCGTAGTCTTCGCTGATGTTCATGTCTTGGGTCAAGAAATTCACAATTCGGCTGTGAAGTCGAATCGCCTCATCGAGCTCCGGATTGGAGCCCTTTTGGTAAGCACCCACTTGAATCAAGTCCACGTTTTGTTGGTACAAAGACCACAAGCGCCTGAGTTTGTTGGCTTGCCTCAAGTCGTCACTGTCAAGGAGGGACTGCATGAGCCTGGAAATCGAACCATTCAAATCAATCGCAGGATAGTGCGCTGCATCGGCCAACTTTCTGGACAACATCACCTGTCCATCTAGGGAGGCTCGGGCAATATCGACAATCGGATCTGAGGCGTCATCCCCTTCAGCCAGCACCGTGTAGATCGCTGTGATGGAGCCATGCCCCATGCGACCCACACCGCCTCTCTCAATTAAATTGGGAAGCAGCGCAAACACAGAAGGCGGATAACCCTTGGCCGTTGGCGGCTCGCCAATGGCCAAACCAATTTCCCTTTGTGCATGAGCCACGCGCGTCAAACTGTCACACAAGAGCAATACGTTTTGTCCCTGATCCCTGAAGTACTCAGCGATCACATGGGCCATGTGTGTGGCCTTTAACCTCAAAACTGGAGAGACGTTGGCGGGAGCGGCCACAACCACAGACTTGGCCAAACCCTCTTCACCGAGTGACTCGCTGATGAAGGCCTGGACCTCTCGGCCTCGCTCTCCGATCAAACCAATCACCACGATGTCCGCTTTGGTGAACCGGGTGAGCATGCCCAGGAGCACACTCTTACCCACACCAGATCCCGCAACCAAACCAATGCGTTGTCCACGACCCAAGGTCAAAACGCCGTTGATGGCTTTGACACCCACGTCCAAAACTTCCTTGATAGGGCCACGCTCCATCGGGTTCAAAGGCCTACCCATCAGGGCCAAAGTGTCTTTGCACTTGGGCGCAGGTTTACCGTCCAAGGGCATTCCTCGTCCATCGATCACGCGTCCCAAAAGCTCTGGCCCTAAGCAAACTTGTGAAGAGTGGCTCACCACCCGCACCATGTCGCCAGGACCCACGCCCACGGGATCGCTAAAAGGCATTAAAAAGAGGGTCTTGTCGTTGAAGCCCACCACTTCGGCTTCGATGCGATGGCCTTGTTGACCCAGGACCTCGCAGCAGGCACCCAAGGGGGCCATGATGCCTTTGGTCTCCAAGGTCATGCCCACCAAGCGCACCAAGGTTCCAGTTTTCTGGGGCTGAGGAGCCCTGAGCCTTGAGATGCAGGTGTTAACTTCGGCTTCGAAATCGAGCAAATCGGTGTTCATGTCTTAGCCTTGGATCATTTTCTTGAGCACACCAGAGACACGGCCCTGCTCTTGTTGAACAATCATCCTCACCAACATCAACTTGTCCTCGTAACTGTTGGCGTTCAAGAGTTCGGGAGGGATGGATTGTTGTTTCTTTTTCTTCTTCTCAGCTGCCATTTGCGCTTTGATGTTGTCCATGCCTGAACTCTCGTCCTCGTCCTCATCTAAGGATTCAGAGTCGTCCAAACTTGCAACTTCGGTGCTTGCTGCGTCTGCAGACGCATTGGCGTTGGAAACTTCTGTTTTTTCCCCAACAAGTGATTCTGGGTCTGAATGCTCGGCTTCTTTGGTTTGCGCAACCTCTGCCGTGGGTGTCTCCTCTTGGGGAGCCACCTCAGGAGCCGGGAGAGCAGGTGCAATGGGTTGAGAGAGGTCTGGCAACTCGAGGTTGGGGTTGGACGCCATCATCTCGGCATATTCGGGGTTGTCGTAGTAGTGCAGTCCATGGTTGTTTCTCCAAGCCGCAAAGGCTGAGTTCACAGAACTCTGCGCTGCGTCCTCGATCTCCAATTGGTTGACCTCTTTTCGACTCAAAGCCACCAACATGGGACGCACGATGAGCATTAAAAATGCAAAGCACATCACGGCTCTCAAAATGGCATTGACCCAATCAATCATTTTCATTCTCCAAAGTAGGATCAATCACAACATCATGTCTTTGACTGACGTCTTGAATTTCAGTGTCTCTTTGCGCCAGGGGTTGCCTGAAAAACGGTGAGCGTTCCTTCCACTCCTCAGGTTGTCCCAATAAACTGTGCGCCATGGCCTCCAAGCGGTGCGTCACAAAGTCGTCCACCTGTGTATCGTCTGAGATCACTCGCACACTACCCGGCTTTAGGCTTGGAACCCCACGCAATTGAATGTGCTGCGTCATCTCGCCCGCCGTCTCCTCCAAACGCGCTTTGTCTTGGGGGTTCAATTCAACGGTCACCACACCCACTCCGTGACTGGGGAGCTCATCCAAACAACGCTGAATGAGCCTCTCAATGGAGGAGCCCGACAAATTGAGTTCGGCCAGAACCAACTGTTCAGCAATGTGCAAGGCCAAACGCTTCATCGGCTCGTAAAAGCGTTGTGAATTTTGAGTGAATTCGTCAATTTTTGAAGTCACCTCTGACAACAACTGAAGTTGCGCAGTGAGCTTTTTCTCGGACTCTTCCTTCAAGGCCGCAAGCTCTGCCTCTTGACCTTCCTTCAAAGAGGCCACAGCATGGTCCAAACCTTCGACGCTGGCCTGTAGACCGACTTTTTCTTGCAACCACTCTTTTTCTTTGGCTTGTAACTCAGCCAATGCGGCCTCTAATTCCTGAATTCTTTGAGCATCTGCAGCACTGCTTTGTGCTACGGAGGGCGCCTCACCTTTGTCGGCTGAGGAGACTTCATCTTGCGTAGGACCCGCATTCAATTCGGCACTTGCGCCCTCCTCACCGGAACTTGTGCTTTGATCAGCTTCTAAGTTGCCTGTTGCATTGAGCGTTTCACTTGCTTGGTCTTCATCCTGACTTTTTAAATCGGATGGCTCTCCCGGCTCACGGTGCTCCTCTGAGCCTTCTTCCATTAAATCGTCTTCATCGGCATGCGAGTCCAGGGCTGCAGATTTTCCAGCAGACATGAACTCAGCAATGGCTCTGGCCATGGCGGAGTCTGGCAACTCAAGCTCTGAGGCGTCTTCTTCACTCGTGGACTGAGACAGTGCCACCGACTGGTTAGGGTCTTGGGCGTGATCTTGCACGCCATCCTGACCTGCAGGTGCTGGCCGCTTGGACAAGGCTTTTTTTCTCAAAAGCTCAGACTCGGGCATGGGTGCGCCATACGTTTCAAGTTGAAACTCGGAAGGGTCAGAGACCACGCGCGCCATCTTGGGCGGTTCCATTTTCCGAAACAAAGCCGTTGAATACTTGACCTTGGGCACATCGTCCCAATCTTGGGCGTTGAAATGCCCATCCCCTTTGCCCTCTTTGTACAAAGTTGGATCAAGGGTCCAACCTGTGTTTTGGACCTCTGGGTGACTCAGATTAAACAAAATCTGCGCCTCCAAGGATCAATTCGCCTGAATCGGAGAGTTTTCTGGCCAAACGCATGATCTTCTTCTGAGCGTCCTCGACGTCTGCCATGCGCACGGGGCCCTTGGCCTCCATGTCGTCCACGAACATACCGCGAGCGCGCTCGGACATGTTGTCCAAGAAACGCTGCTTGACCTCGTCTCCTGCACCCTTCAAAGCCACCATCAACTGATCGGGCTCCACATTGCGCATGAGCACCTGGATACCCTTGTTGTCCACGGAAGAGAGGTTCTCGAAGGTGAACATGTTGTCTTGAATCTTGAGCATGATGTCTGGATCGAGATCGGCCAATCCATTCATGATCTCGGCCTCAAGAGCTGTCTTGGTCATGTTCATGATCTTCGCAGCTGCTTCGACTCCACCGAAACTAGACGATTTAGAGGTCGCGGTCTTCGCAAATTGCGACAACATGATGCTCTCGAGTTCCGCCATGGCTGAAGGTTGTACCGTGTCCAAACTCGCCACCCTTTGAATCACTTCAGAGCGAATTTCTGAGGGCAAATAGATCAAAACGTCGGCTGCCACATTGGCTTCCAAGAGCGACAAAATGATCGCAACCACCTGTGGGTGCTCAGTCCTGATCATCTCGGCAATGCTGCGTGCATCCATCCAACTCAAAATATCCAGGCCCTTGCTGGCTTGGTTGGGCATGATGCGGTTCAAAACTGAGGCTGCTTTGCTGTCGCCAAGGGCTTTTTTCATCACGTTTTCAACGTAATCGGAATTACCCAAACTCAAACTCGTTTGTTTCTTCAAGAGTTCAACGAACTCATCCAAGACCACGTTCACCGCGTCTTGCGAGAGCTCAGCGGCTGCCACCATGGCAGCACCCAGAGCTTGAACCTCTTTGGGGTTCAAATACTTGATGATGTCGGCGGCTTGGTCCTCTCCAAGGAGCAGCATCAAAACCGCTGCCCTTTGGGTAGACGTCATCGCATCCATTTCAGCTCTGAGCGCTGGGGACCAGGTCGCTGGGTTGGAAGGGTTAAATTCAGCCATTTGTTTACTCCAAAACCTTGTGTTCTTTAGTGGTCTTTGATCAACGGATCATGTTCTTGAGCACACTGGCCATTCTGGCACGGGTGTTTTCCTCAGACACAATCATTCGGATCAAAGCCACTTTATCGTCATACGTATTGGCCGTGTTCAGCATATCAGCAGAAATCGTTGGTTTTTTGGGTTTCAATGCGCTCATGCGGGCCTTGATTTCTTCCAAGGTCTCACCCTCTTCGATCTCAATGTCTTCTCCAATTTCTTCCTTGAGTGCTGCGGCTTCGGCCTCGGCTTGGATGCGCAACCTCTCCTCGGTCTCTTGCTCGGCTTTGATGCGAGCCTCTTCAAGAAGTCTCAAACGCTCAGCCTCTGCAGCGGCCTCTGCGGCTGCTCGGTCGGCCACCACCTTGGCAGCGGCTGCGGCCACGGCTTCAGCGATTCTCTCGGCTTTGAGTCTTTCTGCTGCAGATGCTTCCCGTGCTGCAGCTTCGGCTGCTGCAGTGGCCATGGCCGCTGCGTCAAAGGGAGGTGTGGTGAGCTTTTTAACCATGGGACGAACCACCACGATCAAGAAGATCAAGAACAAGACGGCAATCACTGTGCTGTTGGCAACTCCAGCAATGGTCTCGTCTTTGTACCAAGGCACGGCATCGGGGTCAACGGGTGGCTCAAAGTGAGTGGACACAACCGTCACCACGTCACCGCGGTCTTCACTGTAACCCACAGCACCGCGCACCAATTGGTTCAAACGGTCCAACTCCTCTTGTGTGTAGGGAATTGTGGTTTGGGGTGGTGAGCCATCGGCTGGTTTTTCGACCTTCATGCCAGCGGGAATGGGGCGCTCATTGATCAACACACCCACACCAATCTTTTGAATCGTGCCCATGGCAGACTTCACATGTCTAACAGAGCGGTCCAATTCGTAGTTCTTGGTGCTTCTGGCAATCGTTTGAATGCCTTTCTCCGTTTGACCCTTTGCAATGTCAGCAGCTGTATCGGCCGTTGCAGTTGGGTTTTGGGGAGGATTGGGAGGGGTATTGGACAAAGATCCTGGGATACCGACCGCGTCTTTGAACGTTGCACGGTCTTCGACGTAGAGCTCTGAACGTGTCTTGGGTCCCTTGTCTGCTTGGTCAAAGTCCTCTGTCGTGGTCTCTTGTTGGTTAAAGTCAAGCGACATGCTCACCTGAGCGGTCACGTTTTCCTCACCCACAATGGGCGCCAAGAGTTGGATCAAACGGGTTCTGTACAAATCCTCCATTTGTTGCTTTTGTTGCAACTGTGCTGAGGTGAGTCCCAGGGGCTGCTCGGTGAGCATCTCGTTCATCAAGCTACCAAAATTGTCCACAACAGACACGTTCTCGGGTGCTAGATAGGGAACACTGGACGCAACCAATTGAATGATGGCTTGCACGTTGGCGGATGACACGGTCTTACCAGGTGCTCTTGTGATGATCACAGAGGCTTTGGTGGGCACACGGTCACGCACAAAGACACTTTGTTTGGGAGCGGCCAAATGAACCCTGGCACTGCGGATGCCTGCAATTTGGGAGATCGTTTTGGCAAGCTCTTGTTCCATTGCGTTGTTGTAGCGAACTTGCTCCATGAACTGACTGGTCGTCATGGCGGGCATGTCTTTTAAGCTGTCCATGCCAGAAGATTCGGTTCTGGGAAGACCCTTAGAGGCAACGAGCAACTTGGCTTCTTGGAACTTGGCCTCAGGCACCATGATTTGTCCTGAGTTGCTGTCCATTTGAGGCGCAAAATCTGCGTCTCTCAAAGCTTGCAGCGCTACTTCTTTGTCTGCATCGGAGAGCATCATGGTCAGCGGCTTCATGGGAGCTGACTTCATGTTCATGGAGGCCAGACCAAAGGCTGCCAACACAAACAAAATCACAAACATGGGCAAGAGCTTCTTGACGGTGGGTTGTCTCACCATGTCTTTGATGGTGCCCATGGGGTCCGTCATCAACTGATTGGAGACCGAGCGAGCAACGTCACCGGGCTTCAAAATGCTGGAGCCTGGGGGCGCTTTGGGTCCGGGCAAGGCTGGCGACGCTCCATTGTTGGCGGCAGAGTTATCCCCTGTGGTCATGGGTGAGTTCATAGTTCCTGCTGTGGTGGTCATGGTCTTCTTTCAGTCTTAAACCGGCATGTTCATGATGTCTTCGTACGCTTTGAGCACTTTGTTTCTCACTTGGAGAGTGGCTTCAAAGGCCAAGGATGACTTTTGCATATTGAGGACCACGTCCGTCAAAGGCACGTCTTCCCCTCTTTGGTAGGCCTCACCCAACTTGTCTGCCAAGTTGTCTTGATCGTTCACTTTTGAGATCAAGTTCTTGACCGAGTCGGTGAAACTGGGGGTTTGGGGCTTTTCAACCCTTGTCAAATCACTTTGAGCCGTCAGTGCTTTAGAGAACGCTGACTCACCAACCTCCACAGGCTTGGCCTGTGCTTGAGTTTGGTAAGACCGAATGGTCTCAAGCATCGATTGGATACTGGCAGCGGATGTTGCATCAATCATGATTTATTTACCCCCTTGGCTTTTCTCATTCGCCCACGGAAACACTCAAACCGCTGTCTCTGAATTGAGCTAGTTTGTATCTGAGGGTTCTGGGACTGATGCCGAGCTTTTGCGCGGCTTCTGTGCGGCTTTGAGTGGTTTGCAAGACTTGCAAAATCACTTGGTGTTCACTGCTTTTGATCGCATCGGCCAAGTTGATGGCTTGTGGAGCCTGAGCAAGAGACTCGGTCAAAACGTCTTTGACCAATTGGGTGGTCGATTGAGCCATCAATGCATGCTCTGGGTTCATTGAAACCGAGGCGTCAGAGAAATTGCCCGTCATGGGGTTCACACCCGGAAGGGTAAAAGTGGGTGAAGGCACGCTTGAGTAAGCCATGGGCGAACCGTTTTGTGCAAACGTTGCAGGAGCTTGGGATTGTGGGACGCCAGAGCTTTGTGCATTTGAAGTCGTGGGCTCTGCTGTTACTGCAGCAGAACTTGCCACAAAGCTGTGTCCGTAAGCATTGACCTGACCTTCTTGGTTCAAAATGGGGGCATCGGGTTGCATGAGCAACTCGTGGCTGACACTTTCGTCAAACATCAGGTGTCCAACAGAAATGGTTTTGCCAGAACACAACACAACAGCACGCTGAACCACGTTTTCCAATTCGCGCACGTTACCGGGCCATGGATATTGCTGCAGCACGCGCTGAGCATCTACCGTCAATTCGTAGGGGACTTTGTCCTTGGAGTGACGAGCAAAAGACTGGGTCACCAAGGGGAGGATGTCTCCGGGTCTTTGTGACAAGGGAGAGATCTTGAGTTTGAAAGTGCTGATGCGGAAGTACAAGTCTTCTCTGAACTCGTGCTTTTCAATAGCAAGCTTCAAATCTTTATTGGTAGCAGCCACAATTCGGATGTCCAAATCGATGGCGGTTTCGCTACCCAAACGGTTTAACTTCTTCTCTTGTAAAACGCGCAAGAGCTTGGCTTGGAGCTGAATGGGCATCTCACCAATTTCGTCCAAGAAAACGGTTCCGCCTTGGCCTTGCTCAAAAAGACCTTTGTGGTCCTTTTGGGCTCCTGTGAAGGCACCCTTTTCATGACCAAAGAGCATGTCTTCAATCAAATGCTCAGGCATGGCTGCACAGTTCATGGCCACGAACGGACCTTTGGCTCTGGGTGAAGATTCGTGAATCACACGAGCTAAAACTTCCTTACCGGCTCCTGTGGGTCCAACCAACAAGGTGGCCACATCGGTTTGAGCGACCCGTTGAGCCAAGGCCAACAAATGCTGGCTCACAGGATCAACGAACACATAACTCTTGACCTTTTGGTTAACGCTGGTGAGCCCCTTCACCGCATCGGCCCAAATGGTGGGATCCCACTCATCGCAGGGCAGCGCATGAAAGGCCCCAAGTCGCATGGCGTCCACCACCACGTTCATGGCTCGTTTTTCAATGCGACATAAAACGGGGACGTTGTGTCCAAGTTGAGTCACAAGGGTCAAAACCTCTTGCAGGAGTTCTGCACTGTCCACCAAACGAATGATGAGCAAATGGGCCCTGGAGAGCGCCACGTTCAATTCACCAAGGGTGTTGACCATCGAAAGACTGATCCCAGCCAATTCCAACTGGTTGCGTTCGAGGGTGCCCAAAGGCTTGAAGGGGTCAAGCCAAACAGCGCGAGTCACGGTTGCAGTAGTATCAATCACTTTAATCAGCCTTGTATATTAGGTGAGACTGATAAGCAATCCTTATGCCAAGTTTATTTTTATGTTTAAATTACTATTAATATATTATATAATTGATATTTAAGTATTCTTTTTATAAGCAGAGTCGAGAAATTGACACTACTCTAAAACCTCAACCCCACCATCCAGAAAGCGGCTTGATCGCGAATGAGCGAGCTCTGCCAGTGGGCAAAGGGTCTAGCTTTTGTGCATCCTTCAAGGGATGAATCTCAGGTAATTTGGGTAAATAGCAGCGGCACTCTTGTCCATCGGCTCTCATGACCTCAATGGAGGGCAAGGCTTTTGATTTAAAACCCATGACTCGGCAACTGTAGGGGCGATTGAGGTCCCAGCTGATTGCGAAATGTTCGCATTTCCAGCAATTAGGCATCTCATGTTGAGCACCCCCAAATCGGACAAGTTCATTCGATCCCATGACATCCATCACAAGTTTGAGTTCAATACATTAGCACGAACAAAGTTCTAACCAACTGATTTCAATCAACCTTGCAGAAGTTTGAGCACAGATTGTTGGCTGGTGTTGGCCTGGGCCAATACCGCAGTTGCCGCTTGCTGCATGATCTGGGTCTTGGAGAGTTGAGTACTGGCAGATGCGTAATCTGCATCAGAAATCGCACTCTCTGAAGCCGTCAAGTTCATGGACACGCTGGTCAAATTGTTGACAACGTAGTTCAATCGATTCATCACAGAACCCATGGTGGCTTCTGCAGCATTGACTTGGTTCATCACGTAATCAAGTTTTGCCAAAACATCAGTGGCGCCTTGTTTGGAGCCAATGAAGCTTCGCGTCATCGGTTGTCCATTGATGATGGGGTTTCCGTTGGCATCTTGCTGACCCAGAGTTCCTCCAAATACTCCATCTGGAGCAGTTGAGACTGGATTCAAAACTGGATTTGAAATGGTCAAACCACTAGCCGATGTGAACTGCAGATTATTACCCACCACATTGACCGACAAGTCTGAGTTTCCATTTTGTGAATTGATTTGAGTTTGGATATCAGCTGCCAAAGCGGGCAAAGTTGTGTCAGTCGAGGTCAACGTTATTGCTTTGGTCACTCCACCGATGGCGATTGAGAAATTTCCAAATGGATTGGCCTTAGGAGGATTGGCCGCTGTATTGGAGCCAAAAGACACACCGATCAAAGTCTGTGGTCCAGTGGGTTCGTTCAAAACTGTACCAGGAGCCAAGTTGGGCATGCTCGCATCCCATGTGATCTGGCTGGTAATGGGACCACCAGGACCAAAGTCTGGCAAGTCAATGTTGACGGTTTGGTTTGCATCAGACCCCACCTGGAATGACAAACGACCAGTTCTTGGAGGTGTCATTTTGGCAACTGCAGCGTCCACCAAACCACCTACAACTCCTTCTTTAAACCCTTGGTCTGAAAAATTGCTGTTGGGGCCAAAACCATTGGTACCGGCTTCTACATCAATTGGTTTTGGTGACACCAAAGTCACACCACCATAGACTGTACTGCCCGCAGTGAAAGTTGACAACGGTTGACCGGTTCCTGTTACTCCAGCAGGATCAACAGTTTGAGTCCCACTCATCACACCCAATCCAAAACTGGCAGCTGTCACGTGTGTATTGACTGCAGTTGTACCAGTGATTGAATTGTTGTACCAAACCGAAACATTGCGGCCATCACTTGCAGTCAAGGAAATACCACCTGCGCTATTCTCTGTAGCCACTACGCCTGTTTTGCCCACCAGCGGATTGACCGCAGCCATGACGTTTGACAAACGATCCGTAGCTGTGCTGGAAGACAAGTCAACATAGACGCCAATTCCATTGATGTATAAGTTAGGGGTGTTTGTTGGATCGGCAGGGTAGGATGTGACGTCTACAGCAGCAGATCCATTGATGGTCACAGGGTTAGCAATTGCAGTAACACCAGTTTGTAAAGATACTGCATTTATTGCTGCTGCAGTAGCGATTCCACTAGCCTGAGCCAGACTGTTAGCTGTTTGCGTATTGCTAACCGTATCATCACTGGCTTTGGCAGATCCAATAGGTATTCCATTCAAAACCAAATCGTTGGCTTGCAAAGGTGTCACATTCGTACTCAAATTAGGAACGAGTGCGAAATTGGTTAATGTCGCTGCGGCATTACCTGCCGCAGTAGAAACGGCACTCATTACCAATCCTCCGCTACTAGCGTTTGCTGCAGCATTGCTTGTAACTGTGACAGTGTAAGCACCACCCGATGCTGCAGTTAACGCTGCACTTAGTGCTGTAGCCAAATCCTTCATAGTAGTTCCAGCAGGAGCGAAAGGACCCGTAAGTGCCGGAACATTCAATATTGTTCCGCCAACTGTTAACTTAGCACCAGTGAAATCTGTAACGGAGGGCGGAGTTCCAAATGACACATCTGAAACCAAAGTGGAAGAGACAGGAGTTGTAGTAGAACCTGTTGAGACAGGAGTATTGATTGTTCTTCCACTGGCTGATGTAATGATCAAACCGCCTGTTGCTGAACCAGATGCGGCATCAGTTGTAACGCTAATGTCGGTTGAACCATGATCTGCGGCTCTCAGCGCGGCTTGAAGTGAAGAAGCCAGGGCACTCATGGTAGCAGTTGCAGGCGTAACAGATACGGGACCAATGGCTGTTCCTCCTACCGTGACCCCAAGTGTAGTTGCAGTAGCAATTTGAGCTGTGAAATTACTTAAATAAGCGGTTGATGTAGAAGTTTGACCACCACTCACAGTGACTGCAGATCTGGGAGCAGTACTCACAGAGGAATTAATTTGACTGGTATAGTCTGCAACTTGCAAGCCTGAAGTTAAGATATTTCCCGTGGTTGAGGTGGTCAAGTTAATGGGCGTATTAACAGAACTCTCCAAAGAGTATGTACCAGATTGAATACCTTGCTTCAAGCCTGTTGCTGCTGAAAAAGCAGTATTCGTACTATTCGAATTGAAATTAATCTGAATATTTCGACCATCATTAGCGATCAAAGTGATGCCTTGGGTGTCGCTATTTGTGTCAATTGCTTTGACACCTGTGTATTGTGTGATGAAGTTGATGGCGTTAACAACATCAGATCTAGATTGACGAGTGTTGTTGGTTGTCGTATTTATGACAGGTGTTGTAAATCCATTGATTGAAATGGTGCCAGAAACCGAAGGTTGTGTTGCAGACATGGCTGCACCCGTCATCAAATTTGGATTTACCGTCGCAGCAACACCAGTTTGTGCAGTTACAGCATTTATCGCAGCAACTTTTGCGATAGCACTTCCTGCAGCATTGTTGGCCACAGACATACTGTCACTTGCTGCAAGTGATGGACCAACAGTTACACCATTTATCACAAGATCATTAGCCTTCATAGCTGGTAGGGTTGGAAAGTTTGAGCCAACATTGATGATGTCGCCAGTGGGAGCTGCGCTAAACGGAACAGCAACACCAGCAGCTGTAGTTTGTGAAATGGTGATTAAATCTGTGCCTGAAGTACCTGACAAAGCGTCATTGCTATTTGAGAACAAATAATTGGCAATAGTTGGACTGCTGGTGTAAAGCTTACCTACATCCAAAGTCACCACACCAGATGCAGAAGCAGTAACTATCCCCCCCGTAGTTGGAATAGAAGTAACAGTTCCGTCAGCGGAGGTAAAAGTTGCCGATGTTACCCCTGGGGTAGCATTAACATTAAAGCTGAAATGACCCGCAACATTTAAATTTATTGTCCCATTTGGACTTGATTGTGTAGCTGTCATGTTTCCGACAGAAGAATTGCTAGACGACAATCCATTTCCATAACTTCCAAGAGCAAACGGGGGAGCATTTTGTGTAATGCTTGAAGATACTGTTTTATAAACAGGCTGAATTCCAACTCGTTCACCCGCTGAACCATTCAAAATGGGAAAACCATTCCACTCAGTGTCGTTTGAGATTTGAACAATTTGTTGCTTCAATTGTTGAAACTCAAGATCCAAATAACTTCTTTGAGAGTCGCTATTTGTATCATTGGCTGCTTGCACAGCCAACTCACGCATACGCTGGAGCATGGTCGTGATTTGGGTTGTAGCACCATTGGCCGTCTGAATCAAATTGATCGCATCATTTGAATTGCTTACTGCTTGGTTCAGTCCTTTGATCTGACTGGTCATACGAGTTGAAATGGCCAATCCCGCAGCATCGTCCGCCGCTGAATTGATGCGTTTACCCGTAGAGAGTTCCCTCATCGCGATAGATTGGCTCTTTGAATTTTGAGATAAAGCCATTTGCGAATAAAGCGCATTGATATTGGTGTTAATAACAGTCATTTTTAAAACTCCTGACCTTTGAAGATCGAATTAATTTGATATGATTAAGCAAAGTGTGTGCCAGTTTCAAATCAAACAATTTCTTCAATTTTTGATTGAGAAAAAGGTTTACCGGCAAGATTTGTTAGGGGTTCTTGGCAAGCTCTTGCCGTAAAACACTTTGAGGCAAAAACGGTTTAAAGGGTTGATCCAGAAAAAACCATTGAATCTTTGTAGACAGCCAAATCTCGGCTCTCGGCAATGAGTTCAGATTGTTCAGGATAGTATTTAAGACCCTCAGCGACGA
>CAIKYO010000372.1 GCA_903831655.1 uncultured Burkholderiales bacterium
CAACTCCTCGAGCATGGGTGCATCGAACTTTTTCAAAATGTTGGCCAAGGTCGCCGCTTGGGGCTGAAACACGGGCAACTCATGTTTCAACAACGCTTGGTGAGCACTGGATATGGGTGAATCAAGATCGAGTGTTTTGGCGGGCGAGAGTAAAAAAAGCATACCGATCAATCTCAAGTGGGTCGTTGAGCCCGAAACTGCGTGCTTGGGGCTTTGAGTGTGTGTGCAGTTTGAAATGAATGAAGCCTCTCAAACTACCACACTGCAAAGCTTGATTTTAAGGGATGCGCCTGAGCCAGTTGCTAGAGAGGGACCCAATGGGCACGGATCAATGAAGGTCGCCAACCAAACTGGAGAGGATTTGCTCGCCCAGACTCACTTGGGCTGAATAATGACTGTGGTCACACCCCAAGGCGACTCCTGCCCGCGCCTTCAGTGCGGCCACCATCTCTGGGCTGAGCTCAAAGCGCAAGAAATGAACGGAGGAGGTTTTATCTGCATTTTCACGGACCAAATCCTCATCGGCAATGGCGTACACAGGACCGTGTCCTTGGATTTGCACGAACAATCTGTCCTCAATACCGATGAGCCTGGAGAGCTCGCGTCTTCTTTGCTCAACGTCGGGGTACTCCAAGAGCATCGTCGCTTTCCAATTGTGCCCATCGGGTACCAAGGGTGAATAAGCATCGATTTCAGATTGAATGGCGTCTTCTTCAAATATTTTTTCAATTCTGAGCATCTCTTGGATTTGGTACCGAATGGTGATTTCGCTCTCAAACTGCACCCTCAAGTGCTCGCCCAACTCCACACTTCTGAGCTTTCTCAGTGCAATGATTTCTTTTTGATGCAGTCGCCTGAGCTTGGAATAACGCTCCAAACTCAACAAATTCTCAACCGCAATCGATCCTGTGATCTCAAACATCTTGCGACTGCCTCAACTTCAAAGAGGCTTCATCTTTGGGCATCAAGGCACTCAATCGACATACTCAGACAAGGCTTTGGCATACCGATTGGCGTGAGAGCGCTCGGCTTTGGCCAAAATTTCAAACCAATCGGCGATTTCATCAAACCCCTCATCTCTTGCTGTTTTGGCCATACCGGGATACATGTCGGTGTATTCATGCGTCTCACCCGCAACGGCAGCCCTTAAATTGTCCTTGGTGGGGCCGATGGGCAATCCCGTTGAGGGGTCCCCACACTGCTCAAGCCATTCCAAGTGACCATGGGCATGTCCAGTCTCCCCTTCAGCAGTGGCACGAAACAAGGCTGCAATGTGAACTTGCCCTTCAACATCGGCCTTGCTTGCAAAGTACAAATAACGCCGATTGGCCTCAGATTCTCTTGAAAAAGCATCTTTCAAGTTGCTCTGCGTCTTTGAGCCTTTGAGTACGGACATTGAAAATTCTCCAATAAGTGGGGGTAAATCCAAGGCTTGAACTCGGGGTCATGGTTCAAGAACCCGTCTGAGATTACCGCTTTTGAGCGTTTGTGTCCAATGAGGTGGCGCTCAACCTTTGAATGAATCGGACTATTGAGCCCTTAAAATCAACTCCAAACCCCCCAAAACCTCAGGTTCACTTTTTTTCGCTGTGCCCGTGCTTCCAAGCCGTTGCACGTAAAATGATGGATTGTTCTTCAAGCGCCCCTGAAAGCGGGCGTTTTGAGCTTTGGCATCGCAATTTGGGACCCACTGGGTCTCATGTGAATTCAACCCTTTCTGTACTCATCACCCAACCCCATGAACTCTGTCCATTCCGACGACTCAAGCACTCCCCAGCCCAAGCAACAACCTGGACTGGAGAGCTTATCAAAGTCCTTTGAGCCCGCCAACATCGAAGCCCATTGGGGTCCAGAGTGGGAGAAAAGAGGCTATGCGGTCGCGGGTTTCAAAGGCACGCAAAAAGCCAATTTAGACAAGGAATCTTTTGCCATTCAATTGCCCCCTCCCAATGTGACAGGCACATTGCACATGGGGCATGCGTTCAACCAAACCATCATGGACAGTTTGACGCGCTACCACCGCATGAAGGGCTTTAACACGGCTTGGATTCCAGGCACGGACCACGCCGGGATTGCCACTCAAATCGTGGTCGAGCGCCAACTCCAAGAAAAGGGACTTGCCAGACAAACGCTTGGCGACACGCCGGAGCACTCCAGAGCGCTCTTTACTGAGAAAGTCTGGGAGTGGAAGGAGAAAAGCGGCAAAACCATCACCCAACAAATGCGCCGAATGGGCGCCAGTGTCGATTGGTCTAGAGAGTACTTCACCATGGATGCGGTGCGAAGCGAAGTGGTGAGTGAGGCCTTTGTGAGGCTTTACAAAGAAGGGTTGATCTACCGAGGCAAGAGATTGGTGAACTGGGACCCAGTGCTCAAAACAGCCGTCTCAGACCTAGAGGTCGAGAGCCACGAGGAAAGTGGTCATTTGTGGCACATCGCCTACCCCGTGGTGGGCTCCAATGAAAAAATGGTGGTCGCCACCACCCGCCCTGAAACCCTCTTGGGTGATGTGGCTGTCATGGTCAATCCCAGTGATTCTCGCTACACCCATTTGATTGGCAAACAAGTGCATCTGCCCCTTTGTGATCGCACGATCCCTGTGATCGCTGACGATTATGTGGATGTCGAATTTGGCACCGGTGTCGTCAAAGTCACACCCGCCCACGACGTCAATGACTTTGCTGTGGGTCAGCGCCACAAGTTACCCATCATTGGCATCTTGAATTTAGATGCAACGATCAATGAAAAAGCACCCCAAGCCTACCAAGGACTGGACCGCTTTGTGGCCAGAACTCAAATTGTGAAGGACTTGGAAGCGGGTGGCTTCTTGGTTGAGATCAAAGCCCACACCTTGATGGTGCCTCGCTGCGAGAGAACTGGACAAGTGATCGAGCCCATGCTCACAGACCAATGGTTTGTCGCCATGAGCGAAGTGGCCCATGGTGACAGCACAGGGATGTCCATCGCGCAAAAAGCCATCCACGCGGTCGAATCAGGCCAAGTGCGTTTTGTGCCTGAGAACTGGATCAACACGTACAACCAATGGATGAAAAACATCCAAGACTGGTGCATCTCTCGGCAGTTGTGGTGGGGCCATCAAATACCCGCTTGGTACGACGAAGAGGGCAACATCTATGTGGCCAACTCGCCAGAGGAGGCACAAGCCCAGGCTCCTGGAAAAACCTTAAAGCGCGACCCCGATGTCCTCGACACCTGGTTCAGCTCCGCTTTGGTGCCTTTCTCCACCATGGGATGGCCCAAAGGGGGTGAGGATTTTGATTTGTACCTTCCAAGCTCTGTGCTCGTGACGGGCTACGACATCATCTTCTTTTGGGTGGCTCGCATGATCATGATGACCACGCACTTCACCGGTAAAGTGCCCTTTAAGCACGTCTACATCCATGGTCTGGTCAGAGATGCACAGGGCAAAAAAATGTCCAAATCCGAGGGCAATGTGCTCGATCCCGTGGATTTGATCGACGGCATTGAGATCGCCCCCTTGCTTGAGAAGCGGACCACGGGCCTGCGTCGCCCAGAGACCGCACCGCAGGTGAGAAAAGCGACAGAAAAAGAGTTCCCCCAAGGCATCCCAGCTTACGGCGCAGACGCCTTGCGATTCACCTTTGCGGCACTCGCATCCTTGGGTAGGAGCATTAATTTCGATCCCAAAAGGTGCGAGGGCTATAGAAACTTTTGCAACAAACTCTGGAACGCAACCCGCTTTGTGCTCATGAACTGTGAAGGCGCAGATTGTGGCCTTGAGGAGCACACCAAGGCCGAATGTGCCGTGGGTCAACCCTTTCACGGCTACCTCTCCTTTTCTCAAGCCGATCGTTGGCTCACCTCGAGCTTTCAACGCGTAGAAGCCCAAGTGGAGACGGCCTTTGCCGAGTACCGCTTGGATTTGGCGGCCAATTTAATCTATGAATTTGTTTGGAATGAGTTTTGCGATTGGTACTTGGAAATCGCCAAGGTACAAATTCAAACCGGTACGCCCTCACAGGCCCGCGCCACACGACGCACCTTGATCAGATCTTTGGAGACCATCCTCAGACTCGCACACCCCTTGATTCCCTTCATCACCGAGGAGTTGTGGCAAAAGGTGGCTCCTGTGGCCAACCGCTTTCCCAGCAACCCCCAAGAGCAGTCGGTGAGCATTCAAAGTTACCCCGAGGCCCAACTGAATCGAATCGATGAAAAAGCCGAAGCCCACATGGCAAGCCTCAAAATTTGGGTGGAGGGATGTCGCAATTTAAGAGGTCAAATGACCCTCTCACCCGCTCAACGGGTGCCCTTGCATGTCTTGGTAGCGAGCGAAGAGGAGGCCCAATTTGTGAGTGACATCTCAAACGTGCTCATGAGCTTGGCCAAATTGAGTGAAGTCAAAGTGCTCTCCAATGAGGCCGCCTTCCAAGAGGTGAGTCGCCTCTCGCCTGTAGCAGTTTTGGGCTCCAGCCAAGTGTGCCTCTTTGTGCCCATCGACAAAGAAGCCGAGAGTGCCAGACTCACCAAGGAGCTTGCCAGACTGGACTCAGAGATCACCAAGGCACAAGCCAAGCTCAGCAACGAGGCGTTTGTGGCCAAAGCCCCACCCAAGGTCATTGAACAAGAACGAGCTCGCATCTCAGCCTTCACCGAAGCACATCAAAAGGTGCAAGATCAATTGAAGTTGCTGAGCGCTTGATGCTGGGTTGAACCTTGAACACACGCCTAAACTCTTGCTTGTCTCACCCCCATTAAAGGAATCGGCACTTGAACACCTCACCCGTTAAACCGTTGAACAAAGCCGTCTTTCCTGTCGCTGGATTGGGCACTCGCTTCTTGCCCGCCACCAAAGCCCAGCCCAAAGAAATGCTGCCCATTGTGGACAAGCCCCTCATTCAATACGCTGTCGAAGAGGCCTATGAGGCAGGCATTCGCCACATGATCTTTGTCACGGGCCGCTCCAAGCGCGCCATTGAAGACCACTTTGACACCGCCTACGAGCTGGAGAATGAACTCGAGATGGCGGGCAAAGCAGCCTTGTTGGATTTGATCCGAGAGGTACAACCCTCAGACATGCTGTGCTCATACATTCGTCAACCCCGGGCACTGGGCTTGGGACATGCTGTACTTTGTGCAGAAAAATTGGTGGGAGACGAACCCTTTGCGGTGCTCTTGGCCGATGACTTGATGATTGGCCTTGAAGGAGGCCCCGGTATTTTGAGTCAAATGGCGCACATTTACGCACAAACAGGTCAGTCTGTGCTCGCCGTACAAGAGGTCCCCTCAGAGCAAGTACATCGCTACGGCATTGTGAGTGGCACACCCGTTAGCAAAGGGCTCACTCAGGTGGGAAAAATCGTTGAAAAGCCCAAAGCACAAGACACCACGTCTAGACTCGCTGTTGCGGGACGTTACATCCTGAGCGCCCAAGTTTTCTCCTGCATTCAAGCCGCGGGCAAAGGTGCACAAGGAGAGATTCAACTCACCGACGGCATCTCAGGTCTTTTGTCCCAAGAGGGTGTGCTGGCCTATGACTACCAAGGACGCCGATTCGATTGCGGCTCCAAATTGGGCTTTCTTCAAGCCACTGTTGAATTGGCGCTCAAGCACCCCGAAGTGGCCAAAGAGTTTGATGCGTATTTAAAAAACCGCACCGCTTGATCACCCAGATCAAGCGCTTGGCTCATATCTTGATGAGCTCACTTGTGCTTGAGCACAAACACAAACTCTCCAGCGTTTTCACTTTGGGACACAAGTTCATGCCCCGTTTGCTTGGCAAAAGCTTGGAAGTCTCTGAGCGCCCCACCATCGGTTGAGACGATTTTCAACAGCTCTCCACTTTGCATGGAGGCCAAAGCTTTTTTGGTCTTCAAAATAGGCAGTGGGCAGTTGAGCCCACGGGTGTCGAGTTCGAGGTTGATGTTCATGAAATCTATTGAAACTTGAGTAAGAGGGGCATCATAGTCTAGCGCTTGAGCTTTGGGGAGATTGGGAGATCAAAGTCCACGTTCCTCCCAGGACTTGAACACGGGCTCAATGCCAAGCTTGCGTTGCCAATCTGCAACAGCATAGCCAGTCCCTGCAGGCCAGCACACGATGTCTTGGGGGCGGTACAAACGGTACTCAAGGAGCTCGGGGCTGAGTTCGATTTGACCCTCCGCTTTGGCGTGGTAGGCAATGATGAGTTGGTTTTTCTTGATGAACTCATAAACACCCACCAAACTCAGTTGGCTGGCTTCGAGGTGAGTTTCCTCAAAAATTTCTCTGCGAATGCCCTCCTCGGGGTCCTCTCCCGCCTCCATGAAACCGGTGATCAGCGCGAAACGACCCGTGGGCCATGCGGCGTTCCTGGCTAAAACGATTTGTCCTTGCCACTCCACAATGGCCGCCAAGACGGGTGTGGGGTTGTTCCAATGCGTGAACTCACACGAGGTGCAAGCGTTTCGCATCTTAGGTCCCCCGTCTTCCATGCGCTCAGTCCACGCGAGTGGGGAGGCACAGTGGGGACAAAATTTAAAATCACTCATCGACCCATGCCCATTCAAGCAGGAAACAATCCGGTCGACAAATAACGGTCTCCCCGGTCACAGACGATGAAGACGATGGTTGCATTTTCAACTCTCTTGGCTATCTCCATGGCCACCCAACAAGCACCCGCTGCAGAAACGCCCGCAAAGAGCCCCTCGGTTTTGGCCATCTCTACGCACAATTGCTCGGCATCCTTTTGGCTCACATACACCAATTCATCCACATGGGTTGGATCGTATATTTTGGGCATGTAGGCCTCAGACCATTTGCGTATGCCTGGAATCCTTGAGCCCTCGCTGGGCTGTGCCCCAATGATTTGAACATTGGGATTTTTTTCTTTCAAAAACTTAGACACACCGGTGATGGTGCCTGTGGTGCCCATGGCACTCACAAAGTGGGTCACTTGGCCCTGCGTATCTCTCCAAATCTCGGGTCCCGTGGTCTCATAGTGAATGCGGGGATTGTCTGCATTGGCAAATTGATCCAGCACGTGTCCCAAGCCCTTGGACTGCATGTCCAGCGCCAAGTCCCGTGCATGCTCCATGCCTCCCGCTTTGGGCGTCAAAATGAGCTCTGCACCAAAGGCTTTCATGGTCTGTGCACGCTCAATAGAGAGATCCTCAGGCATGATCAAAATCATGCGATACCCTTTGATGGCAGCGGCCATCGCCAAGGCAATGCCTGTGTTGCCCGATGTCGCCTCAATCAGCGTGTCACCGGGCTTGATCTGCCCTCTCTCTTGGGCTCTGGCAATCATGGACAGGGCTGGGCGATCTTTCACCGAACCGGCTGGATTGTTGCCCTCCAACTTGCCAAGCACCACATTTCCTCGGGCTTTTAAGAGGTCCGCATTCAAGCGTTGCATGGCCACCAAAGGAGTATTTCCAATGGCTTGTTCCAAAGTTGGATAAATCACCCGCGAATATGTCATAATACTGTTCTCAACACTTTAGCCGAAGTGGCGAAATAGGTAGACGCAGCAGATTCAAAATCTGCCGGTGCAAAACACCGTGCCGGTTCGATTCCGGCCTTCGGCACCATTTGTGGATTCTAAGCTTGAACCCACAAACCCCAAGAGCGAGTCGGACATAATTGTTCTGTGCTTGATTCAAACTTTTACCCCTCATGATCTCCATTGAGCGCGGGCCCAGGCACTGTGCCTTGGCGCCTTGGCACTTTTTGTGCCGCATCAGCTCTCCACTGTTTCCATTTGGAAGGAGTAAACTCAAGTGAGTTTTTCCGCATCGATTGTCTGGAGTGTTCTCAAATGTCTCAACTCTTCTCCCCTCTCACACTGAGCTCTCCCAAGGGACCCCTTCACTTGGCCAATCGCATTGTGGTGGCCCCCATGTGTCAATACTCAGCTGAGGGTGGACATGCCACCGATTGGCACTTGGCCCATTGGACCCAATTGTTGAATTCAGGCGCTGCGCTGATGACCATTGAGGCCACGGGCGTGAACCCCGAGGGACGGATCACACCTCATTGTTTGGGACTTTTTGATGAGGCGTGTGCACAGGCTTTGTCTGATCACTTGGGGCGAGCCAGAAAGTTGGCGCCTCCCACCCCTGTCGCCATTCAGCTCTCACACGCAGGGCGCAAAGCCTCCAGTGCAGCCCCTTGGAGGGGAGGCGCTCAATTGACTCTTGGCGAAGGTGGATGGAGCACCGTGGCACCCAGTGCAGTGCCACACAACCCCAATGACTCCGACCCCAAAGCCTTGGACTCTGACGGAATGCACCGCATCATTGCCGACTTTGTAAGTGCAGCCAAAAGAGCAAAAGACATGGGCATCGATGTGATTGAACTGCATGCTGCCCACGGCTACTTGCTTCACCAATTTCTCTCGCCCTTGTCCAACCAACGACAAGACGCGTACGGTGGAGACTTTGAGGGTCGCATTCGCTTTCCGCTTGAAGTGTTCAAAGCGGTGAGAGAGGTGTTCTCTGGACCTGTGGGCATGCGCATCTCTGCCACCGATTGGGTGGACGGGGGATGGACCCCAGAGGAGACCGCTCAATTGTGCGTGAGACTCAAATCCCTGGGCGCAGACTTTGCGCACATTTCCTCAGGGGGCTTGTCGCCCCAACAAAAAATTGTGCCCACACCTGGCTACCAAGTGGAGTTTGCAAATTTGGTGAAAAAGACTTCTCAACTGCCCACCATGGCAGTGGGCCTCATCACCACGCCCGAACAAGCCCAATCCATTCTCGAATTGGGTCAAGCCGACATGATCGCAATCGCTCGAGTGCTGTTGTACAAACCCCGCTGGCCTTGGGAGGCAGCCGCTCAGTTGAATGGGCACGTGAGCGCGAGTCCTCAATACTGGAGATGCCTGCCACAAGAGGCCTCCAAGGTCTTCTCGACTCCCTCCAAGTCCTAGTGCTTGGTGGGAGCTCAACGCCCCAAGTCTCTTTGAAGTTGCCTCACCCCTTGGGGCTCAAACCGTCTTGGATGGTGGGGTAGCGCAGGACCAACCTCAACTCCCTTTTCATGCGAAGGTTCAAAAGCCTTCTGGACTCCTGCATGAAACTGAACTGCATGGGAGACAAATGAGATTGAATGCTTTCTCGGTCCATCTGAGGTGGACTCGGGAATCCAAAAGCTTGGGCAGCCCAAGCAAAGTACTCCCCCATCTTGAGTTGTGAGTCATCACTGAGGTTGAACGCTCTCATTGTGCTTTGAAGGAACAAGGCGCGAAAAACACCCCGCGCCAAATCATCTGCATGAATGTGATTGGTGTAGACGTCATGCTCAGGCTTTAAAACGGGCAAGCCCTTTTTGAGTCTTTCAATGGGCGTACCGCCCACGCGGTCCAAAGCGTAAATACCAGGAATCCTTAATACCGCCGTTTTGGTGGATCCCATTTTGAGTCGACCAAAGTGGCGCACTCGGCGCTCTGCATCCACTCGCCTGGCACCTCTGGGGGACATGGCCTTGGGGCTACGCAGCTCACTTACCCACTCCCCCCCACAGTCTCCATACACGCCCGAGGTCGATGCGTAGACCACATGAGCAGGTGCACTCCTCAAATGCAACATTTGAAGCAAGTTTCGGGTTCTCAGATCCGCCTCTCCCTCTGAGGCAGGAGGCGCCAAATGCACCACCCGGGTGGCCAAACCACTCAGGCGTGCCAGAGTTGGAGGCGCATCCAAATTGCCCACCAAGGCACGCACACCTTGGGCCCTGAAGGAGGTGACCTTTGTTGGATCGCTGGTGAGCACCGAGACCCTCCAACGCGAGCCCAAAAGCTTCAAAAGCCTTTGACCCACGTCACCACATCCCACCACCAAAAGGCGTGATTTTCTAAAGACTGCGGGCCGCGCGCCCAAAGGAGCTTGATTTGAGGGCAAAATTCAATACCTGAGAAAAACGACACAAACCCCATTGTCCACCAAGACAACGAATGCTCACGATATGATACCTTTTAACATCACCTTGAAACCCAGTGATCGAAGCTTTAAAAACGAGGCAGGACTCACCTTGCTTGCAAGTGCGCTAGAGGCTGGCATTGCTCTGCCTTATGGCTGCAAAGATGGCGCTTGTGGATCGTGCAAGTGCAAATTGATTGAGGGTGAGGTCAGCCACGGCCCCCATCAAGTCAAGGCCCTCTCAGCCCAAGAGGAAAAGGAGGGCTATGTGCTCACTTGTTGCGCCACAGCCCAAAGCGATTTGGTGCTGCAAGTCAAACAGGTGATGGAAGTGGGTCTGCCAGCGGTCAAGAAAATGCCAGTGCGAGTCACGAGCTTTGAAAAGCTTGCCCCAGACGTGATGCGGGTCAAACTGCAACTGCCCGCCTCCGATTCCTTTGAATACCTACCCGGACAGTACATTGACTTTTTACTGAAAGATGGCCACAAGCGCAGCTACTCCATTGCAAACGCCAAGCCTTTGCTGCTCCACCACGAGAACTTGAGTGCACCCACACAATTCATTGAGCTGCACATTCGACATTTGCCTGGCGGACTCTTTACAGAACATGTCTTTGGCAAATTAAAAGAAAAAGAAATTTTGCGCATTGAAGGGCCCATGGGGAGTTTTTTCCTTCGCAAGAGCAACAAGCCCATTCTCTTTCTCGCATCAGGCACGGGCTTTGCCCCCATCAAAGCATTGATTGAATCGATTGAGCTTGAACAAACCAAGGCCAGCCAAAGCCCCCCCGAGCCGAGCATGCCCTATGTACCTCGTGCAATGAGTCTTTACTGGGGGGGAAGAGATGCACAAGACTTGTACATGATGGATTGGATCAAAGAGGCGCAAAAGCGCTTGCCCAATTTGCATTTTGTCCCTGTCCTCTCAGAACCCAAAGAGGGCACGAATTGGAAGGGTCGAGGCGGGTTTGTGCATTTGGCAGCCCTGGATGATCACCCCGACATGAGTGAGATGGAGGTCTACGCTTGTGGAGCCCCCATCGTGATTGAATCGGCCAAAAGAGATTTCACACAAAAAGCGCATTTGCCTGAAGAAGCTTTCTACGCCGACGCCTTCACCTCTGAGGCTGACAAACACGCTTGACCCGAAAAAGCACACCTTGCAGACAAAACAAGGGCATGAGTCTTCTCAGTCGCCCAGCCCCAAATAAGCGGCCTGCACACTGGGGTTGTGCAACAAGCTTTGAGCGGGCCCCTCAAGGGTAATCAGACCCGAGTCCATCACATAGCCTCGATCTGCCATTTCCAGAGCACGCATGGCGTTTTGTTCAACCAACAAAATCGTCATCCCCTGTGAACGAAGTTGACCAATGACTTCAAAGATTTTCTCAACCATGATGGGCGAGAGTCCCATGGAGGGCTCATCCAAGAGCATCATGCGGGGGCGCGCCATCAGCGCCCTGGCCATGGAGAGCATTTGCTGCTCGCCCCCCGACAGATAGCCTGCCAGGTGAGACACACGCTCCCTAAGCCTTGGAAAAAGCGCCATCATGCGCTCCACGTCCTCTTGGACCGAGAGCGCGTCTGCTCTCACATACGCACCCATGAGCAAATTCTCAAGCACCGTCATGCGAGAAAACACCCCTCTGCCCTCAGGAACCATCACCAGTCCAAGTCCCACCAAATCACTGCTCGCCAAAGCAGAGAGGTCTTGCCCCTCAAATTGAAGTGCATCAAAGCGACTGGCACACAATTTGGTGATGGCCTTTAACAAGGATGTTTTACCCGCTCCGTTGGAGCCAATGAGGCTCACACACTCGCCTCTTCTGACCTCCAAATCAACGCCCTTTAGAGCTTTGATGTCTCCATAGCTCAAACTCAAATTGGAGAGCTTGAGCATGGGCTCGTTCGAGAGTGACGCCTCTTTTAAGTCAGGACTCAACGCTTCACTCAACATGGGGCACACTCCCAAGGCCCAGATAGGCCTCAATCACTTTGGGGTTGACTTGCACCTCTTTGGGAGGGCCTTCACAGATCAGTCGCCCCTCATCGAGCACACTGAGTGAGGAACACAAACCCATCACCAACTTCACATCGTGTTCAATCAAGAGCACCGTCACACCTGAGCTTTGAATCTTTAAAATCAAAGCTTTGAGGGTGATCTTCTCAGAGGCATTCATGCCTGCCGCTGGCTCATCGAGCGCCAACAACTTGGGGTTCGTGGCCAACGCTCTGGCAATCTCCAGTCGCCTTTGGTCGCCATAGCTCAGACTGTGCGCGGGCTCATTGGCGTGTCCACTCAAACCCACAAAGTCAAGCCAAGCCTGGGCTTTCTCGATGGTGTTGGCCTCTTCCTTGCGATTGGCCAGGTTTTGGGAGAGCGCTGCCCAAACGCCCGAGTGCGTTTGGGTGTGGAGTCCCACTTTGACGTTATCGAGTACCGTCATGTTCTTAAAGAGCCGAATGTTTTGAAACGTGCGCGCTACACCACTCTTGACCACTTGGGCCACGGAGCTGGGTTCATAAGGCATCCCCTCAAAATAAAACTCACCCTGATCGGCTTTATAAAGGCCCGTGATGACATTAAAGAGCGTGGTCTTTCCCGCCCCATTGGGTCCAATGAGACCGTGAATGGAGCCCTTTTCAATGCTCAGATCAACGCCTTTGAGTGCGTGCAACCCACCAAAGTGTTTCTCAACACCCACGACTCTCAGCAAAGAGTTGGAGCGCGTCATGGCTGAGGCTCCTGGGCAGGTTTTTCACTGGATAGATTTTTGCGAGAGAGCTGAAAGGACTTGGGCCACAGTCCTTGGGGGCGCATCAACATGACCAATATCATGGTGAGCGCAATCAACAACTGCCTCAAAATAGAAGCATCCACCCGCTCACCCATGATGCTTTGCAAAGGGGCGGCCACAAAGCGCAATGCCTCAGGCAAAGACGCCAAGAGCACCGCACCCAGGATCACACCTGGCAAATGCCCAATACCCCCTAGCACCACCATCGCCACAATCATGACCGACTCCATGAGTCCAAAGGACTCAGGAGAGATGAAGGTTTGAAAAGCCGCGAACAAACACCCACCCACGCCCCCCATGGAGGCTCCCAAAGCGAAGGCCAACAATTTCAAGTTGCGTGTGTTCAGTCCCATCGCTTGCGCTGCAATCTCGTCCTCACGGATGGCCATCCAAGCACGTCCAATGCGCGAGTGCTCCAGTCTTGAGCACAGAATCACAAAAATCACCACCACCAACAAAAAGAAATAGTAGTACTGCACCACACCCGGCCATGACACCCCAAAGAATTCAATTTTTTTAGACAAGGGATGTCCAAACAGCACGATCGGGTCAATGCTCCCCAGCCCCTTGGGCCCATTGGTGATGTTGATGGGTTGATCCAAATTGTTCACAAATACCCGAATGATTTCTCCAAAACCCAGCGTCACAATGGCCAAGTAGTCCCCTCTGAGCTTCAAGGTGGGCGCTCCTAGGAGTGCGCCCATGAAGGCAGCAAGCAATGCAGCAAGGGGCATCACCAACCACCACGGGGTGTGCAATCCGTTCTCAAAGTACACGGCCAACTGAGGAAAGGTGTCCAGCAATTGAGGCGAGGCAAGCAATGCATAAAGGTAGGAGCCGAGCGCAAAAAATGCCACATAACCCAAATCCAACAAGCCGGCAAATCCCACCACAATGTTGAGTCCCAGTGCCAACAACACATAGATCAACGCCATGTCCAAAATGCGCACCCACGCATTGCCAAAAGTCTGCAGCACAAGCGGCAAGCACAGCACCAATATCGCAAACACAATGCGCTGCGTGCGGTGGTTGAGTTGATTGAGGTTCATCATCTCTTGTCCTCAAGCTCTCTCAGCCACACGCTCACCCAAGAGACCAGCAGGCCTCAAAGTAAGCATGATGATCAAAACACCAAAGGCAAATATGTCGCTGTATTGACTGCCCAGCACGCCGCCACTCAGGGCTCCCAAATAACCCGAACCAATCGATTCGATGAGTCCCAAGCAAAGCCCACCCAGCACTGCACCTGGCAAATTGCCAATCCCACCCAGCACCGCCGCGGTAAATGCTTTAAGACCTGGCATGAAGCCCATGGCATGGTGGACGGTGCCAAAGTTGGCAGCCCAAAGGACCCCAGCGACAGCGGCCAACACAGCGCCAATGGCAAAGGTCCACGAGATGATTCGGTCGACCTTGACCCCCATCAAACTGGCCATGGCTTGGTTCTCAGAGGTGGCCCTCATCGCGCGGCCCAAAGCGGTGTGATTGACCAATAAATTGAGTGCCAATAAAAGAAAGGCCGTCACCACCAAAATGGTGATTTGTGTGGGAGTGATCACCCAAGGCCCCAAGCTCAATGGCTCGCTTGGCAAGGGGTTGTGGTAGGACTTGTAGGTGGGTCGAAAGAGGATCATCACCAAAGTTTGGAGAAGAATGGACACCCCAATGGCTGTGATCAGGGGCGCCAACTTAGGCGCGTTTCTCAAGGGGCGATAAGCCAACCTCTCGATGGCCACATTGATCAAAGCGCACACCAAAGCGCTGACCCCTATGGAGATCAAAAAAGCCACCCAAAGGGGCATTGTGGGTGTGTACTCTGCAAAAAACTCCATCACAGCCCAACTCGCGATGGCGCCCACCATCAAGACTTCACCATGTGCAAAATTGATCAAATTGATGATCCCGTAAACCATGGTGTAACCCAACGCGACCAAGGCATAAAGACTGCCCATGACCAATCCATTGATGAGCTGTTGACCCAAAACATCCATCAACACCACCTCTTGTTTTTCATGATCTTCTCAGAAGTCATTGACCAGACCCCTCTTTGGTTCGGCTTCGGGCTTGAGCATTCAGGGCTTCAAGGTGGGCAAGCTTTTCAGCGATTTTGATCTCCATGCCGCGTCCAACAGGTTGGTAAAAGTGCTGGGAGGGCAAGTCATCGGGAAAATAATGCTCACCCGCAGCAAAAGCCTCTGGCTCATCGTGAGCGTAGCGATAGGCTTGGCCATACTTCAAGTTCTTCATGAGTTGGGTGGGCGCATTGCGAAGGCGAAGCGGTACGCCACGCGTTTGATCTTGTTTGACAAATCTCTTGGCCTCATTGAACGCTTGATAGACCGCATTGGATTTGGGCGCTACCGATAAATAAACCACACATTGAGCGAGCGCCAATTCACCCTCCGGAGAACCCAGTCGTTCCATGGCTTGTGCCGCGTCCAGGGCCAATCCCAACGCCCTGGGGTCTGCCAAACCAATGTCCTCACTGGCCATGCGAACCAGCCTTCTTGAGATGTATTGGGCAGAGACACCCCCATCCAACATGCGCGCAAACCAATACAAGGCGGCATTGGGATCTGAGCCGCGCACCGATTTATGAAGCGCACTGATGGTGTCATAAAACTGTTCGCCTCCTTTATCGTGCCTTCTCATTTGCTCACCCAAGGTGTGTTCAAGCCACGCCAATGAGCCGATCTGCGGAGAGGACTCCGAACGCAGTGCGCCACCTTGTTCGTTCAAGTTGGAGATCATCTCCACCGTGTTGAGAAGTCTCCTTGCGTCTCCGTCTGCGTAAGACAAAAGCCGATTGAGTGCGTCCTCTTGCAAGGCAGGCATTGGCACCTCTAGAGTGGCTTTTTCAAACAAGCGCTTCAAATCCAATTCATTCAAGGGCTCCAAGACATAGACCTGGGCTCGAGAAAGCAAGGCCGAGTTAACCTCAAAGGAGGGGTTCTCGGTGGTAGCACCTATGAAAGT
Organism: uncultured Burkholderiales bacterium; assembly: GCA_903831655.1. GTDB lineage: Bacteria > Pseudomonadota > Gammaproteobacteria > Burkholderiales > Burkholderiaceae_C > Limnohabitans. Next base: position 15,659 of record CAIKYO010000372.1, read on the forward strand.
CAAAAGACCAGACTCCACGTGCGGCAAAAAAGCATCTTGCTGCGATTTATTGAATCGGTGCACCTCATCGACAAAGACCACCGTCCTTTGCCCTGGGTGGGTGAGTTGATGAGCGCGAGCGAGATCAACGGCTTCACGAATTTCTTTGACCCCACCCAAGACGGCGCTGATCATCAGAAATTGTGCGTCAAAGCACTTGCCCATCAAGCGCGCCAAAGTGGTCTTGCCCACACCAGGCGGCCCCCACAAAATGCAACTGTGAACGAGCCCCTTATCAAGCGCCACCCTCAAAGAGCGACCCGGTGCCAACAAATGGGTTTGCCCAATCACATCTTCCAGGGTTTTGGGCCGAAGTCGCTCAGCCAAAGGCTCAGTGCCCTTTGGCGCTTTGAGGCCTTCGGACTCAAAGAGCGACTCACTCATTGCTTGATCACCTCAACACCCGGAGGTGGTTTAAAGACAAAGCGCTGTGCACTCAAAGCGCTGGGATTGATTTGAAAGTCATCAAACGTGAGTGTCGAGCTTTGATTGAAGGCGTCAAGCATTTCCAAACGAGACAACTGCACACCGATGGAGTTCGCTTTGAGTCCCAAGCGAATGAATTGAATGGGCCCATCGCTCACACGAGGTGTGGCCTTGACCCACTCCAAGCCGTCTGCGTTGCTTTGCGGCTCGAGCACAAAAGCTTTGGACAATTCAGAGATGTCATTGGAGCGAGCAATCAAGGAGGCTGGCGTGTTGGCCAAGGCCTCGCTCTCGGATTTGGAAGTGATTTGCGCCAAATCAATGTCATAGATCCACAAGGTGTGCCCATCGGCCACGATCGTTTGTGGGTAAGGCGTTGTGTAATCGAAACGGAAACGATCCGGTCTGATGAATTCAAAACTGCCCTTGGAGATTTTGACTTTGGGTGCTGCGTCCTTATCAGCTCCAGGCTTTTTGGGATTGGTCACGGTCTGCACAAAATGCGTGCTCACTTTGGGTGTGCTCTTGAGAAAAAGAGCCAAGGTCTCAAGCGCATCCGCATGCGCCAAAGCACTGGCCATGAAAGACCATAAGCACACCATCCATCGCGCAAAATGGAAGCGAGGGAAAAGGCAAAGTTGAGAACTCATCTTGGAATAGGGCTTCATGTCGAGCGATCGGGCACCAAAATCTCACGCTGTCCGCTCGAGCTCATCGCACCCACCAAGCCCGCTTTCTCCATCTCCTCAACGAGGCGAGCAGCTCGGTTGTAGCCGATCTTTAAGTGGCGCTGTACCAAGGAGATGCTAGCGCGTCTATTTTTGAGCACCACTTCCACAGCTTGATCGTACAAAGGATCTTTCTCCGCACTGGTCTCGCCAAAGAGATCCACCTCCCCTGTTTCAGCGTCCACCACACCCCCCTCCAAAATACCTTCCACGTAATCGGGAGCACCTTGAGTTTTCAAGTAACTCACCACGCGGTGCACTTCCTCATCGCTCACGAACGCACCATGCACACGAATGGGAAATCCTGTGCCACTGGGCATGTAGAGCATGTCACCCATTCCCAAGAGTGCCTCAGCACCCATTTGGTCAAGAATGGTGCGCGAGTCAATTTTGGAGCTCACTTGGAATGCAATGCGTGTGGGTATGTTGGCTTTGATGAGTCCCGTGATCACATCCACACTGGGACGCTGTGTGGCCAAAATCAAATGGATACCAGCAGCCCTGGCCTTTTGCGCCAAGCGTGCAATGAGCTCCTCTATTTTCTTGCCCACCACCATCATCAAATCGGCCAACTCATCGATCACCACCACCACGTGAGGCAAACGGTTCAAGGGCTCAGGTGAATCGGGCGTCAAACTAAAGGGGTTGTAGATGAAGGTTTCTTGAGCGGAGGCCTCATCGATTTTGGCGTTGTATCCGGCCAAATTTCTAACCCCCAATTTGCTCATCAATTTGTAGCGTCGCTCCATCTCAATGACACACCAATTGAGGGCATGGGCGGCCTGCCGCATGTCGGTCACCACAGGTGCCAACAAATGAGGAATGCCCTCGTAGACCGACATCTCAAGCATCTTGGGGTCGATCATGATCAAGCGCACATCGCGTGCCTCAGCTTTATAGAGGAGCGACAAAATCATGGCATTGATACCCACCGATTTACCTGAACCCGTCGTACCGGCTACCAAGACGTGGGGCATTTTGGCCAAATCCACCACCACGGGATTGCCCACGATGTCTTTACCCAAACCCAGCGTGAGCATGGAGCGCGCTTCGTTGTAGATTTGTGAACCCAAGATTTCGCTCAACTTGATGGACTGCCTGCGGGCATTGGGTAATTCGAGTGCCATGAAATTCTTACCCGGTATCGTCTCAATCACGCGAATGGAGATCAAGCTGAGGGACCGCGCCAAGTCCTTGGCCAAATTGACCACTTGCGAGCCTTTGACACCGGTGGCAGGTTCAATTTCATAGCGCGTGATGACGGGTCCGGGAGCCGCAGCGACCACGCGCACTTCAACACCAAAGTCTTTGAGTTTTTTCTCAATCAATCGACTCGTCATCTCAAGGGTTTCAGGAGACACCGTGTCTTGCCTCACGGAGGTGCTGTCAAGCAAATCTACCTGTGGCAATGTGGAATCGGGTAAATCGGTAAAAAGAGGCTTTTGACGCTCTCGGGCCACCCGCGTGCTTTTGGGCACTTCAATGACCTCGGTCTCATAGACCACTTTGGGGGCCAAAACCGCTGCAGGCGCCTCAATGTGGACTTCGTGCGTTTCGTGAGGGGTCTCATCTCGCTCCTTCGCAGCAGCTTGGCCCATGGCCAAGTCCTCTTGAATCTCGCGTCTTTCTTGCCAGACCTTGATCCAATCGTCCACTCGCTCACCCAAGGCCTCCGCCACTTCAATCCAAGAAAAGCGAAACACCCAGGAACATCCCACAACCATGAAGATGATGAAAATCAAACCCGAGCCATTAAAGCCCATCCACTTCAATCCAAAAGAGCCGCTCAAGTATCCCAAAACACCGCCCGAAAAATGTCCAGGCAACTGACTGTCCATGCGGTAAAGACGCGTCCACTCCAACCCAGTGCTTGAGACCAACAACAAAACCAAACCGCTCCAAAAGGACCAAGGTGTGGAGAGCCAGTGCGTGTGATCAACCTCTGAGCTTGCCGAGTCATAGCCACCGGAGCCTTCACCTGCTCCCTCCAAACCCTCGGCCCTGACTCGTTCAATGAGCGCACGAGCCCAACTGGTGAATCCAGCCAAGTAGACCCACCAAACAGAATAACCCAACAAAAAAAGACTCAAGTCGCTGATCCAAGCGCCAAGCTTTCCCCCCCAATTGAGGGGACGAGTGGCCAAGCCTGAGGTGGTCCACGCCGGGTCTTGAGCATGATGGGTGAACATGGAGATCAACCAAAAAATCAAAAAAACGAAACCCACAGTCAGTGCAATCTCTTGTGTGAAACGCCTAAAGCCTGTGAGCGGGGGCGAGTCCATGCGGTCTTTTCGGTCTTGGGTCAAGGTATTGAGAGAATAGGTCATCTTTTGGAAACAGTCTAAACCCCGAGGATGGGTTGGTAGGGGTCGATCAAGCGCAATTTTCCCCTTTTTTAGAAGCTTTCGCGATTTCCAAGTGCTTGTGTTGCAAAGAAATTCCAAAAAGGCCCTACTGAACCCAAAGGACATGGCTTTTTATCTACAATTGATCAATTGCAGGCAAAGTCTATTTTGACCCTTCATTCAACTGGCCCCATGAAATGGCCTTTTTGGCCTTGATACACCAAGCCAAATGAGCGCTCCATGTGATCGCACCCCCTTCGTTTTCTTTCTGATTGATCTCCCACCATGACACAAGCACAACACGCCAAAGTTCTGATTTTGGGCTCCGGCCCCGCAGGCTACACAGCCGCCATTTACGCAGCTCGCGCCAACCTTGAGCCCGTCTTGATCACCGGCATGGCCCAAGGTGGACAACTCATGACCACCACGGAGGTCGACAATTGGCCCGCCGATGTTCATGGCGTTCAAGGTCCAGACCTCATGCAACGCTTCTTGGAGCATGCAGAGAGATTCAACACCAAAATGATCTTTGATCACATCAACCAAGTGGATTTTTCAAAAAGGCCATTCACACTCATCGGTGACTCCGGCACATACACGTGCGATGCGTTGATTCTTGCCACAGGAGCCTCCGCAAAGTACTTGGGACTGGAGAGCGAGACCCAGTTCATGGGACGTGGTGTCTCGGGCTGCGCCACTTGCGACGGATTTTTCTACAGAGATCAACCGGTGTGTGTGGTGGGTGGTGGCAACACTGCTGTCGAGGAGGCCTTGTACCTATCTAACATCGCCACCAAAGTCCACCTCATTCACCGCCGAGACAAGTTCAAAGCAGAACCCATCATGGTCGACAAGGTCATGGAAAAAGTCAAAGAAGGCAAAATTGAACTTCACTTGCACCGCGAACTCCTTGAGGTCATGGGAGACGCATCGGGTGTGAGCGGTGTCAAACTCAAATCGACCCTGCCCACCCCTGAGGTCAATCTTGAACTGTCCGTGCAAGGCTGCTTCATCGCCATTGGCCACCAACCCAACACCGACATCTTCAAAGGTCAACTTGACATGAAAGATGGCTACATCGTGACCCGCAGTGGCTTGCAAGGATTTGCCACGATGACGAGTGTTGAGGGTATTTTCGCAGCCGGTGATGTGCAAGACCACGTTTATCGACAAGCCATCACCAGTGCGGGCACAGGCTGCATGGCCGCTTTGGATGCTCAGCGCTTCTTAGAGCAAAATTAATTCTAAAGTTTTCAAATGCATCCCCTTTGAGCGTGTGTTTTTAACCAAACACGCGCCCTCAAGGGGGCTCCATCGGCTCTTGCCTAGACTCTAAGGGTTAAAACGAGCTATAATCGAAGGCTTCACTGATTTGAGTGGCTGAATTGAAGGCTTTGGCTTTTGATCTCACTTGAACTTTGGACACCATGGGGATACCGCCCCCCTACAAGGCGAGGTGAGGTTCTTGCGTGAGCAACAACCGGTTTATTTGAAGGAGTGTCCATATGGCACGCGTATGTCAAGTCACGGGCAAAGGCCCAATGGTGGGAAACAACGTTTCTCACGCCAACAACAAAACAAAACGTCGCTTCATGCCCAATTTGCAATACCGCAGATTTTGGGTTGAGACAGAAAACCGCTGGGTCCGTTTGCGCGTCTCTAGTGCCGCTCTCAGATTGATCGATAAAAAAGGGATTGATACCGTGCTCGCCGATTTGCGCGCTCGTGGTCAAGCTTGATTCAAACCCTCACTAAAAGGACACCATCATGGCTTCAAAAGGCGGACGCGAGAAAATCAAACTCGAATCAACAGCTGGTACTGGTCACTTCTACACCACCAGCAAAAACAAAAAAACCATGCCCGAGAAAATGGCGATCATGAAGTTTGATCCCAAAGCTCGCAAGCACGTTGAGTACAAAGAGACCAAGCTGAAATAAGCTGTTTCTAGGGCCAAGACTCTTGGCCCTTTTTTGTTCTCCAATAAAAAACCTGATGATCACATGTGGATCATCAGGTTTTTTTTGCTTGGGCTCTCAGATTTTAAGGAGCCAGTCCACTGGAGCCCCCAAAGGCTTAAAACCAAACCCTTGGGGGGCTGAATTAGATTTTCACAGCCCTCAATTGCAATGAAAATTCATTGAGTGCAGCAATGCCGCTTTGCTCGGCACGGTGACACCACTCTTGGAGCTCCAAAGTGAGTTGGTCGCGCGACTTGGTGGTTGACAACCACAAAGACCTCAACTCTTCTCTCATTTGGATCATGGTGTCAATGCGAGGCATCAACTCACGGGCCTGGGCAAGGGCAGGAATGGCAAAGACAGGCACTTTGTCCAAATCGCGGTGCAACCACCTTTTGCTGAGCTTTAAGACTTGACCCTCAACACGGGTGTTCAAGTCCTTGATGTCTTGACGGTACACGTCTCTGAGACTCTTGGCATACTGAGCCATCATGGCATAACGGTTGGCAATCAAGGCTTCCAGTGTTTTCTCATCGGCTTGACCCCTCACCTCACCCAAGTGCAAAACGGGAGCCGTTTTCTTGATCGTGGCCAGACCCAACGCACTCAAGATCTTGATGTAGACAAAGCCCAAATCAAACTCGTACTTTTTAATGGAGAGCTTGGCCGATGTGGGGTAGGTGTGGTGGTTGTTGTGGAGTTCCTCGCCACCAATCAAGATACCCCAGGGAAAGATGTTGGTGCTGGCATCGGCTGCTTCGAAATTTCGGTATCCCCAGTAGTGACCAATGCCGTTGATGATGCCTGCTGCGGTCACAGGAATCCAAATCATTTGAACGGCCCAAATGGCCAAACCCTTCATGCCAAACAATGCAACGTCTGCAATCAACATCAAGGCGACGCCTTGCCAAGTAAAGCGTGTGTAGACATTGCGCTCGAGCCAATCGTTGGGTGTGCCGTGACCATATTTCTCCATGGTCTCATCGTTCAAGGCTTCTTGGGCATACAACTCAGCACCGGTCCAAAAGACCGTTTTGATGCCACGCGTTTGTGGGCTGTGGGGATCCTCTGCTGTCTCGCACTTGGCGTGGTGTTTGCGGTGAATTGCAGCCCACTGGCGGGTTTGCATCGCGGTGGTGAGCCACAACCAAAGGCGAAAGAAATGGGCTGGGGCTGGATGCAAATCAATGGAACGGTGGGCTTGGTGACGGTGCAGGTAAATCGTCACAGACGCAATGGTGATGTGCGTAAAAAATAAGCTCACCCACAAAGCAGTCCACAAGTCCCCTCCTAGCAAACCGGTGTTCAATGCACTCAAGAGGTTGTAGAGGAAGGGGGGAAGATTGAATGACAACATATCAGATTTGAACCTTGAGGCTTGGCGCCCAGAGAGAAAAAATAATTTCGCTCCATTCTAGCCCCACCCCTCTCTAAATCAAGCCCCTAGTGTTCAATTGAATGGGGTTGGGCACTGCATTAAAGGGTTCATTTCTGGCTCAGCTCTCACGCACCCACGCAGCGGCAAAAAAACCGTCA
>CAIKYO010000373.1 GCA_903831655.1 uncultured Burkholderiales bacterium
GTACGAGCTGGAGGGCGAAAGCCTCGCCCTCTACGACGATTCGGTGGCCGGCGTTGTGGCCACCCTGGTATCGGACTACGAGGTCCATGTCGCGAGCGAGAAGGTCGGTTAATTTACCCTTGCCCTCATCACCCCATTGAGTCCCCACTACAACAGTTGCGGGCATGCTTTCCCCTCATTCTTCGGCAAAAGCAATGCTACCTGTTAGCAAATTAGGTGGCAGAACTCAGGAGCATATATCCGAACAAAATGGAACAAAATATCCATGAACTATGAGCTCTTCAAATCAAACTTGGCCCCACTAGATGCCATCTCTGGGATCCCACTGTGCGATGGACTTCCCTGCATATGCAAAGCAAACCTCGCAATGACCACCAGAATCAATATCACCGGAGCCGCATGCGGGACAGCCGACAAATCCAATTGGAAGATTGAGCAGACATGCGCCGCATTCAGGGCAAAATAGCAATCCTTCTCCATCATCAAAGGCTTCGGCTCCGCAACACTCACTGTGAACTACTTCAGAGAGCTCCACGCCTTCATCGCCAATATCTATTTCATCAAGATCTGCTCTCGACAAATACGGTGAAATATCTTCAATTGAAAGGTCGGCACTGATCTTGCGAACTAAGTCCTCCAGAAGCTGGGAAGCGCATTGTTCAAATTGGGATTGAGTTTGAGCTCTAAATTTCTCTAAAAGTTCTTGGTCGTCACCAATGTCAATGACAACTTCTAATTGAATTTGCGAGCCCTCTTCCAGAGGATTCCTGAGTCGTACTTTGTTGAGAAGCTGACTCGCATCAATCGAACGAACTTCTTTTAGAAAAGCCGAAGAAATAATTTCGTCTGGAATTGGCAGTAGCTCGTCAATTAACCCACTCCTTAGAAGGACAACAATCTGACTCATGATGCATAAAGCTAGCAACTGGTTAGAACTATTGATTGGTCTTTCTACTCACTGGATTCGTGCCGTTCTAAAAAATCAATGAGTTTCAGATGATTTAGCTCTCTTATTGACTGAATCGATTGTGGTGACTTTGCAAGGCTCCGAATAGTTCGAGATGTGGATTCTCCCCTGAAATAGCCCCACGACTCCGAATACTGAGCAACGTACCTGGTGACTTCCAGATTCTCGCGGATCGGTTCGTCAAATTCGAAACCGCAAGATTGGTGCTGGCACCTGAAAACAGGAAGAATCGACTTTCGCAGTCTAATTTTTGTCGATCCGCATCTTGGGCAACGATTGCGAGACTTTGACCCAAATGAAGTGCTTATCCTGTCCACACGACTAATACCAAGAAGTAAAGAACCATTCCACAGGACGATGCAATCACCTACGTCAAGCTGGCCATGATTAGCCACCGTAGAATCGTAGGCATAGCTATGACCCAATTCATCGGCATGCCCATCATTACCGCCATACTGCAGAGTGGAGTGCTCTTTTGTGAGCAAGAGCCAAGACTTCGTCGACTTTTTGACTGTATCCAGCAAATTGGAGTTGAGACCCACTTTTACCTTTTTCACTTAACGACCTATGCTGTGTCATATTAATAGCTAATAAATGAAGAAAACCATTACCTACATAGATCTATTCGCCGGCATAGGCGGCTTCCGCACCGCAATAGAGTCGCTTCGAGAAGAAGTCAATTCTGAATGTGTATTCACCTCGGAAATTGATAAGTGGGCTCGGAATACTTATCGGACTTGGTATCTGAATGAGCTTCGCGAAGATGAAATTGAAAGAACTTTTAGAGGTGACATCACCAAAGTGAGCGCAGCAGAAATTTCGCCGCATGACTTACTCATGGGCGGATTTCCTTGTCAGCCATTTTCTCATGCTGGGAAGCGCAAGGGCTTCAGCGATACTAGAGGAACTTTGTTTTTTGATATTGAAAGAATCGTAAGGAGGCACAAGCCAAAATACATACTTCTAGAAAATGTCAAAGGGCTTAGAGGCCATGACAAGGGTCGAACCTTAAAAGTAATAGTTTCAAAACTCGAAAAACTGAATTATGTTGTAAATGTCAAGGTCCTAAATGCACGTGACTTTGGCGTACCCCAAAATCGAGAGCGCTTGTTCATTGTCGCGATTTACGCCGACAAATTGAAAAGAGGGTTCAAATTTCCAGAAGGAGATGGCAACGGCCGAGATAGTGTTCACTTGCGAAGTATTTTGGAACGCAGCACCAAGAGTCTTATCGAGAAGTACCAAATCTCTGAAAAATTGTGGGCTGGCCATAAACGAAGGCTCGCGCGCCACAGACAGAATGGCAATGGTTTTGGTTACTCCTTGTTTGATAGGGATTCAAAGTACGTAAATACGATTTCGGCGCGCTATTACAAAGATGGTTCAGAAGTTTTAATTAAAGTGAGAGATGGTAATGAGCCCCCGAGAAAAATTACCCCTACTGAAGGATTAAGGCTTCAAGGATTCCCAGCCGAATATTCGTTTCCAGATTCAGTCAGCAATGCCCAGGCATATAAACAAATTGGTAATGCCGTGGCGGTCCCAGTAGTTCGTCAGGTTTTGCGTCAGATGTTCATGGCTGGGGGGGACCTCGCAGGGAGTAGAAATGACTGACCTCGCACGATCTGAGGCCCAATTACTGATCGAGAAAACCTTCTTTCGGTTCGTTCAGGGAAGTGAGAAGCAGGATTGGCGAGGTGCATCACATGACCCAGGATCATCTGGGCGCACTCTTCAACTTGCGATTGCAAGGGAGTTAGGCGTAGCTGACGCCAAAAAAATATTGGGTTTTTCCATAACCCAAGAATCTTCAAAAATTACTTTGGGCGATTGGAATCCCAGCTCTGCACTCTTCCTAGGTGCTGATCCAAAGATTGATCGCACAACATTTCTTGAAATCTTTGGCGCTACAAGCAAGGCTGGCGGGCACTTGACGTGGTCTGGGAGCGCATTTCCGAAGGTGGGCACTTACAGTAGTTCTGGCCAAACCGTTGTCGCCAATGCGAGAGATGGGGTGAAAATACTCTTTGACCAGAAATTTGACTCATCCTCGTCTCGAAATATCCCTTGGA
>CAIKYO010000374.1 GCA_903831655.1 uncultured Burkholderiales bacterium
GCATGCATAGAGACAAAATTTTTTTCTTTCAGAAAGTAAAGTTTTGCTTTTGAGGGTTTTCAATCTGTTCAAAACCCCTAGCAAGATGTAGAGACTATTGCTTCCTACCGCCTCTTGGATGAAGGGGCGTCTTAGCCCTTTGAGGAATGGGTTTTGTCTTTTTCTTTTTTGTCAATGAAGTGAAGGACTTCACCCACAATGCCTCTTCTAAAGGCCATCACACAAAGTACAAAGATTGCGCCAATGATCACCGTCACCCATGAGCCAACGCGGTCAGACAGCATGTCTTGCAATGTAACGATGATGCCAGCACCGAGCATGGGACCAAAGAAGGTGCCTGCACCTCCGAGCATGGTCATCAAGATGACTTCACCAGAAGTAGACTGAAGCACATCTGATAGGGTTGCAAATCCAAGCACGATGCACTTGAGAGAGCCGGCCAAACCAGACAGGGTGGCAGAAATCACGAACACCAACAATTTGTGTGTGTCGGCAAAATAACCCAAAGATGAGGCCCGTGTTTCATTTTCTCGGATGGCTTTGAGGACTTGACCAAAGGGGGAGTGAACCACCCTTTGAATGAATAAAAAAACCAAAACCAATATTGCAAAAACAAAATAATAAAGGGTTAAATCATTTTGAAAGGAGACCCAATTGCCTAGGCCACCTCTGGGAACCCCTTGTAGACCGTTCTCTCCACCTGTGAATGGGGCTTGCAAACAAACGAAATAAACCAGTTGAGACAATGCCATGGTGATCATGGCAAAGTAAATGCCTGAGCGTCGAATTGCGATGAAGCCAATGACGAGTCCCAAAACGCATGCACTCAGCATACCGGCCAAAATAGCGGCGGTGACTGACCACCCTTGCTGGCTCATGAGCCAGGCGGTGACGTAAGAGGAGAAGCCAAAATAGGCGGCATGACCAAATGACAACATGCCACTGTAGCCCAGCATCAGATTGAAGGCGCATGCAAAGATGGCGTAGCAATAGAGCGTCATCAAATACACGGGGTAAACGCCTAGCCAAGGCGCCAAGAGTCCAAGCGCCAACAAGAGAAGATAGAAGATGTTTTGTAAGGATCGCATCATCTACTCTTTACCAAAAAAACCAGAAGGACGCCAACAAAGCACAATGGCCATGATGACAAAGACCACGATGTTTGAGGCCTCGGGGTAAATCACTTTGGTAAATCCTTCGATGACCCCAAGGGTGAGACCACTCAAGATGGCTCCCAAAATTGAGCCCATGCCACCAATGACCACGACTGCAAAGACCACAATCACCAAAGACGACCCCATCAGGGGTGAGACTTGAATGATGGGAGCGGACAAGACACCCGCAAAGGCTGCAAGCCCTACCCCAGCCCCATAGGTGAGCATGACGATCTTGGGCACATTGATCCCGAAGGCTTGAACCAAAGAGGCATTTTCAGTGGCAGCCCTGAGCGTCGAGCCCAGTGTGGTCTTTTCGATCAAATACCAAGTGATGAAGCACACACTCAGGCACATCACAATTACAAAAACGCGGTAGATGGGCAAAATCATGAATCCCACATCCAATGCACCTTGGAGCAATTCTGGAACGGGATAAGTTTGACCGGATGCACCAAACATTTCCCGTAGAACACCCTCGGCGATCAATGCCAAACCAAAGGTGAGAAGCAGTCCGTACAAGGGATTGACTTTGTAGAGGTGTTTGAGAAAAAGTCTCTCCAAAAGTACCCCAAGTATTCCCACCAAAAGAGGGGACAGCACAAGAGCAGCCCAGTAATTTAGACCCAAGAAATCCAAAAGCATCCAAGTCGCATAAGCCCCTAGCATGTAGAAGGCGCCATGTGCAAAATTGACCACTCCCAGCAGGCCAAATATCACGGCCAGTCCAAGACTCAGCAGGGCATAGAACCCACCATTGAGGAGTCCCAACAACAATTGACCCAAAATAACTTGGATCGGAATACCAAATAAGTCAGAGCTCATCTCAATTGGAGTTTGGGTTGAATACAGTGTTTCATGTGACCTCACTCACCGTTCAGATGCGCATGGGTCACATGGGACCCTGGGTACAGCTGAAGGGTGAACGTTGATTGGCGCAAGTTACTTCTTTTTGATCAACGGGCAGGTCGAATCAGACAAAGGTCCAAAGGCCTCTTCGCCAGACATTTTCTTGACCAACTTGTAGTAATCCCATGGGTACTTGGATTCTTGCTGTGTTTTGACTTGCATGACAAACATGTCGTGCACCATCACGCCGTCCTCACGAATGTAGCCATCTTTGGCAAACATGTCGTTGATTTTCATTTTCTTGAGTTGAGCCATCACTTGATCGCTGTCAGTCGTTTTGGCCGCTTTCACAGCATTCAAGTAAGTCATGGTGGCTGAATAGTAAGCGGCTTGATTCATGGTGGGCTCTTTTTTCATCTTCTCAAAAAAGCGACGACCAAATGCCCTGGTTTGTTCGTTGCTATCCCAATACCAACCCGTGGTGAGGTAGAGGTTTTGTGCCGTTTGCAGCCCTAAGCTGTGAATGTCACTGATGAAAGCCAAAAGCGCAGCGGGTTTCATGGATTTGGTGATTCCAAATTCATTGGCAGCTTTGAGGGAGTTGGTGAAGTCAGCACCTGCATTGGCCAGTCCCAGTACTTGGGCGTTTGAGCCTTTGGCCTGGAGCAAAAAGGAAGAGAAGTCTGTCGCCGATAGCGGCACTCGAACTGCGCCAAGTGACTTTCCGCCATTCGCGCCTAAAACTTTGGTTGCTGCATTTTGCAGCTGGGTACCAAACGCATAGTCTGCTGTTAGGAAATACCATGATTTGCCACCCGACTGGGTAATGACCGTGGCAGTGCCATTGGCCAAGGATGTGGTGTCATAGGCATAGTGAACGGTGTAAGCTGTACAGTCCTCGTTGGTGAGTGATGCACCTCCCGCGCCAATGGCCATGAAAGGAATCTTTTTCTCTGCAGCCACCTTCGCCATGGCGATACTTACCCCAGTGTTGGATCCACCCAAGAGCATGTTCAAGCCATTCTTGTCGGACCACTCTCTGAACTTTGAAGAGCCTACATCGGGCTTGTTTTGGTGATCTGCACTGATGAAGGTGATTTTTTTACCCAATACGGTGCCGCCAAAATCAGCAATGGCCATTTTGACCGCCTCAACACCCCCAGCACCGATCACATCTGCGTAGAGTCCAGACATGTCGTCGATGTCGCCGATCACAACCTCATCAGCAGCTTGTGCTGAGAAGGCGCCCAAGCAAAGCGCTGATAGCAACGCGAGTTGAAGTTTTTTGAGTTTGAATGTTTTCATGAAAGTCTCCTTGATGGTCTTTGTTTTTGGATAAAAAAGTTTGAGCTTGGGTTCTAATCCAATTGACTCAAACACCTAAAAATTCATGCAGCATTTCCATTTTTTGTGAAAGCTCCGATTGTGAAAAGGTTTGAATGATTTCTCCATGTTCCATGATGTAGAACCGGTCGGCAAGAGGGGCAGAAAATCGAAAGTTCTGCTCCA
>CAIKYO010000375.1 GCA_903831655.1 uncultured Burkholderiales bacterium
CGAGTCCGCACTGGCGCGAACCGCCAAGCCCCAAACGCTCGTGCGCATGCGCGCCAGACATCCCAAGACTGCAAAAAGCAAGAGCGCGCACAACGCAAAATAATGACTGGGGGTTGACCAAAATGCACTGGGCCAAATGCCACTGATGCCGTTACTCCCACCCGTCCACTCATCCCACTGATACACAACAGACCAAGCAATTTGAGCCAACGCCAAACTCATCATGGCCAGGTAAATCCCCGACAGTCTGACATAAAGGGCTGACAAAGCCCAAGCCAATAAAGCCCCAAAGAGGGGTACACCCATTAAGGCACTCCACAAACCCAATCCAAGTTGTTGCGCACCCACTGCGCTGGCGTATGCACCAACGCCTAAGTAAAGCGCAAAGCCAAATGAGACCAGTCCTCCAGAGCCCATGAGGAACTGCAAGGAAATGGCAAAGAGTGCGGCAATCGAGCACTCGGTGAGCAGCACCCAAACGTAGCTCTCAGGCCAACTTGACACCGCATAAATGAAACCCAGCACAGCAGCACCTGCCAATCCCAGCACCACTCTATATTCCAACCCCAAGCCCAATCCAAGACCCAAACCCTTGGCGGACTGGCGCTTGGCGAGAGCCCAACGGCTAGAGGAGCGTCTCTCAAAACGGGCTTGCTCCAAGACGCCCCCCTCTTGAGCACGGTGGGGTTGCACTTGGGTGGCGCGGCCAAGCAAACCCCAAGGACGCCAAAGCAACACCAAAGCCAAAAGCAAGAACTCGCTCACCAAATTGAGCTTGGACAACACCAAGGTGTATCCCATCCAGTGCACAGTACCCAAGGCACCCAAAAGAGCGCGCAACTCTTCAATTAAAAATGCTGCCAAATATGCCCCCTCAATGGAGCCCAAGCCTCCGAGCACCACCACCACAAAGGTGTCTCCAATGGTGTTCAAATCCAGTCCCACGTGTGCGGGCTGAATGGGCAACTGCAGCGCTCCACCCAGTCCCGACAAACCGCACCCCAGTGCAAAGACGCCCGTGAAGAGCAAACGTTGATTGACCCCCAAAGCCGCAAGCATCTCACGGTCCCAGGTGGCTGCACGAATCAGTAAGCCAGCACGGGTGTGCTTGAGAAAGCCCCTCAATAAAATCAAAACCAAGGGTCCCAACACCATCAAAAACAAGGCGTATGCTGGAAACTTGGCGCCTCCCCACTCAATTGCACCAGACAGGCCAGGCATTCTGGGTCCCAACAAATCCTCGGGGCCCCACACAAACAAGATGGCATCTCCAAGGATGAGCACCAGCGCAAAGGTGCTGAGGAGTTGATACAACTCAGGGGAACGGTAGACTGGGCGCAAAAAAATCCACTCACACAGTGCGCCTAGCAATGCGCAAAGCACAGCAGACAAAAGCACCATTGATGCGTATCCCCACCCATTCTGTGAGCTTTGCGTGAGCTCCACCAAACTGTAGGCCAGGTACAGACCCAACATGAAAAAAGTGGCGTGCGAGAAATTGACCACACGGGTAACGCCAAAAATCAGTGTGAGCCCGCTGGCCACCAAAAAGAGGGATCCCGCTTGAGAAAGGCCTGTCACAAAGACCCAAAAAAATGAGACCTCTTGCCAATGCATCACAAGACCTGACGGGGGAGGCGATCAGTCCATGTCACTGAAGGAGAGCAGACGCAGGACATGGACGACGGGTTCAATCTCAATGCTCCCTTACTCAGTTGTTCTGAGCTTGGCGGCTTCTTCCTTGCTGGGTAAAAAGGAGGCGCCATCCATGTATTTGTAATTGACCATGACGCCGTGTCCGCCCTCCACTTTGGTGCGACCCACATAGGCGCCCATGGTGGATTGATGGTCGACAGCACGGAATGTGATTTTTCCAAAAGGCGTGTCCGTTTTGAGATCTGAGAAAGCTTCGACGAGCTTATCGCTGTTGGTGCTACCCGCTTTGGAGATACCTTGGGCCAAGGCTTGTATCAGGCTGTAGCCCACCACAGAGCCAAGCCTTGGGTAATCTTTGAAGCGCTGTTGGTATGCTTTGTAAAACGCTTGATGATCAGCGCTTGTGATGCCATACCAAGGGTAGCCCGTCACGATCCATCCGTTTGGAGCATCCTCTTTCAATGGGTCCAAATACTCGGGCTCTCCGGTGAGCAAACTCACCACCTCACGTCCCTCAAAGAGTCCACGTGTGTTGCCCTCTCGAATCCACTTGGCCAAATCCGCGCCAAAAAGCACATTGAAGATGGCGTCTGGCTTTGCATCCAACAAGGCTTGAACCACACTGGGTGCATCAACACGGCCCAAAGGTGTGGCCTGCTCGGTGACAAACTCAACGTCGGGTTGAGCTGCCTTCATCAGTTGCTTGAAGATGGCCACGGCCGACTGACCATACTCGTAGTTGGGGTAGACCAAGGCCCAGCGTTTTTTCTTGAGCTTGAGAGCTTCAGGGACCAACATCGAAGTTTGCATAAAAGTCGATGCCCTGAGCCTGAAGGTGTATTTGCTGGCGTTTTGCCAAACAATTTTGTCAGTGAGGGGTTCACCAGCCAAGAAAAAGACTTTCTTTTGCTTGGAAAAATCTGTCAATGCCAGCCCCACATTGGAGAGGTAACTGCCTGCCAAAACATCTACGCCCTCGCGAGAAACCAACTCTTGGGCTTCTCTCAAGGCATCGGCGGGTGAGGCGTTGTCGTCACGGGTGATGAGTTGGAGTTTTTTTCCGTTCACCCCTCCCTGCGCATTGATTTCATCAAGCGCCAACTCCATGCCATGGCGGTAGGGCTCTAAAAAAGCGGGTTGAGCTTTGTAGCTGTTGATCTCACCAATTTTGATCACATTGGAGTCTGCCCATCCCATTGAGCTCAGCCACAACAAACCCAGTCCTGCCAAACCCCTTGGTAAAAAAGATCGATTCAGCATATTAACCCTTCAAAATAGTCAAAAAACCCCTCTTGTTTGGGGCTCACAATGGCTTGTCATTGTATCGCTTGGCGGTTTTGGCCTACCCAAAATCCCAAAAATTCCCCTCGGCACAGGCCCACCAGCCAAATGCCGTTGACCTGTTCACCTCCATCTGAAGCGCTGAGGGGGATGAAGGGCGCTAGGAAAACCCTTAAAATACTCGATTACCCACCGCCACCCTTGAAATTCTCCCACCATGAGCTCCATGCACCAAGAAAAAGTCCTCTCCGTTCACCACTGGACAGATCGTTTGTTCAGTTTCACCACCACACGTGACATGGCGCTTCGTTTCTCAAACGGACATTTCACGATGATTGGTCTCACCGTGAACAACAAACCTTTGCTCCGAGCCTACAGCATCGTGAGCGCCAACTACGAGGAGCACCTCGAGTTCTTGAGCATCAAAGTGCCTGACGGCCCCCTCACCTCCAAGCTCCAACACATCCAAGTGGGAGACATGATCATTGTTGGCAGAAAGCCAACCGGCACGTTGTTGATTGATTATTTGCTGCCCGCTAAAAACCTCTATCTCTTTGGAACAGGCACGGGCGTGGCTCCCTTTTTGAGCATCATCCGAGATCCTGAGACGTACGAGAAATTCGAAAAAGTCATCTTGGTTCACGGCGTTCGCGAAGTCAAAGAGCTCGCATACCACGACTACTTGACCCAAGAATTGCCCAAACACGAATTGCTGGGCGAGATGGTGAGCGATCAAATGATCTACTACCCAACCGTCACGCGTGAGCCCTTTGTGCACCAAGGGCGCATTCCCGATTTGATCGAAAATGGCCAACTCGCCAAAGACACAGGCTTGCCACAACTCAACCCCGAGACCGATCGGGTCATGCTGTGCGGTAGCCCACAGATGCTCAAGAGCATCAAAACTTTGCTAGAAGGCCTGCACTTCACCGAAGGCAACACCACCACGCCCGGCCAGTTCGTGATTGAGCGCGCGTTTGTGGAGCAGTGAGAACACGGGTTCACGCCTCAAAGCAGTCTTCAATTGCTAAAGACGCCTTGGGGCTGTGTGATTTCGAGCCAGCGACTGGCCTGGTCTCGTGAGCCTAATGGCTCATGCGTTCAATCACCTTGATCACGGTGGCGTAGTCCTCTTGTGCATCCCCATGGGCAATGGCGGCATGCATCCACTGCTCTGTGATCGCCGTTTGCATGAGAGGCACATGGAGTTCTTTGCCAGCTTCCAGCATCAGAGATAAATCTTTTAACATCTGAGGCACGGTGAACGTGGGTGTGAAATCGCGCTCCTCAAAAGGTTTGCCCAGTTGCTGCGATTTGGCTTTAATAATGGGTGAGCCCACCGCACTCTCAGAGATGACTTGCCACATTTGAGCCCAGTCTAGACCGCCCTTTTGACCCAGTGTGAGCCCCTCGGCCAACATGGCACTCGTTTGAACGATGAGCAAATTCACGACCAATTTCATCAATCGACTCTGCTCACCCTCGCCCAAATAAAAGTGCTTGGGTCCCCAGCAATCAAAAATGGGTTTTGCGGACTCAAATCGCTCACGCGGGCCAGAACACATGATGGTGAGCTTGGCCGCTTGCGCCATGTGGTTGTTGCCAGAGACCGTGACTCGCAAATAATCCACGCCCTTGTGCCTCAATTGCTCTGCCACTTGTGCAGAGGCTCGCATGGTGACCGTGCTCGTGTCCAAGAACAATGCGCCTCTTGGAGCGTGCCCACTCACCCAATCCCCCACGGTGAGCAAAGCCTCATCATGGGGCAAAGAGGAGCACACGCAATCGGCATGCGCCATCTCCTGCATGAGCTCAGCGGTGGACCCGATGACCTCAAGACCCGCGCTTGAAGCCAAGCGCCGTTGTCCCTCATCCAAATCAAACACCAAGAGCTCCACTGCGGGCTTCATGGCCAAGAGATGCTGGGCCATGGGCAAGCCCATTTTTCCAACCCCAATGAAGAGCATCTTCATGCGACTCAACTCGCCTTCAATCCCACCGCCTTGGCAATCTTGGCGGCCGACTCCATCTCCACTTTGATGAAAGCGTTGAATGCATCTGAAGTCATGGGCATGGGGTCTGCTCCTAGGCTGTTCAAGCGCTCTTTGACCTCGGGCAGTGCCAAGGCCTTGACCACCTCAGCTTGCAAGCGTTTGACCACAGGGCTGGGTGTGGCCGATGGCACCAGCATCCCGACCCAAAAAACGTAATCCGAGTTGGGCACACCCGCCTCCACCGTGGTTGGGACTTGGGGGAGTGAGGGGGAGCGCTGAGCCGTGCTCACTGCCAAAGCCTGGAGTTTGCCTTCTTTGATCAAAGGCAAGGCGGAGGACAAAGGCGCAAAAAACCAATCGTTTCTCCCCCCCATCACATCCGTCAACGCCTCTGGAGTTCCTTTAAAAGGCACATGCACTGCATCAATACCCGCTTGGAGCTTGAACTTTTCCGCGTTCATGTGTGTTGCTGAACCCATCCCTGCCGATGCGTAGTTCATCTTGCCAGGATTGGCTTTGGCTTGTGCCACAACATCCAAAACATTCTTCCATCCCCTGGAGGGAGAGACCACCATCACATTGGGCAATGAGGCCAAGGTGCTCACCCCATACAAATCCTTGGTGGTGTCGTAGGGCAAGTTGGGGTAAATGGATGGGTTCAGAGCATGCCCAGATGAGTGAATGAGCACCGTGTAGCCATCGGGCTCAGATTTTGAGACTTGGTAAGCTGCAATGGTGCCCCCAGCACCTGGGTGATTTTCAATCAAGATGGGTTGCCCCATGCTCTTGCTCATTGCATCCCCAACCGTTCTGGCCACGATGTCGGTGCCAGAACCAGCGGTAAAGGGTACGAAAAATTTAATGGGCTTGGTGGGATAGGTCTGCGCCCATGAAAGGCTCACACCTAGGCCCAACAGAGTGGCCGCCAATAGGCCTTTTTTTAATTTAGAGCTCATGCCCTGTCCAATGTGCCCAAAAGCTGCGAACTTGAAGAGTGAAGAACGGACCATGTTGTTGTCTCCCTTTGATGGTTTCAAAATTTCAAACTGAAACTGTCTTTTTTTATTTTTTATTTTTTGTTTTTTTCTGACTTCGACACCCAACTCCCCTCCAAAGCCAAGAGCCTGAGGGGGGAGTGTTTCTTTCTCTACTTCGACTCCAAGCCGTCAGAGACTTGAACGTTCTCGCTCTTTAACTCCAGACCCGCATCGTGCGCGACCTCTTGCAGCAAGATGGAGAAGTCAACGTTGTCATGACCTCTACCAACCATGCGAGCCACGGATTCACGGGTTGCAGCAGCCGAGGGCATGGACACGCCATAGGCTTTACCCGCTGCCATGCCAAGGTCCATGTCTTTCAATAACAATTTGGGTGTGAAGGTGACTTGCTCAAAATTGAGGTTGCTCAAAACGGGTGTCTTGTAGCGTGTGTACATCGAGCCCAAAACCGAGTCGTTGATGCTCTCCAAGAACACGTGGCGAGGAATCCCAGCTTTTTCAGCCATCACGGTGATTTCACACAAGTTTTGAATCACCACACCAAACATGGTGTTGTGAGCGATTTTCCAAACACGTGCAAGCTCGCCTTCGCCAACCCACATCGTTTTTCTAGCAACCGCCTTCAAATAAGGCTCCACCATGTCGTAAAGGGCTTTGGGGCCCGAGGACACCAGCAGCAACTTACCCGCTTTGGCCACTTTGGCATTGCCCGATACGGGCGCACAGAGGTAAGCCACACCCAAGGCCTCAAGGCGCTCGCGAATCTCTGCAGAGCCTTCTTGAGAGATGGAGGAGCTGTCAATCAAAACTTTGGGTAACACGTTGGTGGTGACCAAACCACCTTCAGCAAAAAGCACCTCCTTCAAATCATCGGTGGTCGATACCATGGTAAAGACCACATCGCATTTGGCCAAATCTGTTTTGTGGTCCACCAATTTCGCACCATAAGCGACCAAGGGTTCTGCTTTGCTGCGGGTGCGGTTCCAAACTTGTACCTCATGCCCAGCATGGCTCAATTGTTTAACCATGGCCTCACCCATGCGGCCCAGACCGATCCAGCCAATGGTGTGTTTAGATTGACTTGTGTGGTTTGTCATTGCTTTCTCTTTCTTTTGACACAGTAATAAAAAATCAAACTCGCTCAATGATCATGGCAATGCCTTGACCCACGCCAATGCACATGGTGCAAAGCGCATAACGACCCTTGATGCGGTGGAGTTGGTTGACGGCAGTGGTCACCAAACGTGCACCACTCGCACCCAAGGGATGTCCAAGCGCAATGGCGCCTCCATTGGGATTGACCCGGGCATCGTCGTCGCTCAACCCCAAGTCCCTCAAGACCGCCAAGCCTTGCGCAGCAAAGGCCTCATTCAATTCAATCACATCCATTTGGGCAAGACTCAAACCGGTGAGCTCCAGCACCCGTCGAGTCGCTGGTGCAGGACCCATGCCCATGATGCGGGGCGGCACGCCCGCAGTGGCAATACCCACCACTCGAGCACGGGGGGTGAGGCCATTTTGATGGGCCGCTTTTTCGCTGGCCAGTAACAACGCACAAGAGCCGTCATTGATTCCGCTTGCATTGCCTGCGGTCACCGTTCCTGTGGGGCTCACCACACCTTTGAGCTTGCCAAGAATCTCTAAACTGGTTTCACGGGGATGCTCATCTTGGCTAAAAATGATGGGATCGCCTTTTTTCTGCGGCAAAGTGACGGGCACAATCTCGGCATCAAAGAAGCCAGCCTTTTGCGCTGCCACCGCTTTCAACTGACTCGCCAAAGCCATCTTGTCTTGCGCCAGTCTCTCAATTTTGAAATCGGTGGCGACGTTTTCTGCCGTCTCTGGCATTGCATCCACACCGTAGAGCTTGACCATCAAGTCGTTGACAAATCTCCAACCAATGGTGGTGTCATAGACCGCATTGCTGCGGCTAAATGCGGAATGCGCTTTGGGCATCACAAAAGGTGCGCGACTCATGCTCTCAACACCGCCTGCGATCATGAGTTGAGCCTCACCCGATTTGATGGCTCTTGAAGCCGTGCCCACCGCATCCAAACCTGAACCACACAAACGGTTGATCGTGGCACCAGGCACTTGGTAGGGCAATCCAGCTAGCAAACTTGACATGTGAGCGACGTTGCGGTTGTCCTCACCCGCTTGATTGGCACACCCAAAAATTACATCATTGACCTGCTCCCAATCCACGTTGGGATTCCTTTGCATCAATGCACGCAAAGGAATTGCACCCAAGTCATCGGTGCGAATGCCACTGAGCGCACCACCATACCTGCCAATGGGAGTTCGAATTGCATCACAAATGTAAGCTTGTTCCATGACCTATCACTTTCAAAAA
This sequence comes from uncultured Burkholderiales bacterium, assembly GCA_903831655.1. Taxonomy (GTDB): domain Bacteria; phylum Pseudomonadota; class Gammaproteobacteria; order Burkholderiales; family Burkholderiaceae_C; genus Limnohabitans. The sequence continues at coordinate 8,283 of CAIKYO010000375.1, forward strand.
AATTAACAATTCAATACCGCAAAATGCCTTGACTCTGATGACTCAGTGCAACTGCAGTCCCAGCATTTCACACAACGCCTCTCGCTCCAAACCCTCAACTGCGTCAATGAGCTTGAGTCCCTGAGGGGTGCACTCCAAAGTACACAAATCGGTGTAGATTCGTTTGACACAGGCAATGCCCGTCAACGGGTATGTGCAAGCTTTGACTACTTTGCTTTGTCCTTTTTTGGTGAGCAAATCCATCATGACCCATGTTTGCTTGGCACCAATGGCCAAATCCATCGCCCCACCCACAGCAGGTATGGCATCGGCCTCTCCGGTGTGCCAATTGGCCAAATCACCCGTTTCACTGACCTGAAAGGCACCCAAGACACAAATGTCCAAATGCCCACCCCTCATCATGGCGAAACTGTCCGCATGGTGAAAGAAAGCTCCACCAGCCAAAAGCGTCACGGGCTGTTTGCCCGCATTGATCAAGTCATAGTCCTCTTGACCTGCCGCAGGTGCAGGACCCATGCCCAAGATGCCGTTCTCGCTGTGCAACAGCACTTCACGGTCTTTGGAGATGTAGTTGGCCACCAAAGTGGGCATGCCAATGCCTAAATTCACACTCGCGCCATCGGTGATGTCTTGGGCCACACGCTTGGCCAAGGCTTCTTTGTCGCGTCTTACGTATTGAGTCATGATTTGAACCCTCCCCCTTCAGTTGCCACCCTATCGACCAAAACCACTTGGTGCACAAAAATGCCGGGCGTCACAATGCTCTCCGGGTCCAAATCTCCAAGGGCCACCACCTCGTGAACCGAGGCCACCGTTTTTTTCGCCGCCATGGCCATGACGGGGCCAAAATTTCGAGCCGCTTTGCGGTACACCAAATTGCCCCAGCGATCCCCTTTTTCGGCACGTATGAGTGCTAAATCAGCATGAATGGGTAACTCAAACACATAAGGGCGCCCATTGATGATGCGCGTCTCCTTGGGCTCTCCGGAGCGGGTTTTGGCAAGCTCCGTGCCATAACCCGTGGGCGTAAAAAAGCCCCCAATGCCTGCACCCGCTGCTCGGATTCTTTCAGCCAAATTACCCTGGGGTACCAATTCAAGTTCAATTTGACCTGATCGGTATAAGTTGTCAAAAATATAGGAATCTGCTTGCCTGGGAAAGCTGCAAATGACTTTGCGCACGCGCCCAGACTTTAGCAAAGCGGCCATGCCTTTTTCGCCATTGCCCGCATTGTTGTTGACCACCGTTAAGTTCTTGGCCCCCTGGGCCAAGAGTCCTTCGATCAATTCTCCTGGAATGCCAGCGGTTCCAAAACCGCCCACCATGACAGTGGCTCCATCTGGGGTGTCAGCCAAGGCTGCATCAATGGATTCTGCTATTTTGTTAATCATGTAAAAACCACGCAATCAGACAAAGAAATAGGTCCCTTGGCAAACGGCCAAAGCACCTATCTAAAGAGGGAGGAAGAAAAGATCTTAACGACTTTTTGCCCACTAGAATGATCTTACCCAATTCGAGCGATTTACACAGTCCATGTTTACCCCCAACCAAAGCGATGTCAGGCGATTTTTTTGCCAAGTTCAGCACAAACTCAAAGCGCACGAAACCCTTGATCCCATGCAAACCATTGCCAGCGAATGGGTGTTGGCTCACCCTGAGTACGAAGCTGATTTGGCCAATGAAGAGCAAGCGGCCCAAGCCACTTATCCCCCTGAGTTGGGCCGCGAAAACCCATTCTTACACCTCTCGATGCACCTGAGCATTGAGGAGCAATGTGCCATCGATCAACCCAAGGGGGTGCGGGCCGCTTTGGAGCAACTGACTGCGCGCTTTGGGGACAAACACTTGGCACACCACGCTGCGATGGAGAGTTTGGGACTCATGATTTGGGAGAGCCAAAGGAGTGGGCTACCCCCAGATGGGCACCAATACCTCGAGCGCCTCTTGGCCAGGGCCAGCAAGGACTAAAGAGACAGGCCCCCAAAAAAGCAAAATCCACCTGGGCGAACCTCAGGTGGATGTGATCTCCTCATAGGTGAGGAGCAATGGCAAAGCACAAAGGCACAGGGCCTTTGGAGCCAGATTTATCTGAAACGGCTTTGAGGAACAGTGGCCAATTCGCCAGTTTGCTCGCTCACATATTTGGCCAACAACTTCAACTCATCGGTTGAGAATTGCTTGGCCACTCCGCCCATCACGCCATTGGCACGGCCCCAAACCCTCAAGCCCTCATCGGCTTTGTATGAACGCAAGGCCACCAAGAGGTAATCGGCGTATTGGCCGGCGATTTTGGGATAGGCAGGTCCAATGGGCATGCTCAAGTTGGCTCCGTGACATGAGGTGCAAGCACCCTTGGCAACCAGAGCAGCAACCTCACCCTCAGGCTCTGTGGCCTTGGGAGGCAACACCAAGCTGTCATCGTGTCCCAGGGCAGAGTAATAAGCGGCCACGTCTGCCATATCTTTATCACTCAAAGAAGTCGCAATGGCACGCATGGTTGTGTTCTTGCGCTCGCCTTTTTTGTACTCACTCAAAGCTGCTTGAATGTAGGTCATGGATTGACCTGCGATTTTGGGCACTTTGTAGACAACGGGAAAGCTCGCTTGATAGCCTTTGATGCCATGGCAACCAATGCACATGGCTACTTTTTTCTCACCTGCTTGCGCATCTCCCTTGACATCTTGGGCGTGGGAGACAGAGGTCAAAGCGACTGCGCTTATAAATACGAGAGACAAAAACTTTATCATTTTGGGTCGACAATCAAGTGAGATTGAAACTAAGATGCGACTATTATATCGATGTCAGCCGCACCTGACAGAAAACACCCTATAGTTTACCCAATTTGACCCATGAAATTCCTTGGCTCCTCCAATTATGTGTCCACACCAGACCTCATGCTGGCTGTGAACGCGGCCCAAACCCTCAAAAGACCCTTGCTGATCAAAGGTGAACCAGGCACGGGAAAAACCATGTTGGCCGAGGAAGTTGCAAAAAGCCTGAACATGCCCCTCTTGGAGTGGCACATCAAGTCCACCACCAAAGCCCAACAAGGTTTGTACGAATACGATGCGGTCAGTCGCCTCAGGGACTCACAACTTGGCGACGAAAGGGTCAAAGACATTCACAATTACATCGTCAAAGGGGTCTTGTGGCAGGCTTTCACAGCAGAGCAACCCGTGGCACTCTTGATCGATGAGATTGACAAAGCCGATATCGAGTTCCCCAACGACCTCTTGCGTGAGATAGACCGCATGGAGTTTTATTGCTATGAGACCAAAGAGCTCATCAAAGCCCGGCAACGCCCCTTGGTCTTCATCACCTCCAACAACGAAAAAGAACTCCCAGACGCCTTTTTGCGCAGGTGCTTTTTCCATTACATCAAGTTCCCCGAACCCCAAACGATGCAAGACATTGTTGCCGTTCACTTTCCCGACCTCAAGGGCGAGTTGCTCGCCCTAGCCCTCAAAGCCTTCTACGAGATCAGGTCACTCCCAGGACTCAAGAAAAAGCCCAGCACGAGCGAACTCTTGGATTGGATCAAGCTTTTGCTAGCCGAGGACATCCCGCTCTCCGCATTGCAATCCAAGGATGACAACGTTGTCCTTCCACCCTTGCTGGGAGCGCTCCTTAAAAATGAGCAAGATGTGAGCCTCTTTCAAAAGCTCTTGCACATGCAAAGTCGCCACCGCTAAGCACTCACCCACTCCAATCGGATAAGGCCCATGCTTCTCGATTTCTTCTACACCCTCAGGAACGCCAAGTTACCGGTGTCGGTGAAGGAGTACCTGACCTTGCTGGAGGCCTTGCAAGCTCAGGTGGTGGGCCCCACACAAGCTGCTTGCTCCATGGACGATTTCTATCACCTGAGCCGAATGATTTTGGTCAAGGACGAGAAGTTGTTCGATAAATTTGATCGGGCATTTGGGACTTACTTCAACGGCATTGAAGCCTTGAGTGAAGTGCTCAAAGAAATTCCTTCCGAGTGGCTTGAAAAAACCCTAGGTCTCACGCTCACGCCCGAGCAAAAAAATGCAATCAAGCAACTCGACTGGGATCAACTCCTCAAGACGCTTGAGGAAAGACTGCAAGAACAAAAAGAAAAGCACAGTGGGGGCAGCAAGTGGATCGGCACTCAAGGTACATCCCCCTTTGGGCACTCAGGCTACAACCCCCAAGGCATCAGAATAGGGGGTGAATCCAAGCAAAGAAGTGCAGTAAAAGTTTGGGAACAACGCAGCTACCAAGATTACGACGAGAACCAAGAACTGGGTACTCGAAACATCAAAGTGGCATTGAGGCGACTGAGAAAGTTTGCCAGAGAAGGCTCCGCAGATGAATTGGACTTGGATGGCACCATTCAAAGCACCGCCAACAACGCGGGCTACTTGGACATCAAAATGGTGCCCGAGCGCCACAACAACGTCAAAGTTTTGCTCTTGATGGATGTGGGCGGCTCCATGGATGACCATGTGATGCGGGTCAGTGAGTTGTTCTCGGCTGCAAAAACCGAGTTCAAGCACTTGGAGTATTACTACTTTCACAACTGCATCTATGACTACGTTTGGAAAAACAACCAACGCCGATACGCAGAAAAACTCCCCACCTGGGATCTCATCAGAAAGTACAACAAAGACTACAAAGTGCTGTTTGTTGGAGATGCAACGATGAGTCCCCATGAGATCACGCGCCCTGGAGGGAGTGTGGAGTACAACAACGAGGAGGCTGGCGCCGTGTGGCTTGAGCGCATCATGCACGCCTACCCGCACTACGCTTGGATCAATCCTGAACCCATGGGCGTTTGGCCCTACCGACAAAGCGTCTCGCTCATGCAAAATTTGGTGAGTTCACGCATGTACCCCTTGACCCTTGAGGGCTTGGAGCAGGCCATGCGCATGCTCAGCAAGTGAAGACCCATACACGCAACCAATGGATTAGAATCAAGAGTTGCTCCATGGCAAACTCTCTTCGTAGTTCAATGGATAGAACGCGGCCCTCCTAAGGCTGAAATGCAGGTTCGATTCCTGCCGGGGAGACCAACTGGCGAACCCACCAAGGCCGAGCCCAAGAGGCCACGGCCCCCCAAGCTCTGACTCCCACTGGATTTGAGTGCTTGAATCAAGCAGCAGGCTTGATCTCTTTGGCCGTGATTTGGTACTTGAAGAGGTCTGGATCGTAAGAATCAAATCGACCTGAATCGTTTTCAGCGATGGGGTACATCAAAAAAGGCAAGGGCTCCTTGCTGGTGGAGCCCGCGAGCACCACATCATGGGAGGTGTTCCAGCCCATCCAGTTGCCCTCCCATGAGCCAAACAATGCGCTGTAAACAGGTTTGACCACTGGATCACTGACTTGCTTGATCCATGTGGGCGTTTCTTGACGCATCACCTTGGCCACATCGGCGGGATCCATGGCGACCCAACCCATGGCGCTCAAATAGACCTCGGCTCTGCAGTGTTGAGAGCCTTTCAAATTACTGGGGTTGCCTGAGAGTTCCTTGTAGCCAAAAGCAGATGGCACCAGCCTCAAACCATAAACATCCCTGGCAGCAAGGCCACTGGCACGGCACAAGCCCACAAACACCGCATTGATGTCGGCACATTTGCCGCCTAAGTTTCCGCTCTCAAGCATGCTCTTGATGTCACCCTCTCCGCAGCCCCTTACCTTGACCTCACGGTACGTGTTGGCCACCACCCAGTCATAAATCAATTTGGCTTTTTGCGCATCGCTCTTGGCACCTTGCGTCACTTTGAGCGCCGTCTCTCTGACGATGCCATCGGTTGGCAACCAGCGGGTGGCTCGCTTGTAATACTTCAAGTTGTCCTCGGTTTCATGGGTCCAAGTCGCATTTTGCTGAGAGAGGTCACCAAAGCGCGTTTGGCGATTTTTGGTCTTCACTCGAGTGACCAATTCAACAAAGGGAGCTTTGTTGTCTTTGGAGAAGACGCTGGCCAACATGGCTGCGCTCTCGGGGCCGCTTTTGAGCACTTTGGACTCGCCATTGGAGACAAAGTCGCTGGACAAAGTGGTTTGCCAAGGGGTTTCAAGAGAGGGGATGGGCAACCAAACACGGGTCTCGCCTTCAACGGCGCTGATGTCTACGCGTGTGGTGACCTCAAACTCTCTCCACTCGGAGACCGTGGGAGAGAAGTGTCTCTCCGCATTGAGGGGGGTTTGAGCTTGGGCCAGATTGGACCAAAGTAGGGTTGGCGCGCTGGCAAGTGTGCCAAGCCCAACGCCTCTCTTTAAAAGAGAGCGACGAAGATTGTTCATGGTGTGAAGGACCCTAAATGTTGTTCAAAGAGTTTTGTCGGCGCACACGAGGCTTAAAAAAAACATCCAAGCCAATGCCCCGAAGGCAAAACACCCAAACACCGGTTGGCGATTGGGTGACTCCATTTTATCGCCTATTGCACCGGGCAATTGAGTCAGCTATTTATGAGATCACTTGGGCCTTGGAGACAAGGGATCATCCAAGCCTTTGATCCATGATTGAACAGTAGGACTCGTCCAATCCACAGCACCAGTGACGAGCCACCGAATGCGCCCCTTTGAATCGACCAGCAAGGTGCTGGGATAAATGTGCACGCCGTGCTCGCGTGCAATTTGACGCGTGCTGTCTTGAAGCGTGGCAAGTCTCAAAGCACTGGAGCGAACAAATCGATCCATCACCAATTTCGAGTCCCCCACGTTGATGGCCAAGACCTCCAAGTGATCCTCGCCCTCCAACTCTGCCAAGGTCTCTAGCGAGGGCAACTCCTCCTTACACGGCTCACACCAAGTGGCCCAAAAGTTAATGAGCATGGGGTGCCCAACACCCTTTTGCAAGGATTGAGGAGACCAAACCTTGCCCCTTGAATCCTCACCTTTGATCTGCAGAGTTGGAGGTTTTTTCCCCCAAGGGGTTACCTCATACTGGCACCAAGCTGGGTGACAAGCAAAAAGAGCCAAGCACAGGAACGCAAACTGTTTAAAAAATGCAAACCCCAGTGATGAATCCCCTAAGGGTTCACAAGAGTTTCTGCAATTTTGCACAGAACTGCAAACCCTCAAGCGATGACCGCCTCATCGCTTCTGCTGTCACCTTTGGAATCTTTCCAAGTGACGGTGATTTTTTCTCCCGTATGCGAGCCTTTGATGATGAACTGCAAGTAAGGATTCTTGGACACCGAAGGACCCCACTCGGCGGAGAAAATCTCTTTGCCACCCAGAGATGCCGTCACATCTTGGATGTGCCAAGCGGGTATGACTTTTCCATCGGCATCTTTTCTCTGACCCGACTCCATCTCATGACTCATGAGAATGCGCACGGTGGTTTGACCTGCACCGCTTTGCGCTCTGATTCGCATTGGCTCACCCATGGTGGAGACCCCTTTGATTGAATAATTTTAAAAAAACATGCCAGCTCAAAATCCTAGCCCCCGCAACCACCCAAGGTCACTTTGATTTCCTTTTTGGCCATCAAGGCGCGTCCATCGGCAAACACTGCAACAGCGTAAACGTTAGAGGTCTGACCCATTTTGGTTCTCATCGAAAAGTTGGCCAAAATATCCTCGCTCACATTGAAAACACTGCAAAGGGGAGTGGGATTTTTTTCAACCAAAAAAACGATTCGCTTGACCCCGGGCAGTGCACAACTCGCGCTCAAAGGCACCACGGCCCCGTTTTCAGCAATGTCTGGCGCATTGAGCTGCACATCTTTGCTCTCCGTCGGTAGAGATGCGCCCAAAACTTTCAAAGCATCGCTCCAAGTTTTGGCCTCAAAAGCAGACCTCTCATAAGCAAAGGCTTCTGAGGCACTCATCGCCTCCAAGGCCAAGGCGCCGCCACTGGCCAATCCCCATTGAAGGATCTCTCTTCTGTGATTCATGGATGAAATTCTCCTCTTGATGCACCAAGGCGGGCTTGGCCCTTGGCATTGGTGAACTGAATGTGCTGCATGACCGAAGTCCAAAGGGCTTGGGCCCAAAGAGCTCGAATTGGCAAATCACTCTAAACCTCAATGATATCTCCAAACACCCCCCAGACCC
>CAIKYO010000376.1 GCA_903831655.1 uncultured Burkholderiales bacterium
GAGCGCGCCTCAGCGCAGCTGGGGCGGGGAATGAGCTGGATATGGGAAGGAGCTGGATATGGGAAGGAGCTGGATATGGGAAGGAGCTGGATATGGGAAGGAGCTGGATATGGGGAGGAGCTGGATATGGGGAGGAGCTGGATATGGGAAGGGCTGGATATGGGAAGGAGCTGGATATGGGAGCCGAACAACACAGGGGGGGGCGCGTGTCGACAAGCGGGGCGCGGAGATGTCAGACATGAGCGAGGAGGATCGGCAGCTCTTTTTGTCTGAGATGGGACAAGAGGAGCCGGGTCTTAATCGCTTGATTCGTGCAGCCTTCAAATTACTGGGTCTTCAAACTTACTTCACCGCTGGGGTCAAGGAAGTGCGCGCTTGGACCATTCGCATTGGTGACACCGCCCCACAAGCTGCGGGTGTGATTCACGGAGACTTTGAGCGAGGTTTCATCAGAGCTCAAACCATTGCATTTGATGACTTCATCGCATTAAAGGGTGAGCAAGGTGCCAAGGAAGCGGGCAAGATGCGTTCAGAGGGCAAAGAGTACGTGGTCAAAGACGGCGATGTGATGAACTTTTTATTCAACGTTTGAGCTCAGCTTTGAAGCTTTGTGTGTGGGCACCCAGAAGGGCTTTAGAAAACCGCCAACCACAAACTCTTGAGCCCATCCTGTATCCAGGCTAGAGCGCCAAGAGTCGCCCAACTCACCAAACAGTAGCGAAGTCCTTTGCCAAGCCCCATGAACCAAAGGCAGGACTTCCAATCCCACTCAAGCCATCCTGCAAGCACGCACAGGGGGTCACCCACCAAGGGCAACCAACTGAGCAGCAATCCTTTGGGTCCATGGTGGGACAAGGTGTTGTGTGACCAATTGTGAATCCAAGTCTTGGGTTGAGGGTTTTCGCTTGGAGATGCTTTCTTTGTCCATTGCACCTTTGCGCGGCGCCCCATCCACCAATTGAAGAGCCCTCCGAGTGTGTTGCCCAGGGTCGCCAAGATCAAAGCGGCGATCCACCACTGAGGTTGCCAGAGCAAAAATCCAACCAATGCGGGTTCAGAGCCCAAGGGGAGCAAAGTGGCGGATAAAAAGGCAATGAGCAGCAACACGGCGAGCGAACCCATTACACCCCAATGGCTCATGTGTTGAGGATCGAAAAGGTTTGTGCTCCACTCAGTCATGGCTACAGAGTATAGAGGGTGAGTGGTGGCTACAAAAGGGCCAAGAGAGGGGATATTTCTTTTGAAAAATAAATCCAAGGCGGGCTCTTAAAGTGCTATAAAATTCAGCACTCTACTGAGTTGAGGGATGCACCAAAAAAGCCAAGCCACCTTGCATGGGTGCTCCGCTCAATATGCCATCTCAGACCTCGCACTTGGTTTGACAACCTCTCTCCTTACTCATCATTTTTTTGCGTCCTTCACTTTTAGACATTCATGCGCATTGGTCAATACACCGTTGAGAAGCCTTTGATGGTGGCACCCATGGCCGGTGTCACCGATCGGCCCTTTAGGCGTTTATGTAAAAGCTTAGGTGCGGGGTATGCGGTGAGTGAAATGATCACTTCAAAGCCCGAGTTGCAATCGAGCTTGAAGACGCAAAGACGCGCCGATCACCAAGGGGAGGTGGGTCCGATCGCGGTTCAAATTGCGGGCACGGATCCTTTGGAGATGGCCAATGCAGCACTTGAGAACATCTCCAGAGGTGCTCAAATCATTGACATCAACATGGGTTGCCCAGCCAAGAAGGTGTGTCAAAAGTGGGCTGGTTCTGCTTTGATGCAAGATGAGCCTTTGGCTTTGTCGATCATCGAGGCGGTGGTGAATGCTTGCCTGCCGCATCAAGTGCCAGTGACTTTGAAGATGAGAACCGGATGGGCTCAAGCTCACAAGAATGCGCCCATCATTGCCAAGGCTGCTGAGTCTTTGGGGGTTCAGATGTTGACCCTTCACGGTCGCACCCGTGAACAAGGCTACAAAGGTTTTGCTGAGTACGACACCATCAAAGCCATCAAACAAAGCGTGTCCATCCCAGTTGTGGCCAATGGAGACATTGATTCACCTCAAAAGGCGCGTTCGGTCTTGGACTACACCCAAGCCGATGCCATCATGGTGGGAAGAGCTGCGCAGGGTCGCCCATGGATTTTTCGTGAAATTGATTATTTTTTAAAAACAGGTCAAACCTTGGCTCCTCCATTGGTGGTTGAGATTCGACGCCATTTGTTGGAGCACTTGGAGGAGCACTACAGTTTGTACGGTAGTTTCATCGGAGTGAGAAGCGCCAGAAAGCACATTGGGTGGTACACCAAAGGACTTCCTCAAAGGGATGAGTTTTGGGGGACCTTGTGTGCGATTGAAGAGCCCAAAGTGCAGTTGATGCGGGTGGCTGCATATTTGGATGAATTGGCCAGCCAAATGGAGAGATGGCCAGGTCTACAAGAGGTTTTAGAAGTGGAAGAGATTCAATGAGTAAGAAAAATATACAAGACGTTGTCAAGCAAAGCATGGAGGCTTACTTTCGCGATCTCAAAGGGACTGAGCCCGACAATTTGCATGAGATGCTGGTGAGTGTGGTGGAGAAGCCTTTGCTTGAAATCGTGATGAGACAAGCCGATGGGAATCAATCTAAAGCCGCATTTTGGTTGGGTCTCAACCGAAATACATTACGTAAAAAACTTTTAGCACACAAATTACTATGAACGCATTGCTCTCCGTATCTGATAAAACAGGCTTGATTGAACTCGCTCAAGCACTCGTTGCTTGTGGCGTCAATCTGATCTCCACCGGTGGTAGTGCCAAGTCCCTCAGGGACCATGGCATTGAAGTCAAAGAGGTCTCTGAGTTGACCCATTTCCCTGAGATGCTCGATGGACGCGTGAAAACGCTTCACCCCGTTGTGCATGCAGGACTCTTGGCCAAGGGTGAGGATGCATTGCACATGCAAACCATCAAAGACCACGGCATCGAGCGCATTGATATTTTGGTGGTCAATTTGTACCCCTTTGAACAAACGGTGGCCAAACCCAATTGTTCACTCGAGGATGCCATCGAGCAAATTGACATTGGAGGACCCGCGATGGTGAGGTCTGCAGCCAAGAACTGGAAGGATGTTGCGGTCTTGACCGATCCCTCACAGTATGAAGCTTTTTTGAGCGAATTCACACCCAACAAAACCATCTCTCAAAAGACGCATTTCGCACTCAGTGTGGCCGCCTTTAACCGGATTGCTCAATACGACGCAGCGATTGGAAACTATTTGTCTAGTTTCACCGAGGACTCCAGCAAAGCGTTGTTTCCCAATCAGTTGAACCAGTGCTTTGTGAAAGTACAGGATTTGCGCTACGGCGAGAATCCCCACCAAGAGGCGGCTTTTTACAGGGAGGTGAATCCTCAAAGTGGCACCTTGGTCTCGAGCACTCAACTCCAAGGCAAGGAGCTGTCTTACAACAACATTGCCGACGCGGATGCGGCTTGGGAGTGTGTCAAGAGCTTTGACGCGCCAGCCTGTGTGATTGTTAAACACGCCAATCCTTGCGGGGTGGCCACAGCTGAGGACGTCTTTCATGCTTACCAAAAAGCATTCAAGACCGATCCAACCTCTGCGTTTGGGGGCATCATCGCTTTGAACCGCGAGGTGGGTGAAGACCTGGCTCGTCAGTTGATGAACCAATTCATGGAGGTGTTGATGGCACCTTCCTATACGCCAGCTGCCTTGCAAGTCCTCTCCACCAAACCCAATGTGAGGGTGCTTCAGATCCAAATCGACCCCTTGGTCTTAAAGAGCGGTGACTTGGATGGCGTGGGGCGAAACCGCTGGGATTTCAAACGCATTGGCTCGGGGCTTTTGCTACAAACATCCGATCATCTGCCGCTCAGTGAGGGGCAATTGAAGGTGGTCACCAAAGTGGCGCCAACCCCTGAGCAAATGAGAGACTTGTTGTTTGCGTGGCGCGTGGCCACCTACGTCAAGAGCAATGCCATAGTCTTTTGTTCAGGTGGCATGACCTTGGGTGTGGGTGCGGGTCAGATGAGTCGCTTGGATTCAGCCAAAATCGCCAGCATCAAGGCACAAGAGGCGGGCTTGAGTTTGGTGGGCTCCGTGGTGGCAAGCGACGCTTTCTTTCCATTTAGAGATGGACTCGATGTGGTGATTGCTTCGGGTGCCAAGGCGGTGATTCAACCCGGTGGCTCCATGCGAGATGCAGAGGTGATAGCCGCTGCCGATGAGCAAGGGGTTGCCATGGTGATGACCTCGGTGAGACACTTTAGGCATTGAGCTCTTTGCTCAGAGCTTGGCGCCAAGCGTGAACGCTTAGCGCCAAGTGTTGTGTACCCAATCTCAGTGCTTGAGAGTTTTGAAGACCTTGGCCGCGTGCTCAATGGTCTCATCAATGTCAGCATCCGTGTGAGCTGCGCTCACAAACCCTGCCTCGTAGAGTGCGGGTGCCAAGTAGACGCCGGCATCGAGCATGCCGTGGAAGAATTGATTGAAATGGGCGCTGTTGCTCTTCATCACCTGAGGGTAGTTTTGGGGCAACTCGGGGAGCAAGAAAAAGCCAAACATGCCGCCCTCGGCATCGCCACAAAACTCAACTGACGCTTGACTGGCCACTTGCTCAAGGCCTTTGATGAGGCGTTTGGTTTTTTGATTCAAATTGTCAAAAAAGCCTGGACGTGAAATGATATTCAAAGTGGCCAGACCGCAGGCTGTGGCGACTGGGTTGCCGCTCAAGGTGCCCGCTTGGTAGACGGGTCCCATGGGAGCGAGTTGTTCCATCACCGCTTTTTTGCCACCAAAGGCAGCCAAGGGCATGCCTCCACCAATCACCTTGCCCATGACCGTGATGTCAGGCTCAAAGCCAGGCAGTAGTTTGGCATAGACGCTTTGAGCACTGCCCAATGCGACCCTACAGCCGCTCATGACTTCATCAAAAACCAACAAAGCGCCGTGACGCGTGCAAAGCTCGCGACATTTTTGAATGAACTCGGGCGTTGCACGAACAAAGTTCATGTTGCCCGCAATGGGCTCGATCATCACGCAGGCAATTTGGTCGTGGTGCAAAGAGAAAGCCTCTTCCAATTGCGAGAGGTTGTTGTACTCCAAGACCAGGGTGTCTTTGACCACTTCTGCAGGTACGCCCGCACTCGTTGGATTGCCAAAGGTGGCCAAACCAGAGCCCGCTTTGACCAACAGCGCGTCGGCATGCCCATGGTAGCAGCCCTCGAATTTGATCAACTTGGTGCGACCCGTGGCTCCTCTTGCCAAGCGAATGGCTGACATGGCAGCCTCTGTGCCTGAGCTCACCAAGCGCACCATTTCCATGGAGGGTGTGATCTTAATGAGAGCTTCAACCAACTCAATCTCTCTGAGAGTGGGCGCTCCGTATGAGAAACCTTCGAGAGCCGCTTTTTGTACCGCCTCTAAAACCTCGGGATGTGAATGACCCACGATCATGGGGCCCCATGATCCGATGTAGTCGATGAAGCGCTTTTGGGTGACGTCCCAAAAATAGGCGCCTTTGGCATGATCGATGAATTTGGGGGTTCCGCCAACGGCCTTGAACGCGCGAACGGGTGAGTTCACGCCACCAGGAATGATTTGTTTGGCTCGGTTGAATAGGGTTTCATTGAGATCGGTCATGGGTAGGGAAACGAGAAGTTTGAGAAAAAATGTGGAATAAAAAGAGGGCTTGCTCTCAGTGTCTGGTTTCGTGTCCAGGCAAAGAAAAACCTTCACTGATGAGGGTTTGGGTGTCGCTGGGTTCCTCTGAAGCTTCAACACCTTCTTGTGCGTCATCGTGCGCCCAAAAAAGCCTGTCCGCGATCACGTGTCCCATGCCGGGGCGATAGCCAGAGTCCAAGGCTCGGTCAAGGTAGGCCAAGCTTTCATGGGTTGCGCTCTCAAGATCGGTCCCCATGGCCAGCAACGCAGCCAAGGAGGCGCTCAAGGTGTCGCCCGCTCCAGAAAATACCGCATCAAAGCGTTCAAACTTTTCTGTCACCAACACCGAGTTGGGTGAGGCCAAGACGTTTTCAATGAATTGATTGGGGGAGGTGATGCCTGTGATCATCACGTAAGGCGTTCCCATCTCGTAGGCGGCCTTTGCGATGTCCCTGGGACCCGGCGCTCTGTCGCTGCTCCAATCGGGTAGCAGCCATCTCCACAAGGTATTGTGGTTGCCAATGAGCAGGGTTGATTGGGGGAGTATCAGTTCTTTGAAGGCATCAAGGTAAGCATCAATTTGTTCCTCGGACCACCAAGACAAGTTGGGCATGTAAGCAATCACGGGGACCTCAGCATAGTCTGTGCTGGTCTCCGCAATGACGCTCAAGTTCTCAGGACTGCCGCAAAAACCAACCTTGATCACTGAGACAGAAATATCCTCCAGGACGGCTCTGGCTTGTTCAGCCACAGCTTCCTCGTCAAAGCTTACGTGATCAAAGATCTCCGCTGTGTCACGCATGTAGGCACCGGTCACAATGGGCAAGGCGTGCACACCCATGGAGGACATGGTGAGCACATCCGCGCCCAACCCTGCAGCACCTGAGGCGTCATTGGCGTTGAAGACCAAGACACACGGGGGAGACTCTTCCGCTTCGGGGATGTTGTTGGGGTTGAGATCGTCGTTCATGATTTGTCTGTTGACCGTGATGGGTATCGCATTTGACAAGCATACAGCCCTCAGCGGATCTGTACAATGGACTTCATTCTATGCCACCTGAACCCCAAATGTTTGAGGCTTCTTGGGTGGCTTCTTTGACTGAGATCAGTCCCCTGTATGAGGGGAGAAAGTGGTACTGTGAGCACGACTTGGATGTGTTTGATTTGTGGTTGGATCTACGATGAGGCGCTCGGGGATCCCGAGCACGGCATTGCCCCAGGCACTGCATGGGCGGATGTGCCCATGAACTGGACCTGTCCGGAGTGCGCTGCACGCAAAGAAGACTTTGAAATGGTGCCCATTTAAGGGATTGTTTCTTTGCGCCGGGGCCGACAAAGCACCCAGCGTATTTTTTTAAGTCGCTTTTTTGACCACGGAATACCGCTTCAGTGTGAGCTCACGCGCCTTGGCGTGGTCAACGATGGGGGCGGGATAGTCTTTTCCAATTTGCACGCCCTTGAAACTTTCTTTGGGTGGGCAGGCCAACCACGGCGCATGCAAGGCTTGACTTGGCCAATCGCTCAATTGAGGCAAGTAGCGCTTGATGAATTTACCCTCTGGGTCAAATTTCTCACTTTGGGTGATGGGGTTAAAGATGCGAAAGTAGGGTTGTGCGTCGCAACCACTGGAGCTCGCCCATTGCCACCCGCCGTTATTGGCTGCCAAATCAAAATCGTTCAAATGCTCTGCGAAATAGGCCTCTCCCCAACGCCAATCGATACCCAAGTCTTTGATTAAAAAGCAAGCCGTCACCATTCTGAGTCGGTTGTGCATGTAGCCAGTTTGATTGAGTTGCATCATCGCAGCGTCCACCAGCGGATAGCCCGTCTCGCCTTTGCACCAAGCGCCAAAGAGTTTTTTGGCCGAAGCGCCACTTTCCCAAACGATTTGGTCGTATTCGGGCTTAAAGGCCCCTTTGACGACTCTGGGGTGATGGAACATGATTTGGTGATAAAAATCTCTCCAAATGAGTTCCGATAACCAAACTCCCGCACCCACATCGGATTGCATCATGGCTTGGTGAGCGGCTCTGGCCAAGCTTCGAATGGAGATGGTGCCAAAGCGCAAGTGAACGCTCAAATAGCTCGGTCCTTTTGCAAAGGGAAAGTCTCGGCGGTCCTTGTAGTGGGTCATGCGCCCTTGGAAGTCTTTAAAGAGTTGCAGCGCACCCAGTGAGCCTTGTGGTACGCCAAGAGTGCTCAGGTTGGTGCTCTCAAAGCCAATGTCTTGCAAAGCGGGTGGGCGAGCATGCTCTAAACCTTTGGGTCTTTTGCCCCACTGGGCCAACGCGGGCCCTTTTACAGGTTCAAGATCATGGGGCGTGACTTTTTTAAGCCATGCATTTTTATAGGGAGTGAAAACACCGTAGGGCTTGCCCAATTGGCTAAGCACCTCATCTCTTTCAAATATGACATGGTCTTTGTGGGTTTCAAAGGATACCCCTAGGCTTGCCAATTGACCCCGCACCTCGGCGTCTCGGCTGAGCGATTGGGGCTCATCGTCGTGGTTGGCGAAAACCGCTGTTGCTCCCAGCTGTTGTGCCAGTCTGGGAATGGCCTGCACTGAGCTGTCGTGAAGAACCAAAAGACCGCATTCTTGGGACTTGGCTGAGGCTTGAATGTTGGTATTCAATTCATTCAAGCAGTTCAAGATGAATTCGACACGGCGATCTTGCTTGGGCAAATCATTCAAAATGTGGGTGTCAAGCACAAAGACAGCGAAGAGTTGTTTGCAACTGGCCAAGGCATGCTCCAGCGCACGGTTGTCCTCTAGCCGCAGGTCTCTTCTAAACCACATCAAGCCCACAGCGTGTTCAAGGGGGGCAAATTTTGTCATATTGGGCTTTGCTAAAATGCTGAAATGAACTCCGACGAACCTCTTTCCATGAACTTGACACATCATTTTTTGATTGCCATGCCCAGTTTGATGGATGAGATGTTCTCTCGAAGTGTAGTTTACATGTGCGAGCACAGCGAGCGAGGTGCACTGGGTTTGGTGATCAACAAACCCTCACCCATGAGCATGACGAGTCTTTTTGAAAAAGTGGATTTGCCCTTGGGTCGACTTGATTTATCGCTTTCCCCCGTTTTCATTGGTGGTCCCGTTCACTCCGAGCGGGGTTTTGTGCTGCACGAGGCCTTTGAGCTCGACCCCAAGCTCCAAAGTACGGGGGACACCGACCCCCAAGGCCATGACCCCATTTACGCCTCCACCCTGTCCATCCCAGGGGGCTTGGAGATGACCACCTCTAGAGATGTGCTTCAAGCGCTCTCGACCGGGGCCGGACCCAAGCGGGTGCTGATTTCACTGGGCTACTCGGCCTGGGCTCAAGGTCAACTTGAGTCTGAATTGGCGGAAAACGCTTGGCTCACTGTGGATGCTGATCCAGCGGTGATTTTCGACACCCCCATTGGTGAGCGTTATGACAAAGCACTTTCACTCTTGGGCTTGGAGTCTTGGATGATCTCTCCCAGTGCGGGCCGAGCTTAATGGGTCGTATTCAAGGATGAACGTCACTCATCTTGAAACCACGCCAGAGCCTGAACCCAAGCTCAGACCACAAACTTTAATGGCATTTGATTTGGGACGCAAAAGGACAGGCGTGGCTTACGGCAGTGCCATGCTAGCCTCTGCTCAGCCCTTGGGTGTGATTCAAACCCAAGGGGACAAGAGATTGCAGGAGATGGCCCAATACATCAAGCAGTGGCAGCCCCAAGCCTTGGTTGTGGGTGTGCCCTTTCACCCAGACGGGCAGCCCCATGAGCAAACCCGTTTTGCACAAAACATGGCCAAACAAATGAGAGCCGAGTTCAAATTGCCCGTGATCGAAGTCGATGAACGCTACAGCACCACACAGGCCAAGTCATGGGTTCAGGAAAGCTCACTCAAGGGTGGGCAAAAAGCGAGTGTCAATGTCGATGCTTTATCGGCTTGTGTGATTTTGAACCAATATTTTGAAACCCATAAAAGTTAAGGCTGTGTTTGCAGTTAGCATCCAAGAAACCTTTCACAGGACAACATCATGACGCAAGGTCAAATCGCAATCGATGCAGAGGCTCTTTTTAAAGACCTTCAAAGAGGTATTCAACCTTGGGTGAGCGCGCAAACTCACTTTGTGGGCGTGACCTCGGGAGGCGCTTGGATGGCTGAGCGTTTAGCTCGAGAGCTTGGACTGCCCACGCCCATTGGCACCATCTCCTCGGCCATGCACAGGGATGATTTTGAGCAAAGGGGTTTGAGCAATGGAGGACAAACGCACCTGCCCTTTGAGGTAGAGGGGGCTGACATTGTGCTCTTGGACGATGTGCTCTTTACGGGGCGCACCATTCGTGCGGTGATCAACGAGCTCTTTGATTACGGACGACCCAAGCGAATTCGCTTGGCGGTATTGGTCGATCGGGGAGGCAGAGAGTTGCCCTTGCAAGCGGATTTTGCAGCAGCTCGTTTTGCGCTGGATGGTTCACAATCTTTGGCCCTTGCTTTGAGAGACAACGGTCAATTTGTATTTTCTTTGGAGAGCAGAGATGCGATATAAGAAAAATCCTCAACTCAATCAACACGGAGAGTTGATTCATTTGCTCACCACCGAAGGTTTACCCAAAGATATTTTGACGCATGTGCTCGACACGGCCAAGAACTTTGTGAGTGTGAACGATCGAGAGGTCAAAAAGGTGCCTTTGCTCAGAGGTAAAAGCGTCTTCAATTTGTTTTTTGAAAACAGCACCCGCACCCGCACCACCTTTGAGATTGCAGCCACTCGCCTGAGTGCAGATGTGATCAATTTGGATATTGCCCGCTCCTCCACTGCGAAGGGCGAGTCTTTGCTTGACACCATTGCCAATTTGAGTGCCATGGCGGCCGATATTTTTGTCGTTCGCCACAGCGAGTCAGGCGCGCCTTATTTGATTGCTCAACATGTGGCACCTCATGTTCACGTGGTCAACGCGGGAGATGGTCGTCATGCTCACCCAACTCAAGGCCTCTTGGACATGTTCACAATTCGCCACTACAAGGGTGACTTCACCAAGTTGCGCGTTGCCATCGTGGGCGATGTGCTGCACTCCAGGGTGGCGCGCTCTGATATCCATGCACTCACCACCTTGGGTTGTCCAGAGGTTCGCGTGGTAGGCCCCAAAACCTTGGTACCCAATGATCTTGAACCCATGGGGGTTAGGGTGTTTCACAATTTGGAGGAAGGCATCAAAGACTGCGATGTGGTGATCACGCTCAGGCTTCAAAACGAGCGCATGAGCGGCGCCTTGCTGCCCTCAAGCCACGAGTACTTCAAGAGTTTTGGACTGACCCCGCAGCGACTCGAGTGCGCAGCCCCTGGTGCCATTGTGATGCACCCAGGTCCCATCAACCGGGGTGTTGAAATCGATTCAGCCGTGGTCGATGGTGCGCAGAGTGTGATTTTGCCGCAAGTGACTTTTGGCATCGCGGTGCGAATGGCCGTCATGTCCATTGTGGCAGGCAACGATGGTGACAAAATGGGGAGCCGAGCATGAAGACGAGCATCATCAACGCACGGGTTTTGGATCCGCATTCCAATACCGATTGCATTCAAGATGTGCACATTGAGCAAGGGCACATCAAAGCCTTTGGCAAATTGCAAGAGACGTTCAAAGCCGATCATGTGGTCGATGCCAAAGGCCTGTGGTTGATACCGGGGTTGGTTGATTTGTCGGGCCGCGTGATGGAGCCCGGTCATGAGCACGAGGGCATGCTCGCCTCCGAGTTGACCGCTGCTGTCGCTGGAGGTGTCACCTCCATGGTGTGCCCCCCCGACACCGATCCGGTGCTGGATGAGCCTGGCTTGGTTGAGATGCTGCAATTCAGGGCTGCCAATTTGCACCTGGCCAGACTCTACCCCCTGGGCGCATTGACCACAGCGCTTGAAGGCGTCAAGCTCACAGAGATGGGGGCTCTCACGCAAGCAGGCTGTGTGGGGTTTGGTCAAGCCGAGGTGCCCATCAAAGACACCCATGTGCTCACGCGTGCCCTGTCTTATGCGAGCACGTTTGGCTTTAGTGTGTGGTTGCATCCCAAAGATGCTTATTTGGGCAATGGTGTTGCAGCGAGTGGTGCCTTGGCCTTGAGGATGGGCTTGAGTTCAGTGCCAAGTGCCTCTGAGACCATTTCTTTGAACACCATTTTTGCGCTCATGAAGAGCACCGGTGCTCGTGTGCATTTGTCCAGGCTCTCGAGTGCTTTGGGCGTTGAGATGGTGCGCGAGGCCAAGGCTCAGGGCTTGCCCATCACGTGCGATGTGAGCATCAATTCATTGCATTTAACGGAAGTTGACATGGGTTACTTTGACTCCAGAGCGAGACTCTCGCCCCCTCTTAGAGGGGCAAGGGACCGAGAGGCCCTTCGAGAGGGCTTGGCAAAGGGGGTGATTGATGCATTGGTCTCTGATCACCACCCGGTGTCTGGTGACTTGAAGGCCTTGCCTTTTGCGGAGGCACAGCCCGGGGCCACGGGGCTGGAGTTGTTGCTCAGTTTGGCGCTCAAGTGGCAGCAAGACATGGGGCTTTCTGTGCTGGATGGCTTGTCGGTGGTGACGTCTAGGCCAGGGGCGATTTTGGCCCATCAAGCTCCCGTTCAAAGTCAACTCCATCCCGGCACCCTCACGGTGGGTGGTGCAGCAGATTTTTGTCTCTTCGATCCCCAGGCACACTGGCAGGTCATCCCCCAAGACTTAAAGAGTCAGGGCAAGCACACGCCCTTTGATGTTGATTTGACGGGCATGCAGTTACAAGGTCGTGTCAAGGCCACATGGGTTCAGGGTAGATGTGTGTATGAGCGTGAGCTTTGATGTTTACAAATTCTTTTAACCGCTGGGCATAGACATGATCACCCGACTTATCAAAGTGCTGAGCTTGATTTATTTGCTCATCGACGGCTTGATCGAGGTGACTTGGTATTGGAGTCACTTGACTCCTATGCAAGCACAAGAGCGTGTCATGAATTGGGCCCAACGGGCTTGTCGAGTGTTGGGTGCACGCGTTGAGGTTGAAGGGGACATGTCTTATGCGGGACCCTTGTTGGTGGTATCGAACCACATTTCGTGGTTGGATATCTTGGTTTTTTTATCCATCCGACCCGTGCGCTTTGTCTCTAAATCGGAGGTCAAGAACTGGCCCGTTGTCGGGCGCTACGCTAGCGCATGTCGAACGCTCTTTGTGGCCAGGTCCTCCAAGAAA
Organism: uncultured Burkholderiales bacterium; assembly: GCA_903831655.1. Classification (GTDB taxonomy): domain Bacteria; phylum Pseudomonadota; class Gammaproteobacteria; order Burkholderiales; family Burkholderiaceae_C; genus Limnohabitans. The sequence continues at coordinate 12,866 of CAIKYO010000376.1, forward strand.
GATGCACTCAGAGTGGTGCACCAAATGGTGGAGGCCTTGAATGCAGGCGACATCGTTGCTATTTTTCCTGAAGGCACCACGACACATGGCCATGAGGTGCTACCGTTTCATGCCAATTTAATGCAAGCAAGCGTTGCCTCCGATGCACCACTCCAAGCGGCCTCCATCTCCTATGAGTCCCTTGAAACGGGGCGCCTGATCACCGAGCCCAGCTACATTGGGGACGACACCTTGGTGGGTTCGATTTGGATCATCTTGGGCCTGAAGCCCTTCAAAGTGAGGCTCAGGTGGTCACCCCTACAAGAGCGTGGTGATCGAGACAGAAGGGCCTTGGCGCAAGACCTGCATGAAGCGGTGGTGAAACTGAGACCCGTTTATTGAGCCCCGAGTATTGAGGCTCCTTTAATAAGGCCAGCTCTCAGCTCAACATATCGCGCCACATCTCATGGGCCCATTTCCAGGCCGCTTCTCCCTCACTCGCACTGGGCGTTTGGGAATTGTTGGCCGAATTGTCGTCAAGCAAAAAAGTCTTTTCTGAGGCATCGTAGTGATGCTTGGAGGCGATGTGAATGGCCTGGCGATCGTCTAAAAAACTAAAGCAAATGTTGTCCAAAGTGGCGCGTTGATTCTTGGGCTTGTCGCTCAATTCGTTGACGATGGCGCTTGCGACCACAAGCGCTTGTGCGTGGGCCATGTGAGCCGATTTGGGCATGAGGGAGGCCGCTTGAATGGCATCTCCCAAGATGTGGACATCTTGGGCTTGTTCGCTTTGAAAGTCCAAGAAATGGACACCACACCATTTGTCGTTGACATTGACCAATCCAGAGGCTTTGGCAACCATGCCAGCACGCATGGGGGGGAGCACATTGGAGAGTGAGACCTCTAGGTCGTCTTGGACTTCGAAGCTCAAGACCTTTCCTGAATTTTGTACGCCAATGAGTTTGTGATTGGGATGGTACTGAATCTGATCTGCATAGTGCTCACTCCAAAAGCGCTTGAAGGGTTGCGCATTAGAGACCACATTGTCATTGGCATCCAAAATCCAAACTTGGGATTTGGGTTTGTGCGCTTTAAAGTAGGAGGCCACTTGGCAAGCCCGCTCATAGGGGGCGGGTGGGCATTTGTAGGGGGATTCGGGAATGGTGAGTGCAAAAATGCCCCCATCGGGCAGTTCGAGCAGTTGTTGTCGCAAAAGGGCGAGCTCCTCGTTGTTGCTCCAAGCTTGCAGGCAGTGCCCTGAGTCGTGTGCCTCACTCAAACCTTCAACAGCATCAAAGTCAAAGGACACACCAGGGCTTAAGATCAATTTGTCGTAGGGCAGGGGAGAGCCATTTTGGAGGTAGAGGAGTCGACGTGCGGTGTCCACGCGCAAGGCTCTGTCTTTTTGGAAGGTGATGCCAAAGCGCTTGGCTACACCTTCGTAGCTGAGGGTGATGTCCTCTAGTTTTGCATAACCTGAGAGCACCAAGTTTGACAAGGGAGAGGAGACAAACTTGGATTGCATTTCAACCAAAGTCACATCGAGCGTCTGGTTTGACAAGGCTCGCAAGTATTTTGCTGCGCTCAATCCCCCATATCCTGCTCCCACCACCACCACTTTGGCTTTTTGAAGACCTTTCGGTGTGGCGCTGGATTGCGCAAACAAACCAGGGGAGAAGGCCATGAGGCCCAATGCGCCCAAAGTGCTAACGGCATGTCTTTTGTTCATGTGTAGATCAAAGAGGGATGGATTCAAGGTGGGACTTGAAAGGAGTTGATTTCTTTTGCCAGCAGGGACATCATACTGGACCCAAGGGTCTGGGGGGTGTTTGGCGATATCATTGAGGTTTAGAGTGATTTGCCAATTCGAGC
>CAIKYO010000377.1 GCA_903831655.1 uncultured Burkholderiales bacterium
ATGATTGGTTTTTCTTGTATGCGAATGAATATAGGGAAAGTAATTGTGTTTCAAAGGCCTGACGAAAAAGCCCGGAGTTTGATTTTAGAGGGACTCGGATGCTCGGATGCAAAAGCACTTTCTTCACTCTGTGGAGGTTTTACCATGGTAGAAATCGAGCGCTGCTGGAGAAATGCGTCCATCAGATCTAAAATTTCAGATGAAAAATCTCTATCAAAATTGTTTGAGTTGGAGGTAAATACTTTAAAGAAGCGGCTTCACGGCAAGGTGACCGTCGAATCGGCCAATGTTCTCTGGGACGATATCGGGGGAATGTCCGAAGCCAAAAGCGAGCTTCAAGAGCTGCTACTTACGATGAGCGGTGAGCGACTGCGATCAGGAATTCTCTTGTTCGGGCCTCCTGGAACTGGCAAGACTCTGCTGGAAATTTTTGAAATGTATTTGTGTGCGTATTTTATAATCTGAATGTGTGACATGAGCATATTAGCCAATTGACGATTATATCGATCAGGACGACTGTCGGTTTGAGGTTGATCTCTCGCGGCACAAAAACACCTGTTGGACCAGGAATACCACGTCAAGGTAGACTCATCTCATATCTGAACTGTTATCATTTGCATCTCAACCATCGATGTTGATCTCATTTTTCTGTTTCGTTTGTTGGGGATTGTGGTAGATGATATTTAGATCATTTCTTAAATTAAGCTCAATTCAATTTCCGCCCATGAATAAATTGAGTTAATTATTTGACTGTTTCAGCACCGTCCAACCGACGCTCCACCAAAGCATAAAAGCCTCACTCAAAGTCAACGCAAGCAAAGTGGAAGAAAACTCGAACTCTGATTTAGTGGACATCAATTCTTCCCCGGATTATCTGCGACTTTCTTGAGCATCTCGACAGTTATAGCGGACTCTTTGTAATGATCGACCAAAGGCTCAGGATACAAATGCTCGAACTTTCTGCGGAAATCTGGCTCATTCCAATTGAGAATGTTCTTGTTGGGAACGTCTTGTAATTCCGGGATCCAACGCTTGATGAATACACAATCTGGATCCTGACGAAGGCAAAGATAATAACCAATGAAATATCCATCTACTTGTGTTACCAAAAAGTCGAACAGGAAACGTAAATGATTTAAAAACAAGGTGTGTATCTCACCAGTTTCTTCGCCTGTAACCATGGGTTGAACACCCTTAAGTACGGCTGACAGTCGTTGCCCGTTCCGGCTACCCACTGCCAGCCGCCGTTGTTCTGAGCCGGATCATAATCGATCAAATGACGCGCGAAGAATCTTTCGCCGCGACGCCAGTCGATGCGAAGATCTTTCACGAGGAACGAAGCGACGATCATGCGAGGACGATTGTGCATCCAACCGGACCGCAATAACTGCCTGAAATTTCTGATAACTATAGCGAAGTTGAAGCCTCTGGTTTTTTAGCTCTTACATATTAAATTAGTTGAATACATGGGATTGTGAGGAATTTAAGGTTAGAAAATAAGTAATCAATTGCTCAAACTCTGCAGATCCGAAAACGATAGTGATTTAAATTTTATTCTTTTACCGCTTTACAACATCAGTCATTAAAAGAACTTGGATGCTCAAAATAATTTCTTCAGCTGATCAGAAATGCAGTTACTCCCCACCAAGCCTTTAGATGAGCCTTGAATTGGCATTACCTACACTTAGTTGACGAAAAGGGTCACTCCCCTGTATACATTCATGAAATGGATAACCGTTTGACCGATGATAATTCGCTAATTTCAAATTTTCCACCTTTGATATAATTAAAATTAGTAACATAAGCGCGCTAATCTCTGATTCAGCACAAAAATGTTGGTGAACCTCCCGATTTTAATCTGACTTATTTTATTTGTTCAAGATCGCAAAGAATTTGAGATGGAGGTTACCAGTAATTATCCAATGGAAAAGAGAAGTTAAAATCAGTAAAAAAGTAATTCCAAAACGATGCTCGCACATCGGCTTCACATGAAAATTCATAAATTATGATCTCGGTCACTGAAAGTCAGATCTTCTCGTCATGAGCCTAGCTCCGATCAATGCAAGTGCTATCGTAACAGAAGGGAGCAAAAGACTGC
>CAIKYO010000378.1 GCA_903831655.1 uncultured Burkholderiales bacterium
CCGTAATCAAAGGAACTTCGATCTGATTACTTGAGAGGCAGTCGTATAGCCGCTGACGCATCGCAATCCGCTCAACTTGCTTTTCAACGACATCGAGATCTACCCTTGCATTGACGAACTCGTCTGCAGCTCGCAGAAGCGCCTCGGTATGGTGCTTGGAATCGGTGAAGCCCGTACACGCCAGTGCCTTGCGAAAATACTCGCTTACGTCGTTTGCACTGGATCGCCCCTTAATGAAAGTCAGGTATGGCTGCTGGCCGTCAATCCATCGAGTAACGTTAATACGTGCCGCCTCATGCAGATGATCAAGGTCAATGTTGAGAGTTTTTGTCAGGCTCAGAGTTGCCACATCGATCCCGGCACCAGCCGTTAGCTTCAGCATCACGACAAGCAGCATGTCGTACTCATCTATTGAATAGCGAAGAAAGAGCGCATAGCCACCAGTTGAGAGGAAAGACTCCTCCATCCGGCTCTTCAGAATGCCTAACACGTCGTGCGTGAAAGAAATGAAATTGGTTTGGCCCTCGATATAGGACTTCAGGTGCAATGGAAAACGATGCTCGACGGGGTCTTGCCCAAGCGTACCGTTGCTATTAGCGTTCCGTGTATAGAGGTCAATAAGCGACCGGCAAAGATTATCTAGAACGTCGTCCTTCGGCAAACTCTCCTGCCTTGCGGTGAGTGTGACGCTGCCCTCATCCTTCGTCTGAGCCGCTTTATTGATCTGGTGAATGATTGCGTCAGTTATTTTGATGGGCATAAGAATCCAAAATTTGATCTCAATCGGTAAATACATTTTAAAGTCACGGACCATCTGCGACGAGTGACACAATGCCTGATACACACTACCGCGCTCCTCATGCCTCTGGACTATGTCTCAATCAGCGTAACAGAAACGAGTGGATATTTCTTTGTGTTCTCAAAGTACACTAATGACGGTTACCGCATGTCACAGCAATGGCTGCGATGACCGGTTGGGTTTAAGCAAGCTTCCCCTTTGCCTACCAATGCCACCAAAAAACCGATTGATTCGTCCGCGCGTTAGTCATTGATTATATAGGGGTGACGGGCGTGCCTTCTGGACTTTGGCCTGCACTGGATGGGGAGACTCGGAGAGAGAATGTGCAAACGGAGAGTCAAACCTGCCTGTTGCTGGCAGAAATGGCGCTCTTCGCAGTCCGCAAGAACCCGCAGGAACCAGCGCAAACACGCGGTAGTAGGCAAAAAAAAGCCAACCGGTTAGGGTTGGCTTTTAAGGTATTGGTGGTGGCGTCGCTGCCGACAACAAACGACTCAAGAACAAGCAATGTTGGTTAGCCCCAGCTACTGCGGGAAACACAAAACTCAATGCCATCAAGGCTTAGCGCCTAGATGACGCAACCGATGCGTCGGGTTCGAACTTGCGGACGCGGGTTCGATTCCGCGTTTCACACTTGAACTGCCATCACCTTGGATTTCCACTGGCATATTTGTTTACGGTACTCGCCTTGGGTCCATCTCGAAAAGCAATTTCAATCGCTTTCACAATTGCGTCCCAAACACCAGACTCATCAAGGATTGGAATTTCGTTGGTCAACACATTGGAGAGTTTTCCCTGGTTTGCCTCTGCTGATCGAATGATTCTGTCAATCTGCATATCAGGCATCTCGACGATATCTTTGATTGCAGTTCTTGCTTGGGCGTGGCTGCGCATGTAACGAGATTCCTCTCGCATATCCTCGCGGATCGTGCGACCTAACACATGGGCCAAATAGGTCACATGTCGCGTCAGGTCTAGGAGTCGCCATGTATGCCTGGCACTGTCATTGCCATGAAATACAAAATTTGAACGAATGCCATCTGGATAGGTGGTGTAAGTGGGCGCAAATTCATAGAGCCCGGCCAACGACTTCATCAATGGTCGCGAAATTTCATCAAGAATGCGGTCATAGGCATGACATTCAGTTTGATCGCTTGTAATTAGAGATGAAACCGGCAGGATCATCGGATCTTTCACAGCACCATCGCGTCGCAAAATATCGTTGATCAGGAAGCGATGCACACGTCCATTTCCATCAGCCAATGGGTGTATATACACAAACCCAAAGGCCGCTACAGCGCTACGCATCACTGAGGACTGGCCTTGGGTACGCTCCAAAAAGGTGGCCAATCCTTCAATCATCTCTGTGACATCTTCAGCTGGTGGTGCGATGTAGTGAACGACTTCTTGGTAGCGCGCGACTTCGCCAACGAACACCGGCGACTGGCGAATGCCAAAGTGTTGCAATGTTGTTCGCTTGCCTAGGATTTCAGATTGCAATTCGGCCAGTGCTGCCTGATTTAAAGGCCACGATCCTTGTCCAGTGCGGCGAGACAGTACGTCTGCAAAACGCTGAATGCGATCAGATTGATCTGCTTCGCCCTCAATCGCAAAACTCGACTTGCTCTCACGTAGCGTCATCCAGACGGCCGAGCGCATCAACAATTCTTCGCCAAATTCCAGTGCCAGATCGTTAATTAGACCTGACACATCTAGACCCATGGCTTTAACTGAATCTGCTGTTTTGCGGATGACAGGGCAAAAGACGCGCGTGCCTGGTAGGTTGTCCCGCACCCGCCAGCGCCGATTGGGGACTGAATGTTTTGGTGAGGCAACCACTAGTCTTGCCCCATCCATGACATCAATGTAGCCGCCAGCAATTTCTGCACTAATCTCTAGGGCTTGGCCAGTTAGGAACTCATAAAGAAATCCGGCTCGCTTGGCATACTGACCGGATGGTTCATCAGCCACCCAGTCTGTCAGCTCTCGCGGATCAATTTTTGCAAATACCTGCGACAGCAACTCTAGGTGGGGGACTTCATGCTTGAGATGAAAAGTGAGATGTCCACGCAAGGTCGCGCTTGGGCGCATACTTTCCACATAGGTCTCGGTAGTAATACCCTCTAAAACTTGTGTCGCACGGCGTCCACCAATGCGACTAAACGTTTGGAGTGGCATGACTGGCTCGATGCCGTAATTGGCAGCTAGCCATGCCCCGCCGATTAAATTTTGGATTTCCATGTGCTCATTATGCGCAAAAACGATCACCAATGCAAAACTTCATTAAATAATGATGCAGTTTGATGAAAAACGATAACTTTAGAGATTGCGGCAGATTCGATTCTCCCTTTTGTATGACTGGAGCCTAAGTTGGCATCAAGACTGGTCTGCAGCATGTCCTTTTCTAAAGTTACTGGATCAAAGGACGACTATTCCCGACATCAGCTTTTTAAGTAGGGCTTATGTGCAGAAGGCGAGCTGATCGAGAGTCGGAATCGCCTGCAGGGCGCGCGTCATCGTGTAACCTTTAAAAATGACCTCCATCAATTGGACCGCGTAATCGCGATGTATCAAAAGGACCCGATGAAATATTTTCTAACAAGATTTTCAATTCACTTGGGTCAATGTTTTCACCTGGATTTGAAAGGATTGCATCGCGAATATCAACTGAAAGTTTTCCAAAAACAACTTCTTGATCAGGGGTTCTTTTTTTGTAATAAAAATGTGTAATTAACCAACTGATAAGTCCCCCAACCAATACCCCGACCACTAATGACTGATTGTTATCCATTAATTTCTTCCTACCAGATGTAGTTCAGCAAAAAGTTCTTTCATGCCACGTAGATGACGCAAATTATCTGCAAGTTCAAATGCAGAATCCTTCATCCCGTGGATAGCCATAGATTTTATTATGGACTTGAGTCGATCTTCAAAGTCAAAATTTGGTACAAAATTGGCCAATACAACCATCAGAACATCGTAAACAACTGAAGGGTTTTTATCAACCAATCTTTCAAGCTGTTCGATCAACCTATCGGCGTTATGTTCAAAACTTGCGTAGGGCGCAACTGCATGAAGTAAAAAAGCTTCATCTTCATCCAAATTTTGGAGATAGCAAGAAAGCAAGCTTAAAGAGCCAAGTAATTTATGGTCATCTGATTTAAGAGTCTTAGTCCAAGTGACGCAAGTACGCCAAAAATCCATAATCAAAGCAACTTGTTCCTGTGTTAGTGATTCTCGACTAACACTCCAAAAATATCGCGCAATTTTTGATAGTGCGTCGAAATCAGAAATATCAAAAAGATACTTAAATCTCGAAGAATCAAGCGCCTCTTGACTCATGAGATATGCCCAACCAATATACTCAAAAAATCTATCTTTAAATTTTCGAATGCCATTGAAATTTTTTAGTGAGAAATCTATGATTCCCTTATCACGCAATAACTGATACCCCAAAAGTGTCGGTTGACCATAGGTCAACCCCGTTAAGGCAGCCTCAAGGTTGTTTATCCGACTTACAGGAAAAATGTACTCAATATTATTTAACAGCCAAGATTCACTCAGATATTGAATATTTGACAAGTATGAGGCTGCCAAAGTTGAAAACTCATAACCCCCACTCTCTGTTTTCTTAAGTTCACGCGTGAACACGGGCTCAAACTCTGACCATACTTCTTCATGCAAGATGGACTTTGAATCTCTGTTAACACGACAGGCTCTTAGGGCGTGACTAAATAAAGCTTCAATTGCCTTCCCTTTCGCGGAATTAATGGCGGATGTCATTGCATCGTCACTGCGCAATTCTTCCGAACTTAATTTATTCAGCAAAATTTCCAGAACAGAAAATGCTTTAGACAAAAGGCGGGGGGAGTATGCGTGCTTATCATTACTAGTTCCTGACCTAAGTAAATCTGCAATTGCTGGGGGAATCCAATTCCTCGATGGTGTGTGTGATGAGTCATACGAGCATGACTCGTCCCATAAGGAATTCAATCCGACCAACTCACATAAAAAATCGATAATGCATATCCAATAAATATCCCATTCTTGAATATTTTCATTTGGGACTTTTGCCCAAGCTTTTTTTATACCTGCAACAATTCCATACTGATAGGGAGGTTTGGCAGTTAAAAAGTTCTGTAAAATAGGTATGAAAGAATTGGGGGATTGCTCGACAGCCTGTTCAAGTGAATCAACAAGCGCTGAAACAGTGGGTCCATTCCAGCGATCCTTCTCCTCAAATTCATTTAACTTTTCAACTAAAGAGCCTTGAATTGCATAAGCAACGATAGCATCGGGTTGGTAAGGAGTTGAACCATTACCCCATGAAGTTTCCATGTATGCAAGAAAGTCTGGATAAGGCTGATTGACATATTCAAGAGTACGCCTACTCTGCTCAATTAATTTATCAGCCAATGGAAAATTCTTGTTTGCAAGTGCGACCAGATATCTGCTTTGAATCGAAGAAATTCCTTCTTCCGCGGCATTTGATTTTATGGAGCCTATGCTTTGAATGGATTCAATCACCTTGTTTCTTAACGATAATGTCATATCATTAAAACAAAGATCTAGGAGACGATACATCTCATGAAAATTAGTCAATTGAAAAGTATCAGGGCCTAACAAATCTTCAAATATCATTTCATATTTTGGCCAAGTCTCGGTAACTACATGCAGTCCAATTCTCTGAGCAATTTCTAGATCACTATGAAGCAATTTCAAAATGAATTGCCCAGACTCAATTGAAGACTTTTGGCACCAAGAAAGCAATGAATTGCGAAGTCCTTCAACAAAAGTGTTTTCCGTTTGATACCAGGCTCTATTTTGTGGGTGATCTTCAATTGCAGGTCTAAATAAATAGCTTAGCCCTCTCCTGCGTTCATCCCCAAATATTTGCTTCAATCGTTCGAAAAAGAGATCAACACACTCAAAACCCAATAACTCAGCAGCTTTTACCGCATGGTTTGAAATCAACTTCGCTACCCAATATGGGTCAACTATAGTTTTCGCATCATCATGCGATAGCGACTCTATTGATATGACCGTGCAATAACGTAAAATTTGAAGTGATTTTTCCCAATTATCTGGATCTTCACTAGCCAAGAATTTTGATACAACCCCCTTATCCAGGGCTTCGCAAACCAACCCTCGATCAAATTTATCGGAAAGCCATTCTGGGATGCAGTCAATTAAGTCGGTTGTTACTAATGTTGATGGCACAAGCCCCAGGATTTCAGCAAACTTTCGGCTTGAGTGATAGTTGTGTCGAGGAGATCCATCAATTTCTCTTGCAGAACCAATTCTTTTCACCACACCCAAAACTTTTGCACCCAACTTAGTATCATTATTGTCACCCGACAAACGAGCACACTCGTACAAATAATCTAGCGCATGCCAATATGGAATATGAACATATCCTGGTTCTTTTGAAGGGACAGGTCCGAGGCATCTTTCTATCTCAAATAAACCGGCAGATTCAAGAGCGTCAAAAAAATCTGCGGCCATACCCTTCTCAATGAGTAAGCGATAGCCTTCTTGTTCCTGCTCATCGCTCTCGCACATTTTTTCAACAAAGAGTCGATGCTTGGTCGTGAGTTGAGTTGACATTAAAGAAAATCCTTCATCTCGGCAATTTTTGGAGACATAAGGTTTCTTCCTTTCGGAAGTGCCAAGACAAGACTTTCAAGAACGTGTACCAACTGCGCCCAATCGTTTTCGTCTCTTGAGTATGGAAGTAACTTAACTCCGAAGCTTTGATAGTACAAATCAAGATTTTTGGCTAATTCAAGTTCATGCGAAAAGAATCCTTGAAGAACAAAATGACGAGGCTCCTCATTTTCTTTTGGTTTATCTACACCCTTTTGAAATACATACTCAAGAATTTCTAATTCTCCAAGACCATACCCAACAAAAAGTACTGATCTGGTTTTAAATAATATTTGTAAAAATGTTAAGAAGGGATTCTCTCGATTATCACCATCTATTTGATGACTGGCGTAACGTTCTAGATAATCACGTGTAGTAAGTACCATCTCAGATGGCTCTTTAATAGATCCGTGGATGTGAATTACAGCATTATCCAGTTCAAGTTTTTCAACAGATATTTCATTTTTTTTGAAAATTCTTTCACTTCTAGCCTCCAGCAAATTATCATAATTAGTTGTAACAAATACTGAGGCCATTTTGGATAGGTTGGCGTAAGCCCTGGCGCCAGTTATTTCTTTTCCTGATTGGGTTGCTAGTATTGAATTGAAATCAATTGGCAAACTGTGCCTACGTTGAAGGTCAAGTGCGACTGAGAGTTTGACGCGAGATGAAAGCGACGAGATTTGATTAAGCTCTGCATAACTGAGCTTTCCTTTATCGACAAAAAATGCAAGTGAAGCATCAGCGAATGCACTCCATCCGGGGCATCCTGAAAGTTGTGACACTCCCGCTCCAATGAATGGAACCAACTTTTTATTCCTTGCTGCTGTCAAAAGCTGCTCAGGAATATCGCTTATCAATGGATGGATTTTCTCTATCATTGTATTAAATCGTTATGTCCATTTTTCGAGCATCGGTTCTATTTAAATTCCATAATGATGCCTGTGCACTGATTTTTCAAAAATCTGTTGAAACTAATAAAGGCCTTCCAGCTGCTATGCGATTGGGAAGCTTTGTGCGCGCCACCGCTTCTATCGCATGCCTATGACGTTTAAATGCTTCGAGCAAACTTGCTGGTGAGTTATTTAATGCTCCAAAGTTATCCAATAAGGCTTATTCTGAAATTTCAGCGGTTATTTCTGCGCCATCAACTATTGCTGAAAACGCTACTGTTGTGTTGTTGGTGTAAGCCGGAGGGCGTTGAGGAAAATGAATTGCTGCCATGTCATCTTTCTTTTAAATTTCTATGGAATTTATTTTAAATAAATCATTCAATTGAATGGAGCGTGCGGTTGCAGATA
>CAIKYO010000379.1 GCA_903831655.1 uncultured Burkholderiales bacterium
GAGCGTAACCTCTAAAGGCTCTATCCAATCTCCCGAACTCAATATTTGCCAAAATCGAATCAACACTCCAACGGGCTCGGGTAGCAACAAAGGTGAAACATCGCTTAAATGGGTAAAAGCATACCAAAGCGCAAAGACAATTCCAATAAACAGGAACTGCAGCCACTTTGCACTTCTAGCAGTAGCACTGACATGAATCAAGAAGTGACTCTCTTATCGGATGAGCTGGCACGCAGTGTGGTTACCAACGTTTTTTTGATTTCATCATGCAGCAATGAAAAAAGTTCGTTCCTCAGAGCTGCAAATTTATCTGTCAAAACGAATTTTTCATTTCTCGGATGGGACTCATTGACCTCGATGGTTTTAATGATTTTTCCAGGACGAGCTGAAAAAACTGCAATTCGATCTGACAAAAACACGGCCTCACCTAGACTATGAGTCACCAATACGATGGTTTTTCCTGTTTTTGCAAGCAATACAGACAAATCTTCACCAAGCACCATACGAGTCTGCTCATCCAAAGCTGCGAAAGGTTCGTCCATCAAAATGATGTCCGTATTCATACAAAGTGCTCTAGCGAGTGCAGCTCGTTGTCTCATACCACCCGACAACTGATCTGGATAGTAATCCTTAAATGTCAATAAACCAACGTCATTGAGTGCAGCGTGAGCTCTTTCAAGCCCCTCTTTTCGCTCAACATTTTGAAAAGCAAGGGCAACCACCAGGTTATCCAAAATGGTATTCCAAGGAAAAAGCGAATTTTCTTGAAAAACGAAGGCAATGCTTTTCGGCAATGGCTTGATCACTTCAAAGCCATTGACCTTAACAGTTCCCACTTTAGGGGCCAACAGTCCCCCCATCATGTTGAGCAAGGTGCTCTTGCCGCAACCGCTCGGACCAATCAAGCTGATCAACTCCCCCCTTTTGATACACAAAGAGGTCAGATCCAAGGCTGCAAGTGATTCTCCGGTGTTTGAATTGATAAATTGATGAGATACCTCATGAACCTCAATTGCAAAATCTGATTGACTCACTGATTTACCTTTGGATGAATTAATGAACAAATGGTTTTAACATTGTCCGGGAGCTGCAGATCGGCCATCAACTTCGACTTGTGTACGCAAGGCTTTTGTGAAATATGCTGTGCTGGTATAGGCACTGATTGCCATGGTTAACTCAACGATTTCTTGCGAATCAAAAAGATGCGTCATGTCCGAAAATGTTGCATCATCGACCTCGCCTTTATTGTAGCCGATGGCTTCTGCATAAGCCAACACAGCTTGCTGATGTTGATTAAACATTTCAGCGTGTCCTCTCCAATTTGGCATTCCATCGATTTGAGCGGCTGACAATCCACAAGCAAGCCCCAGCGAGTAGTGCTGGTTGAGTTCATACTTGGCGTCCAGAATTTGAGCCGTTCGAATAATTGCAATTTCTCTAAGCTGTCTTGGGGACTTTGATTGAAATCTCAATGCGTAAGCCATGCTTAAATTAGCTTGACCAATGCTGGGAGCGTGGGCATAGGTCAAATGCAAATTGATGATTTGTCCACCTTTTGATCGGGTTGCATCAAGAAGCTTTTGAGTAGGCTCATCCAAAGGGGCTTTCAAGGCTGGCAAGCGTGAAATTTGTGTAAATTCAGCTTGCGAGTAAGTATTCAAAGAACTTAAAAAGCAAAACGAAAAAAACAATATAACTCTCATGTAAGACATTTGATCAGACCCTGTGCTAAATAGAAGCTTAAATTGTTGCCCATTCGAACCAAATCGCAATAGGGAAAGAACTAGGAATAATGATTAAAGAACTTTGATGAGAGTGAAACAAAAAATCAAAACTTAAACTCTAAATGGTTTAAAAAAACCGAGTCGCCATGACCTGACAACGTTTGATATAGCGATGCTCAGTGGGCAAATAGTCGGCGACTGCGTTATGGATGGTTCCCATGTTGTCCCACATCAACACATCGCCCTTTTTCCATTCGTGTTTGTACTTGTAGGCTGCATTCAGTTGATGCTCAAACAAAAAGGAAAGCGCATCATCACTTTCATCCTGACTCATTTCGTTGATCCTAATCGAATACCCTGGGTTCAAATACAAAACCTCTTGGCGTGTAATGGGGTGGATCATGACGACCGGGTGAGAGACTGGCGGTTTTGCTTTTCTTTGCTCAGGTGTCAAAAGTTTTCGTTGACTACCAGGCTTTAAACGCATGTTGTCCCAAAACTTTGCAAAGTCATGGGTTGCCGTTTTACCGCGAAGTTTGTCCTTCCATTTATCGGGGAGATCGGCAAAAGCGGCGTGCATGTTGCAAAACTCAGTATTTCCAAGAGATTGTCCATTTCGCATCGGAATTTCAATGCCATAGAGTACATTTGTAAAAGCAATCAGATGACTGTATGACATATCTGTGTGCCAATCTTGTCCAGCATCAGACAAACCGAGTGGTTTGCCATTTTGGGTCATATTGGACAAGATCATCACCTCTGGCAACCCAGCATCCTGGTGTGCATTGGCCACATTGATCTCCAATTCACCAAATCGAGCGCTGAAGTCACGCAATTGTTTTGAGCTCAAATTTTGATTTGGAAATGAAATCACTCCATGGCGCCCAAGCGCTTGAATGATCTCCTCAATGCTATCTTCAGAATGAGGCAGTGACAAATCAAAATCTTCGATCAGCGCACCCAGTGTTTTTCCAGTAGATGTGATTTTCAATTTTTCAGCTCCAAAACGTTACTTTGAAAAACATTGACTGTATTAAGGTTGTTCTTTGATATCAGCGGACTTGATCAACTGCGCCCATCTGGAGTAATCCTCTTTAAGCCATTGCTTGTATTCACTGGGACTAGAGGCCACAACGACACTGCCAAGCTGTTTTAATTTTTGTTCAACACTGGGCTTGGTAAGTGTGGCTCTGATGCTGCTAGAGAGCTTTTCTAATATAAAGGCAGGAGTACCTGCAGGCGCAACGAATCCAACAGGCCCCACATACTCCTCAAAACCCGGAAAGCCCACCTCAGCCATCGTGGGTACATTTGGAGCTTCAGGCGTCCTCTTGAGAGTGGTAGCTGCCAAAATTCGTATTTGCTTTTGGGCTTCATGTTCAATCACACCAACCATTGGGTAAAACATGAAGTCAACTCTTCCAGCCATCACTTCTGTCATCGCAGGGGCGTTACCCTTGAAAGGAACATGAAGCATTTTGGTCTGTGTTCTGGTGGCCAGCAACGCCGCCGATAAGTGAGCCGAGCCACCCACACCAGAGGATCCATAGCTCACATTCTCCGGAGCTACTTTTGCCTTTGCAATCAAGTCCGCCACGGTTTTATATGGACTGTCATAACCCACAATCAAATATTGAGGAAGTGCGACAGCCAATGTAATGGGTGCAAAATCTTTCACTGGATCGTACTTGACTCGACCCTGTGACATGATCGCATTGACATTCAAGGACAATGTATTGACCAAAATGGTATAGCCATCCGCCGGTGAAGCAGCTGCAAACTCAGTGGCAATGTTTCCGTTAGCGCCCAACTTGTTGTCTATCAAAACGGGTTGCCCCAGAGTATTGGCCAAATCGATGCCAACGATACGCGCGATCACGTCAGTTGGACCGCCTGCAGAGTACCCCACTACAAATTTGATAGGCTTAGTGGGAAAGTCACTTTGCGCCAAAGCAATGGTGCTCGCCAAGGCCACAATAAAGCCAACCGATCGGGTCCAGAAAGCATTGGACATCACATAGTCTCCTCTATATTTGTTTTTGCAATAAATCTCTTTGAAATTCTTTGGCTCTACAAACTCCACACAACTGCATGGTCCTCAAAAACTCATCCGACAAAATGCTCAAAGCTTGATGAGCACCCTCATGAGCAGCAGCAACTGCCCCATACAATGTGGCTCGACCACTCAACACGCCGCTTGCACCCAAACTCAAAGCTTTGGCCATGTCGCCACCGTGGCGAATGCCGCCATCCACCCAAACAGGTACTCGACCGGCTACACTCGCCAATACCTCTGGCAAAACCTCAAGTGAGGCTTGAGCCCCGTCCAATTGCCGACCTCCATGGTTGGAGACCACTATCAAATCGACCCCCAACTCAACCAGTTTTGCTGCGTCATCGCCTCTTTGAACACCTTTCACAATTAATTTTTTGGGCCAACGCTCTCTCACCTCTTTGAGTCGGTCGAAATCAAAACTTGGATCGTAATTTTTACCGACTGAAGAACCCAATCCACTGAGGGATTTCATAGCTGAGGCTTTGGGTGCGTTGGCCCCAACCAGGTTCTCCATCACTGGGAACCCATGTCTCATCATTCTGAATAGCCAGCGGGGCCGACTCAACATGTCAATCAAATTGCGATCAGAGAAACGAAAAGGCAAAGAAAAATGGTTGTGATGATCTTTGACCCTTTTTCCACCTACGGCTAAATCAACAGTGATCATGAGTGCTTCATAACCTGCACTCAAAGCTCGTTCTTGAAGTTTCCAAAAGTGGACTTGATCGCTCAGCACGTAGGCTTGAAACCACAAGCGACCAGGTGCATGCTCAGCAAGGCGCTCAATGCTGGTGGTGGCGCTGGTGGACAGGCAGTAGGGTATGTTGAATTGGGCAGCTGCTTTGGCCAGAGCCAAATCAGCCAAAGGGTGCCCAAAACCAGCTCCTCCTGTTGGACCAATGGCAAGTGGAAGACCTATCTTAGAGCCAAAAACTTCACCGCTTGGGTCTACTTTAGAAACATCTCGAAGTACGTGAGGACGCCAGAGTTGTTTTTTAAAGGCCAGTGCATTGTTTTTGAGGGTATCTTCGTCCTCTGCAGCACCGTCGTAGAAATCAAAAACACCTTTTGGCAAGGTATTCTTTGCCGCTTGCCTGAGATCCTCAATGGTGTAGGCACGTCGAATAGCGTTGGCTCGCAGACGCTCACTCATGGTCTAAATACTCCGAACAATGGGTGTGGATTGATGAAATAGGGAGTGCTGCTGAAATCATCCAGCGGTCAAAAAGCGTCATGGGTCTCTTTTCCAAGTGACGATAATTCTAACCATTCGTCCGCCAATATTGGGATGAGGTTGCGGAGGACTCTCTAAATGAAGCAAGTCACCCTCAAATCGATACGCCCTGATTTGTTCGGTGCCAACCCAAGACTCATTCCAAGCGGCTTCGACTTTGGTGATGACATGGCCGTCCTCAACACGGAAATGTCCCGTATAAGAAATCATGCTTCGCAAAGCGTTTGATCGCTCCAAATCGTTGGTGGGCACCGCCCGCCCCTCTCCAGTCACCAAGGCCAACCAGCGCCCTGATTGAGTAGCGATTTGGTATCCCTTCGGGTGCTCCCCCAAAACAGGCGTGCGCTCCTTGGTCACTGCATCCTCGTACAAAACAGAGACCAACTGCCAATTGCCCACAATGCGCTCTCGATCATCTGCATGCACCCACATCGAGCATTGCAAAAGAACTGCAATGAACATAAGTTTTAATTTCATTAATCCTCCTTTTGGGCTCAAAACATGGCAACCTTGAACTCAGTTTATCCGGTGAATTCAAAAGTACTCTAGGTAAAACCCGTACTTATACCAATTACAAAAGTTCTCATGTTTCATAAAATGAGTCAAATTTTTGAGACGAATTGCGCTCAAAACATCTGTGAGCCAAAGGAATTTGCTTCTGCTAATCACACAGTTGCCACTCCCTCAATGAGAAACACCATGACCAACATTTTGATATTGCTCACCCTTCCAGAGTTGGTGAGAAAGCAGTATTTGGAAAAAGTCCAAGCCCTCAATCCCAACAACACCGTTAATTTGATTGATCACCACAGCAAAGTCGAACCTCATATCGAACAAGCCGATGTGCTCATCACTTTTGGCCCAATGATGGCAGAGCATGTTTTGGAAAATGCCACCCGACTTAAATGGATACAAGCGCTTGGAACCGGGGTGGATGGGATCACCAACCGCGTGGCTTTAAAGGATCAAGTGACAGTGACCAATTTGCATGGTATCCATGGGCCACCAGTCTCTGAGGCCGCTTTGAGCATGATGTTTGCTCACTCCAGAGGCATGATCACCAACTTTCGAAATCAACAAAATTCGGTCTGGGAAAAAAGAATTCCGCCCTCATTGCTAAAAGGTAAGACCGTCACCATTTTTGGAATCGGTGTCATCTCAACCGATCTGGCCCCCAAGTGCAAGGCGCTAGGTATGAGAGTGCTTGGTATCAGCTCAACTCATAGACCCGTTGAGGGTTTTGATGAAATTTTTGTACGAGAGCATGCTCTGGATGCAATATCGCAAGCCGATTATTTGGTCCTACTTACCCCCTATACACCTGAGACCCATCACATTGTCAATGCGAAGACCTTCTCTGCGATGAAGAAAACAAGTTATTTGGTGAATTTGGCCCGTGGAGGCGTCGTAGACGAAAATGCTTTGATTGAAGCATTGAAGAAGGGACAAATTGCAGGCGCCGCGCTTGATGTCTTCTCCCAAGAGCCCCTGGGCTCAGAGAGCCCTTTTTGGTCAATGCCCAACGTCATTGTGACTCCTCACCAGGGTGGCTTTTACGATGGGTATGTGGATGAGGCCATTCCCGTGATTCAAACCAATTTAGAACATTTTGAGAGAAAAGATTTCAAAAGCATGATCAACGTTGTTCGTGCTGCAAAAACCTACTGATCAAGAGGAATTCCATGAGCTTTATTGAAGAAAAAATACACAACCCCATCTCAACCCAAGAACTCGAGAGGCGATGGAGTCTAGTCAGAAAAGCCATGCGCGATCGCAAAATCGATGTTTTGCTCATGCAAGCGAACAATGATTTTATGGGGGGATACATCAAATACTTCACCGATGTACCAGCAACCAATGGGTACACGGTCACGGTTATTTTTCCCGTGGACGACAGAATGACTGTGATTGGTCAGGGACCCTTCAATATGGTGAGGGACTTCTCCACTGAGGAAGATATCCTCAGGCGAGGAGTTGCACGTTTCATGGGCACTCCTAGTTATGCCTCTGCACCCTATACCTCACATTACGACGGCGACTTGGCTGCCAAAGCCTTGGAGAAATACGCCAGTGCAAACGTGGGTCTTCTGGGTGTAACGGCCATCTCGCATTCATTGATGGACACTCTTAAAAAAGGCAAGTTCTCAAACACCCACTTCATAGATGCCTCCGAGATGGTGGACGAAATCAAATGTATCAAAAGTGAAGAAGAATTGTCTTGTATCCGCCGAGTTGCGCAAATGCAGGATTTAGCCATGAAGACTGTTTTCGAGAAAATCAGGCCAGGCATGCGCGATATTGAAGTTGCAGCAATCGCAGAACAAGTGGGAC
>CAIKYO010000380.1 GCA_903831655.1 uncultured Burkholderiales bacterium
ACTTTTAAGCTTGTCTTTGGATGAAAGACAGGAGTTATCCGATCGAAGCCTAAGAGGCTTGATGCTCATCAAGCGTAAAAACGGTGGAGTCAAATGGTTTTTGAAGTACCTGTGTCCTAGAACACATCAAAAGAGATCACACCCTTTGGGTTCATATCCTGAGATGGGCTTGCATGAAGCAAGACAGAAAGGGATGGAGGTCATCCGTGCTGAGTTTGAAAGCGATCCCTTTGAGTTGGTCACTTTGTCTGGGAATACGTTGGGAGGAGAACTGGGGTTCTTGTCGGCTGGTGAATTGGGAGGAAAAGCTGAAGTTTCTATGAATCAGACGGGTGGTGATTCTGGTAGCTTTGGAAATGGTTTGTCAGCAGTTACTTCTGGTGGTGATGGCGTAGGTGGTGCTTCTGGAGGCATTGGGGCAAGAAATGAGCTTGGATCAGCTAAAGGTGTTCGAGTTGGTGGAGTTAGTTCAGGTACTGATATGGGAAGAGCTGCCAGTTCAGGTACTCATATGGGAGGAGGTCTCGGATCAGCTTCTTCAGGCATGGCTCCCGTTCCGTTTGGTCAGATCAGACCGTTTGTGACTCTTCGTCAGTTTGTGAGTGATCACTATCTGCCCTACATCAAGGTAGCCAAGCGGTCTTGGACAACCGATGTGTCTATGCTTAATAACCACATCCTCCCCATGCTAGGTGGCTATGTCATGATTGACTTGAAGCCTTTTGTGGTTCAAGAGATGGTGCAGAACTTGTCTAGGAAGGGTTTATCACCCTCTACCTGCAACCGAGCCTTGATCATCTTGAGGTTCATGTACAACTGTGGTCTGAGGTGGGAGATACTGCCCAAAATAGAGAATCCATGTAAGAACGTCAAAGAACTGGCTCTGAACAACAAAAAGGAGAGATTTCTGAATGGGAACGAGGTCAGTGGCCTAAAGCTGGAACTCGCCAAGTCCAAGAACAAGTTCTTACCCTACATCATTCAACTCCTGATCCTCACAGGGTGCAGAAGAGGAGAAGCCCTCAAAGCCCAAGTTCAGCACTTTGATCTAGGCCGAGGCGACTGGATCGTGCCTTTACCTAAAGCCGGTAAAGCCAGACACATCCCATTAAACGACATGGCCATCCAAACAGTGAGGGCTGCCCTTGAGATGAAGCGTGAGTACAACCAAGTCAGCCGAGAGAGTCCCTACCTCTTTCCCAACCCAAGCACAGGAGAGCCATTCCAGCAAATCTTCTACTCATGGGACAAAGCCAGAAAAGCAGCCCACATAGACGCAGTGAGAATGCATGATCTCAGGCACTCATTTGCATCTGCAATGGTGAACTCAGGCATGACGCTCTACGATGTCAAAGAAATTCTCGGACACACCAACATCAGAACAACTGAGAGATACGCCCACCTCTCCAACGCCAGGCTCAGGCAAGCAGCAGAGTCGGTGACCACCTTCTATGAAAACCAAGACTGGATCGTATCAAGACCCGTCAAGGCTAAAGATGATATGAAGACAGATAACGAAGTGTTGAATTCTTGATCTTTTATTGAAGACCAAGAGTTATAAATCAAATTTCAGCGATCTAGGTATTGCAACCAAGTCATGGCTTGAGCATCTTTTTTGGCTAGTAGCGGTTCTAAAGGCGAGCCAGTGTTGGATTGAATGCGTGGCCACTTGATGGCAAGGGTAGGATCGTTCCAAGCCAAACTTTGCTCAAACTCTGGATGCCAGTATTCGGTGGTTTTGTAGAGAAATTCTGCGCTCTCAGAAAGAACCAAGAAACCATGTGCAAGCCCTGGTGGGATCCAGAGTTGCTTTTTGTTTTGGTCGCTCAATTCAACGCAGACCCATTGGCCGCGTGTTTTTGAGTCTTGCCTCAAGTCAACTGCGACATCAAAGACTGTGCCTTGGCTCACACGCACGAGTTTGCCTTGAGGCTTTGGATCCTGAAAATGCAGGCCTCTTAAAACTCCTTTGCTCGATCTGGAGTGGTTGTCTTGAACGAAAGGGGTGTCAATGCCAGTGGCTTTTGCAAAGTCACGGGCATTGAAACTCTCAAAGAAGAATCCCCGGTCGTCACCAAAGACTTGAGGTTCAAGAATCAACACACCTTCAATGTGTGTGGGTGTGACGTTATAGGCCATGGTGAGATTGTTTTAAGAGTCCCAAAAGATATTGGCCATAAGCATTTTTGGCCAAAGGTGCAGCTAACTTTTCTAGGGCCGCGTTATCGATCCAATGTTTGGAGTGTGCGATCTCCTCTGGACACGCCACCATCAGGCCTTGCCTTTTTTGCAATGTGGAGATCAATCCTGCAGCCTCGTGCAAGCTATCAAAAGTGCCTGTGTCCAACCACGCATAACCACGACCCATGATCTCTACACTCAGGGTGCCTTGCTCTAAATAAAGACGATTGAGGTCGGTGATTTCAAGCTCCCCACGATGTGAGGGTTTGATGTGAGTGACCAATTCGCAAACCTGTTCGTCGTAGAAGTAAAGACCTGTGACCGCATAGTTGGATTTTGGGGTCTTTGGTTTTTCTTCGATGGAGAGTGCCTTCATGTGTTGATCAAACTCCACCACACCGTAACGCTCAGGATCGTGGACGTGGTAAGCAAAGACACTGGCGCCAGAGGTTTTCGCATTGGCTGAGCCCAAGAGTTTCACCAAATCGTGGCCGTAAAAGATGTTGTCACCGAGCACCAAACTACTGGGATGATCGCCCAGGAAATTTTTACCAATCAAAAATGCTTGGGCCAAACCATCAGGGGACGGTTGAACTGCGTACTCGAAGTGCATGCCCCACTGCTCACCAGTTCCGAGTAGATCTTGGAATCTTGGAGTATCCTGAGGGGTGGAGATGATCAGTACCTCTCTGATATCACTCAGCATCAAAGTGCTCAAGGGATAGTAGATCATGGGCTTGTCAAAGACCGGCAAGAGTTGCTTGGAGACGGCTTGGGTCATGGGGTACAGGCGTGTGCCCGAACCACCTGCCAAGATGATGCCTTTTCTGGACTTGTTTGTCATGTCAGTTGAGAGTTTGACGAATTAGAGCTTGATTCTAGCCTTAGTAGAACAAGGACCTTTGAGGGCTCCATTCAAGGATTTAAGAAACTAAGCCAGAGTCGAAAAAGCAGTTAAATAAATGGCTTTTAAATTTCAGACTTCAAGATTTCAAGAACCTCTTGAACACTGTGTTTCCAAGGAATTTGTTCAACTCCAAAGGTTGTTTTCAGTTTCGTGCTGTCAAGCACACTGTAACTCGGGCGTTTGGCAGGAAGTGGATAGCTCTGGCTTGGGATGGGGAGCACATCTTGTTCGGTCAAGTTCAAGCTAAAGCCAAGTGCCAATGCTTCTTTGATGACTGTTTTTGCGTATTGGTGCCAGCTGATCTCACCCGCTCCACTCGCGTGGTAAATGCCCCAGACTTCACTTGTTAGGCTAGGTATTTGTTGATTGCTCTCTAAAGACTGAACTTTTTCGATTGCCACTCGGGTCACATGGGCCAACCAAGAGGCGAGGGTCGGCGCTCCAAACTGGTCATCGATGACCTTGAGTTCTGATTTGGTGCTCGCCAAGCGAAGCATCGTTTTTAAAAAGTTACCACCATGAGAGCCCATGAGCCAACTGGTTCTAAAAATCAAATACTCTGAGCAATGGGATTGAATGGCCAGTTCACCGTCACTTTTGCTGTGTCCATATACGGACAAAGGATGGCACACATCCTCCTCAATGTAGGGTGTTTTCTTGGTCCCATCAAACACAAAATCGGTCGAATAATGAATCAACCGAGCGCTGTGCAACTTGCACAGCTTGGCCAAGCTCTCAGGAAACTGCGCGTTGACCTTGAAGGCCTCCTCTTTGGCGTCTTCCCCTTCAGCCGCATCGACTGCGGTGTAAGCCGCTGCGTTCACGACCCAATCTGGTCGGTGAACAAGAAACAATCTTTCAAGACCATCAAGCGTGAAGTGGTTCAAGTCGAGCTCTTCACGGCCAATGGCGATCAAGGTACCAAGACCCGCCAATGACTTTTGGAGTTCATGGCCGAGTTGGCCATGGGGTCCAAAGAGCAAGATGTTCATGAGCCCGTGCGCTCGCTGTACTGGGTTTGAACCCAATCTTTATAAGCACCACTTACAACTGACTCCACCCACTCTGGGTGATCCAAATACCAAGCGATGGTTTTTTCAATGCCGGAGGCAAAGTCTTCCTTTGGAGTCCAGCCCAAAGTCGACTTGATCTTGCTTGCATCAATCGCGTAGCGGCGGTCATGACCTGCTCGGTCTTTGACAAAGGTGATTTGCTCCGCATAAGAGCCCCCATTGGTTTTGGGTCTGAGCGCGTCCAATTTGGCGCAAATGGTTTTCACGACCTCCAAATTCGTTTTCTCTTGGTTGCCCCCGATGTTGTAGACCTCTCCGGGCGTGCCTTTGGAGAGCACCGTCATGATCGCTTCGCAGTGATCTTTCACATACAGCCAATCGCGAATTTGTTGACCGTCCCCATAAATGGGCAAGGGTTTCAGACTCAAAGCGTTGTGGATCACCAAAGGAATGAGCTTTTCAGGAAAATGAAAGGGTCCGTAATTGTTGGAGCAATTGGTGGTGAGCGTGGGCAGACCATAGGTGTGGTGCCAAGCTCGGACCAAGTGGTCACTGCTCGCCTTACTCGCCGAATAAGGACTGTTGGGCTCGTAGCGGTGCAGTTCATCAAAACCAGGTTCGCTTGGACTCAAAGACCCGTAGACCTCATCGGTGCTGACATGCAAAAACCGAAACGCAGAGGCCTCTTCAGTTTGGAGTGTTGAGCGGTAGTCTCTTGCCGCTTCTAAAAGATGAAAGGTGCCCAGGATGTTGGTTTGCAAGAACTCAATGGGTGAGTGAATCGAGCGGTCCACATGGGATTCGGCAGCAAAATTAATGATTGCGCGAGGACGATGGACTTTTAAGAGTTCATCCATCACCTCTCTGTTGGCCAGGTCCGCGTGCACGAAGGTATGACGCGCATCGTTCATGACGGTTTTTAAGTTGGACAAATTGCCTGCATAAGTCAATTTGTCCACATTCACGATGGGCTCATCGGTTTGTTCAAGCCAGGTGTGAACAAAGTTGCTTCCAATGAAGCCCGCGCAACCGGTCGCCAGGATGGTCACTTTTCTTCAACCTCAAGAACGGTGTTGCGAATCAA
>CAIKYO010000381.1 GCA_903831655.1 uncultured Burkholderiales bacterium
CTACAAGGGTGAAACCATCTATTGGTAACTACTTTTTTTATACTTGTGCAAGGACAAAGTTTTATGAATGCTGTCGCTTGAATATTAGAAGCCCTAAACGGCTCTACCCATTGATTAACAGTCTTCAGCATGGCGTAAGTGTGGTGTATGGAGATTGATAGGAATGAGGGTTTTCCCGTCGATTGAAGGCTTACACCTGGTGAGATACTTGCTGCCATGCGCTTTCAAGTTTTACCCGTGAGCTGATAGATGAATTCGAATTTTCCCGACGACACCAAACTCAGAGAAATCCTAAAAGACGCGCATATTCCAAGCCTTTTGGGGACCTTGGCGTACATCACCCATGATATGACGCTGCTCAAAGAGGAGTTTAGATCCAACTATATTGAAACTGCTGCAGGTTTTCAGCCACAAGGTGGCCTTAAAGCTGACTCCCAAGTAAGAGCTCTCGATTTGGCATTCGATGTCATCAAAGAATTAACCAGGGGTAGTTACAAGGATAAACCCAGTCTTGGAAAAGCTCAGGTCAGAGAGATCATGGAGTACATGATTGGATCGTTTGATGACGATCACTTTTCCTTGCTTTTAAATGAATTGGGAATTTCCGATTACCTTGAAACACCTAAGTGGCATAAATCAAAAATTGCACCTCAAGTTGATTTTAAAGTGGCGATCATTGGTGCCGGTTTAGCGGGCATTGGGGCTGCATACCGGCTTAAAGAAGTGGGTATTCCATTTGTTATTTTGGAGAGACATCACGAAGTGGGTGGGGTTTGGTCCGAGAACAACTATCCAGGATGCCACCTTGACACCAGTAACTTCAATTACAGCTACTCATTTAATCAAAACCCTCATTGGAAGGAAGAGTACGCCAGTCGAGCCGCTGTTTTGGAATACCTTCAAGGTAGCGCTGAAAAATTTGGATTAAAAGAGCATATCAGGTACAACACAGAGGTTATAGCTGGGGAGTACAACGAGAGTGAATGCAACTGGAGTTTAAGTTTAAAAAATTCTGATGGTAGCCATGAGCAGCTCAGTGTTCAGGCTTTGATCAGTGCAGTGGGGCAGTTGAATCGGCCTAACTACCCTGAAATTGATCACCTGGATTCATTTGGAGGACATGCTTGGCACACCGCTCGCTGGAATCACCAGGTCGATCTAACGGGCAAACGAGTGGGTGTGATTGGTACTGGTGCCAGTGGCTTTCAGGCGATTCAAAAGATTTCAGAAGTCGCCAGCGAAGTCTCAATTTTTCAGAGATCACCTCCTTGGGTTAGATACACGCCTGGATATAACAGTTTATTAAAAGAGGGGAGTCGTTGGCTTTTTGAAAACGTTCCCAATTATCACCGCTGGTTTCGCGTTTATCGCATGTGGGTTGGTATGTGTCGGCGCGCTTACACTGAGGTCGATCCGGCTTGGAAACACCCTGTTTCTATGTCAAAGAAGAATGAGGAATTGCGTCAACTGATGTTGTCTCACCTAGAAAAATCTTTGGCTGATCGACCTGATTTGCTTAAGAAGATGACGCCAGACTATCCGCCTTTTGCCAAGAGATGCGCATCGGATGATGGTAAATGGTTTGAAGCTTTGAAGAAACCCAATGTGAAATTGGTTACCGAGAAGATTACTAGGTGCTACAAAGACGGCATCGAAACAGTTGATGGACATAGACACGATCTTGATGTGATCGTGTTTGGAACAGGTTTTAAGGCAGCGGATTTTCTCTCAACTCTACCTTTGACGGGTCGAAAAGGGATCAAGCTCAAGGATCAATGGAATGGAGATGATGCGCGCGCCTACTATGGGATTGCGATTCCTAATTTTCCGAATTTGTTTTGTCTGTACGGACCCAATACAAATATAAACGGAAATGCAAGTTTGGTTCTCCTAAGCGAAGCAGGTGCCTCATACATTGCCCAATGTATCCGGTTGCTGATGGAGTCCAATCAGCGCGCCATGGAAGTACGCCAAGATGTTCTTGATCAATTCAATGAACGCATTGACGCAGCAAGTTCAAATGTGGTCTATGGTGCCGCTGTTGTCAATAGTTGGTATAAAAATACGAGCGGTCGATTAACGCAAAATTGGCCGTTACCAACGGTTGAATATTGGATGGGTACTCGAGTGGTAAACAAGGACGATTACCATTTTGTATAAGTGATTGCTAGTGCACATCGATTGGTGCTGGATCTGACTGCCCTTGGAATAGATGAGGTTTCCGAGACAATTCTTGGAGCCTCAACCCAAAACATTTGTGGACTTGAAACGGTTCAATCCAACTTTAAATTGATTCTTTTGACGATTTCGCTGTATTTTTTTAAATCTTCATTGACGTAAATTCTAAATTCATCAGGAGTCATACTGACTGCTTCGTTGTTCATGGTTGTGACCATTTCTTTGTAGGCCGCATCTTTATTTTCTTGTTGAATGGCGTTATGAATTTTGTCTAAAATAATTTTAGGTGTCCCCGCAGGAGCGAATAGTCCACCCCAGACGACTGAATAAATTCCAGGGAAGCCCAATTCTGCAAAGGTTGGTACATCTGGTAACAAGGGCGACCTTTGAATAGAGGTTACGGCCAATGCCTTTACTCGGCCTGTTCTGATCAGAGGCATTACTCCGCTGCTGGTTTCGATCATCATATTGACTCGGCCACTCAAGAGGTCAGGCATCGCCGATCCACCTCCCTTGTAGGGTACGTGCAAGAGATCAATTCCTGCATATTGTTTAAGAAGCTCTCCATTTAAGTGCGACATTGATCCGTTCCCAGCAGACGCAAAAGACAGTTGATTCGGTTTAGCTTTTGCCAATGCAATGAGCTCTTGAAGAGAATTTACGCCTAAACTTTGATTAACCAGTAGGACGTTTGGGCCCGCAAAAGCGATTGTGATGGGGATCAAATCTTTGATGGGGTCATAGGGTAATTTGTAGAGTGATGGAGCTATGGTGTTGGTGCCAGTTACGCCGTACAAGAGCGTATAGCCATCCGGAGGAGATTTGGCCACATAATCGGCGCCAATGGTTCCCGCTGCACCTGTTTTGGTCTCAACCACCACTGCTTGTCCGAGTTGATCTGAAAGTGCTTTAGCTGCTGTTCTCGCGAGTGCCTCAGCTGTTCCTCCACTGCCCAGTGGGTTAATCAGACGAATGGGTTTAATTGGGTAATTGTTCAATGAATTGCTAGGCTGTGCGAATGCGCCTGCAACATGAAATAGACAAGCAATGAGGGTGACAAAAATGATATTCAATTGATGCATCATTTAATTTGGCCGTGGTGATTTGGTTTTGAGCTGTTGTGAAGTTTTGCACGACATTTGTTGCATTCGTAGTCGAATAAACCCTGATGGGTTGACTTGATTGATCCATAAAAATGCGGAATATTTTGGGGGTGTGCTAAAAATTTTTGCATATGGGATGCTTGCTTGATAAAAGCTGTTCTAAGGTTGACTCAGCAAGCGGTTTATAAGGACGGATCTAAAAACCGATCTTAAAGACGTGTTTTAAGTTCTTTTTTACTAGGGTTATTTGGGTTTTCTGCAATAAGCGACTCAGTTAGAGTAAGTGACTTGTGAGAGATGTTTCTTTAGGTCCTTATGCCGCATACAGCTTATATTCAATCGATGGGTATTTATTGCAAGTCATTGGTGCGCTTTTTCATATTTACTTTGATGCTCGCCAGCACCCTTTTGCATGCACAAATTACCACCTATGAAGGCCCGGATCGTGTGCAAAAATTGATTGCAGGAGCACAAAAAGAGGGTTTTTTGCGCTTTTATACCTCCATGGCTGAAAAAGACACGGATCGTTTAATTGCTGCATTTGAAAAGAAATTTGGCATCAAGGTATTGGTTTGGCGTTCAGGTAAAGACAAAGTGCTTCAGCGCACGATTGCTGAGGCAAGAGCGGGGAGAAATGAAGTGGACTTTGTCTTGAACCCTTCACCCGAAATGGAGGCCTTGCATAAAGAACATCTACTCCAAAGGGTGGTCTCGCCTGTTCAAAAAGACTTGATTGTTGCTGCCTTGCCAACACATAGAGAGTGGACTGGCATGCGAGTGTATGTTTTTGCACAGTCTTTTAATACCCAATCCGTGACCAGGGAAGAGTTACCTAAATCGTTTACCGACTTGCTTGATCCCAAATGGAAAGGGCGTTTGGGCATTGAAGTCAAACAGCAAGAATGGTTTTACACATTGGTGCAGGCGATGGGTGAAGAAAAAGGTTTGAAGTTCTTCAAAGATTTGATGTCCACTCAAGGTGTTTCACTCAGGACGGGCAACTCCTCGTTGAATGGCATGGTCATATCGGGTGAGGTGCCTTTTGCCATGAACGTGTATACCTATTTGCCAGAGCAAGCCAAATCGAACGGTGCTCCAATTGACTACATCACTTTGTCACCCTGTATTGCGTATACCGATGGTATTGCCGTCACTAAAAAGGCTCCTCATCCCTTTGCTGCAACACTTTTTTACGATTTTTTGTTAACCCAGGGGCAAATGATTGTGGCTGAGAACAAGGCCATTTCAACAAATATTCGCGATGAAGCCACTTTGGCTAAATACAATCCGGTTTTCATGGATGCAGCTAAAGTGTTAGAGAGCGATGAAAAATGGGTCAAAATTTTCAAAGATATCTTGCAAAATAAATCAATCAAATAACGAAGCTCATTACTGAACATGACTGAACAAGAAAACCTTTTATTGTCACAAACCGGGCCTGGCACCCTCATGGGCAATTTGTACCGTCGCTATTGGTTACCTGCTTTACTGGCAACTGAACTCAAAGAGCCAGGCGGACCACCTGTCAGGGTCAGATTGCTTTCAGAAAAGCTCTTGGCATTTCGCAACTCGGAAGGCGAACTCAGTCTAATCGACGAATTTTGTGCTCATCGTGGAGTATCGCTTTGGTTTGGTCGAAATGAGGAGGGCGGCATTCGCTGTCCATACCATGGCTGGAAATATGCCACCAATGGTCAGTGTATTGAGGTCCCTTCAGAGTCGGATGACAGTGGTTTTTCAGAAAAAATCAAATTAACTTCCTATCCATTAAGAGAGCAAGGTGGAATCTTATGGGCGTACTTGGGGCCAATTGAAAAAATACCAGAAATGCCTGCATATGAGTGGTCCACCGTCCCAGATTCCCACCGCCATATCTCTAAGCGACTTCAGGCTTGCAACTCACTTCAAGCCATGGAAGGTGGTTTGGATTCTTTTCATTCAAGTTTTTTGCATCGCATGTCTGTGGGTGAGGATCCCCTTCTTAAAAGAGATCCCATTAGTGCAGCATTGTTAAAGGGGGATCCCCATCCTCAATTCATTCCAATGGATTCGCCAGGAGGCCTCTACATCACGACCCGAAGAAATGTGGAACCCGATTCTTACTATTGGCGAGTGACCCATTGGTTGATGCCTTGTTTTAATTTATTCCCACCCTATGAGGGTAACCCCTATGGTGGACACGCTTGGGTTCCGATGGATGATCACAATTCATGGACCTTTAGCATTGACTATCGACCTGATCGCCCATTGACCAAAGAGGAGGTTCGAGCCATGGAGGCCGGAATGGGTATCCACAGCGAAAATATACCCAATTCCTTTATTCCCGTTGCCAATGCGTCCAATGACTACTTGATAGACCGTCAAGCTCAGAAGCGTAAGGAAACTTTCTGTGGTGTCATAGGTATCGCCGAACAAGATGCGGCAGTTCAAGAAAGCATGGGTCGAATCTCTCGCAGGGAACTTGAAAACCTTGTGGGTACAGACAATGGCATCATCATGACCCGCAAAAAGCTCATGCAAGCTGCACTGGGTCTTGAAAAAGGAATTGAGCCTCCTGGTATAGATTCGGTCTCTCAATCGGTCCGTGCCTATTCAAGAGTAATGAGTCGAGACGAAAAACTCAAACCAGAAAATTGAAATATGAATGATATGGGTCAAGTAAACGAAAAGAAAAAAGTTGGTTTGGTGGGTGCAGGGCGCATGGGCATGTCCATGATTGGTCACTTGTGCCGAAAGGGCTTTGAGGTTTTTGTGTGCGAGCTCGATCCCAGCAAACATGAAAGAATTCTTGAGTTTGGAGCAAATTTGGTCTCACTATCGGAAATGGCTCGCCACGTCGAGTTTGTCCTGATATGTGTAGGCTTTGACCATCAGGTTCGAGAATTGGTTCATCCTCAAGGACTGTTACTTGGAGCTCTCCAAGAGGACGCTATCGTTGCAGTTTTGAGTACGGTTCATCCTAGCTCCATGGTGCAAATGTTTGATGATTGCAAGGGACTTGGCGTGCATATCGTTGATGCCACTGTTTGTCGGGGCGGGCGAGCTGCCGATAAAGGCGAACTGCTGAGTTTCATTGGAGCTGAATCTTCAATTTTTGAGCGATTGGAGCCAGTGGTGAGAGCTTACTCGAGTGATGTGGTTCACAGTGGTGGAGTGGGAACTGCACAGGCGGCCAAAGCAGCCAACAACCTGATCATGTGGGCCTGTTTGGTTGCCAACCACGAGGGGCTGGCATTGGCCAAGCGTTATGGCGTCGATGTGGAGCAATTGCGTCATGCTTTATTGGGAAGCACGGCCTCAAATGCACCCTTACTAAATTGGGGCGATCAGTCAATGGCATGGGCTGATGATGACATGGAGATCGTGGCAGCCATGGCCAAGGATGTCAACATAGCTTTGCCGCAATCGGGTCTGATTAGAGAATTGTGTAGAACATTGAAACCCAAGCGTTATGACCTCGATAAGTACGGAGTTTGATCCATGCTAATCTAAATACATCGCCTCAAATGCCTTTGTTGACTTGAATCTGGTTTCTCTCTTCAAAGATGCGAAAAGTCCATTGGCAAGTTATTTCATCTTTATTGGCTAAGTAAACCTATCGATTGAGCGAGATTTGGGGTTGTAACTGCATTGGTCGTGATTGAAAGAGCGATAATAGATCACCAGTCAAGAGTGATTCCTGTGAGAAATTAGCTTACTTCATTGATCTAATGGCCTTCGATTTTTATATTAAATTTTTCTGTGATGACCCTAAAATCAAACTTTAAGATTCTGCAAGTAGTCTTACTCTTCTACGTATTCTTTTTTAATGACCTCTTGCTTGCTCAAGTTTGGCCTAATAAACCCATCAAATGGGTAGTCCCTTTCCCTGCAGCCGGAGGTACTGATGCTGTAGCCAGAGCAATGGCCAATCAATTGAGCCTGATCTTGAAGCAGCCTGTCATTGTTGACAACCGGGCTGGAGCCAATGGTCTTATAGGAGCCCAATATGTAGCAAACGCGGCCCCAGACGGATTGACCGCTCTCATGACCATTGCTTCACATGCAATCGCTCCTTCGATCTACAAACAACTGCCTTACGATACGGAAAAGGATTTTATTGCAGTGTCCTTGGTTGCCAAGTATCCATACTTGATCACAGTGCCCCTTAGCTTACCCGTAAACAATTTCAAAGAGTTTATCGATTATGCGAAGCACCACCCTGGAGCAGTGAGTTTTGCCTCATCTGGAACTGGCAGTGGGCCACATTTGGGTATGGAGCTTTTAGCCGATGAGGCAGGCCTTCACTTACTGCACATTCCCTACAAAGGCGCAGCTCCTGCCAATAACGATTTGATTGGAGGCCAAGTGCAGGTTATGCTCAATAACTTGATGGCTGGTAGTGCACTCATCAAGGGTAATAAATTAAAAGTCTTGGCCGTCACAAGTCTCGCGCGAACTGCTGCTTTGCCCGAGATACCGACAGTTGCTGAAAGTGGTTTCCCAAATTTTGAAGTGGTAAGTTGGTATGGGGTCTTTTTGCCAGCCAAAACACCAACATCCATTGTCAATCAGTTGTCTGAATCGATCCATTTGGCCTTAAAAGACAAAGAGTTACTCCAACGATTAAGCAAGGACGGTGCGACTCCAATAGGTAGCACACCCGCTGAATTCGCAGAATTTTTTGCAGCTGACAAAGCAAAGTGGCATAAAGTTGCGAGTAAACTGAATATCTCGTTGGAGTAATGATGCCTTTTTTAAAAGTTTCACCAAATATTGAGATTTTTTATAATAAAACTGACTTTTTGGATCCCTGGCGCGATAAGCCCGTATTGATTTTGCAGCACGGTAATGGACGAAGCGGAGAGTTTTGGTACCGTTGGTTGCCAAGAATTTCAGAGCACTTTGTAGTGATTCGACCTGATATGCGTGGAGTTGGAGGGTCAAGTGCTGTAGCCGATGTGAATCACGAGATCTCTATCGAGAATTGCATGAGCGACTTGGTGGCTATCATTCAAGCTGAATCAAATCGATCTGTTTACTTTTGTGGCGAATCGATGGGGGGTATTTTAGGCATCGTGCTAGCAGCCCAACATCCTGAACTGATTGATAAGTTGATTTTGGTGGCAACTCCAGTTTTTATCAGTGATGATATGAAGACTCGCTACGCCATGGGACACGGCTCACGACTTCAGGCAATGAAATCCATGGGTATTCGAAAGTGGGTAACGGAGACCAGTGTACTTACACGATTTCCCCCCAACTCAGACCCTGCTTTAATTAATTGGTATGTTGATGAATTTGCGAAAGGCCAGCCCGAAGTTCTTGTGCGCTACTCTGAGTTGGTTAATTCTGCGAACGTGAGTAATTTGTTACCCCAAATTACATGTCCAACCATGGCAGTCTTGCCGACTCACGGTCAGATCACTGACGCAAACCAAGAAAATATATTGAGTACCCAAGTCAAAGGTATTCAGATAGAGCACATTGACTCCAAGTTTCACATGATTCATTTGACACATCACAATGAATGCATTGATTTACTGCTGAGTTTTTTAGGTATTCATTCTCTACACAGAAATTAAGGCTTTGCATTCTTATCAACAGTGCTGAAATGTTAGTTTCATATTTGAGAATTTGAGTCAGTGTGAGATTTTTCTGCCTAAAATTCGTAATGACAGTTAATTCTAATCAATTCATGCCTTTGAGTTGCTGTTGTGTTTGAGAAAGAATTATTGATCAAATTACATTTTCCGAAGGAAAATCATCAACGACATTTTGATCTGGTAGGGTGGAAATGAATAATAATGAACTTGTTGTGTGTTTAAAAATCCTTTGTCTATCGAAGGCCTTCTAATGTTCTTTGAAAGTGTTCAATTCTTATGATCAAGCTCTACTATCATCCATCCCCAAATCCAGTCAAAATTGCTCTCTATTTAGAGGAAACCAACACCCCATATGAAATTGTTGTAACCGACACGCGAAAGGGAGATCAACATAAACCTGAATTCAGGGCCATCAATCCAAATGGGAAAACCCCTGCGTTGGTAGATGGTGATATAAAAGTTTTTGATAGCACTGCCATCATTCTTTATTTGGGAGAAAAATTTGGAAAATTCATGCCAGCTAAAACACCCGTTGCCCACGCTGAGTTCTACTCTTGGTTGATGTTCTTGGCAACAGGTGTTGGGCCGTATTGTGGTCAATTGGTGCACTTCAAATATTTTGCACCTGAACCCAAGGACTACGCAATTAATCGATATGATTTTGAAGCTTGGCGTCATTGGGAAATTCTAGAAAACAGACTCTCTAAGCAGCCCTATATGCTGGATGAATATGGTATTTTGGACATGTCCGTCTGGGCGTGGGCGCGAATGATTCCTAGATTTTTAGGTGAAGCAGCCTGGGATAAATTGCCCAGTGTTAAAAGACTTTTAGATGAAATTAATGCAAAGCCCAGCGCTAAAAGAGTAGAGGAAATTGCAACCCGATATTCATTTAAAACAGAAGTCGATGAAGAATCTAGGCGAAATCTATTTCCAAGCAACGAACGATTAAAAAAATCTAATTAATA
>CAIKYO010000382.1 GCA_903831655.1 uncultured Burkholderiales bacterium
CGCCAAGAAAGCGCCTAATTCCATGAGAAGCCCACGAAATTCGTGGGCTTTTTACTGGGTTACACAAAAGCACAGGCGCTCAAGCACTTCATTCGTTGGTTGAGAGACATTTGGGAATTTAAAAATCAAAAGCGCATGAAAAAACTTCAATTTGTGGGCTGACAAGGGCATAATGTGACGCCATCATGACCTTACTATCTAACCTCCTCCCCCTTAGCCACGTACAAGTGGGGATTGAGATCACCAGTAAAAAAAGAGCATTTGAAGAAGTTGGACTCCTTTTTGAGGACCTGTACGCACTCTCTCGTGCAACCGTTGGAGACAGTCTCTTTGCCAGAGAGAGGTTGGGCTCGACGGGGCTAGGACATGGAGTGGCGATTCCTCACGGTCGCATCAAAGGGCTCAAACACCCTCTTTTGGCCGTCTTTTTGCTGGACCAACCCATTGGTTTTGACGCACCCGATGAGCAAGCCGTGAAATTGATGTTTTTCCTCTTGGTGCCTGAAGCCTCGAATCAGCAGCACCTTGAGATCTTGGCCAGCATTGCCGCTTTGCTGGGGCAATCCAGCATCAGGGATGCGCTCTTGGGGTGCAAGAGTGCTCAAGCGCTGCATGAAATGATCCTTGAAAAATCAGCTGCTGTGTCCAGCTGAGCCTGATTTCTTGTTTCAATTGAGGCCCTAATGGGAGCTCAGTATGCTCAATCGAACCTAACTTAAGTGAGTTTCAAATGAAGCCAACGGTGGTCAGTGCAGTTGTTTTGTTTCAAGATTTCAAAGCCAAGTTGGCGTGGAAATGGGTGGCTGGACTCACTGCAAGTGAGCGGCGATTTGACGAGGTAATGGTCAGGCAAGCTCGCTCTGGTGCTGATTTGGTGGGCTATTTGAATTACATCCATCCCTATCGATTGCAGCTTTTGGGCGAGCGTGAGGTGAGTTATTTAACCAACGCCACCCCAGAAGATTGTGAGAGAAGAATTGGCCGGATTGTGACATTGAAGCCACCCATGTTGGTTTTGGCCGATGGACAAGTGCCCCCCAAGAAGTTGATTGCTTTGTGTGACAACGCACAAATTCCTTTGTTCACCACCAACGAGCCTTCGGCCTACGTCATTGACGTTTTGCGGGCCTATTTGTCAAAACATTTTGCAGATCGCACGTCAATGCACGGCGTGTTTATGGACATTTTGGGCTTGGGCGTCATGATCACGGGGGAGTCCGGTCTTGGTAAAAGTGAGCTGGGCTTGGAGTTGATCTCTAGGGGCAATGGTTTGGTGGCCGATGATGCAGTGGATTTATTTCGCATCAACCAAAACACCATAGAGGGTCGTTGCCCGGAGTTGCTCCAAAACTTGTTGGAAGTGCGTGGCATTGGTCTTTTGGACATCAGAGCCATATTTGGTGAAACCGCGGTCAGGCGCAAAATGCGCTTGAAGTTGATCGTGCATTTGGTCAGACGTGAAACGTTGGAGCGAGATTATGATCGCCTCCCCCATGAGCCTCTTACACAAGATGTGTTGGGAATTCCTGTGATGAAGGTGGTCATTCAGGTGGTTGCCGGTCGCAACATCGCTGTGTTGGTGGAGGCTGCCGTCAGAAACACCATTCTGAAGTTGCGAGGCATCAACACCTATGACGAGTTCGTCAAACGCCATCGTTTGGCGATGACGCAAAACGATGGCAGTCTATGAAAGCCCTGCACGTGCGTCCTCAACCCTTTGCATTCAAAATATGATCAACAACCAAGTCGATTTGCTCAGTTGTGTGGGTTTGAAAAAATCTTTTGGCTCACTTTGTGTGGTCAATGGTGTTTCATTTGAAATTCGCCAAGGCGAGTGTTTAGGTGTCATTGGACCCAATGGAGCAGGCAAAACAACGATCTTAAAGATGTGCCTGGGGCAACTCAGTCCTGATGAGGGTCAGGTGAGAGCCTTTGGGGCTCAGATGCCTGGGGATGCGCTTCACATCAAAAATAATTTAGGCGTTGTCTCTCAGTTTGACACCTTGGACCCAGACTTCACGTGCGTGGAAAATTTGGAGGTCTTTGGTGCCTACTTTGGCTTGTCTAGAAAGAGCTTGGCTCAAAGAATACCCAAGTTACTGGAATTTGCGGCGCTCTCAGGCAAAGCTCAAGAAAAGCCTGGCGAGTTATCGGGGGGCATGAGAAGACGGCTGAGTTTGGCCAGGGCATTGATCAATGACCCACAGCTGTTGCTGCTCGATGAGCCAACCACGGGCCTAGACCCCCAGGCCCGGCATCTGATGTGGGAGAGACTGCAAAGTTTGGTCAGGGAGGGCAAATCCATTTTGCTCACCACCCATTTCATGGACGAGGCCGAGAGACTTTGTGATCGCTTGATCGTGCTCGATCAAGGACAAAAAATTGCTGAGGGTGCGCCCAAAGATCTGATTGAAAAGCATTTGGAGAAAAACGTTATCGAAGTTTTTGCCATTACCGACAAAGACACTTTAATGAAAGCTCTCTCGCCCCATGCGCAAAGGGTTGAGGAGAGTGGGGAGACGGTATTTTTTTACGCCGATGATCCATCCGCCTTGCTTCACGCGCTCTCGGACATGCCTCATTTGCGAACCCTTCATCGGCCTGCCAATTTAGAGGATTTGTTTTTAAAGTTAACCGGACGACAAATCCGAGAGGGGGCATGATGAGGTGGTGGCCGGTTTTTTTGAGAAATTTGCGAGTTTGGAAAAAACTTGCGATTCCAAGTTTGGTGGGCAACATTGCTGAGCCCCTTATGTGGTTGATTGCGTTTGGCTACGGCATGGGGGCCTTGGTGGGGGAGGTGCAAACCCGAGAAGGGCGAGTGCCGTATTTGCTGTTTTTGGCGAGCGGTTCTATTTGCATGAGTGCCATGAATGCAGCCAGCTTTGAGGCTCTGTATTCTGTGTTTTCAAGAATGCATGTGCAAAAAACTTGGGACGGCATATTGAATGCTCCCATCGGACTCAAAGACATTGTGCTGGCAGAGATGTTTTGGGCCGCTTTCAAGTCGATTTTCAGCGTGAGTGCCATCTTGTGTGTGATGGGCTTGTTGGGCGTCATTCACAGTCCCAAAATCATCTTGGCTTGGCCTTTGTTGCTCTTGGTTGGCGTGACATTTAGCTCATTGGCCCTCATTTTTAATGCTTTGGCCAACGGATATGACTTTTTTACCTACTATTTCACACTCTTCCTAACGCCCATGACTTTTTTAAGTGGGGTGTTTTTCCCTCAAGAGCAACTTCCTGAATGGATTCAAAAAATTGCATACTTTTTGCCATTGAGTCAGTCCATTGCGTTGGTGAGACCTTTGTTCTTTGACGAGTGGCCCACCGACTGGGCGTTGCATCTTGGTTTGTTGGTGATTTACGCCTCTTGCGCTTATGCGGTTGCGCTGCACTTGACCCAGCGCAGGTTCTTGCGGGCTCACTAGCGCTCTCGTGGGCCACAGGGCCCTAGGCTCTCAGCCCTCAGAGAGTGATTTATTGGGGCATTGAGCGTTTCGGCAATGTGCGTAAAGGCTCAAGGCGTGGTCGGCCAATTCAAAACCCTTCGAGTGGGCGATGCTTTTTTGGCGCAATTCGATCTCAGAGTCAAAAAACTCCTCAACTTTGCCGCAATCTAGGCAAACCAAATGGTCGTGGTGCTGACCTTCGTTGAGTTCGTAGACGGCCTTTCCGCTCTCAAAGTGAGAGCGAGAAAGGATTCCCGCTTGTTCAAATTGGGTCAGCACTCGGTAAACGGTCGCCAAGCCCACATCGATGTTTTCTTGTAACGCGTGCTTGTAGACGTCCTCAGCTGTCATGTGCCGCTTCTCGCCCATTTGAAACAACTCCAAGATTTTGAGTCTTGGGAGAGTGGCCTTGAGGCCATTTGTTTTAAGATCTTTGTGGGAAGACATGGGACAAAGACTCCAATCGAGTTCGGGGTAAATTAAGGGGCGGCAGAGCCAGTACCCTGAAAAAGGGTGCCTCTGTCGCTACAATGACCCTATCATAGCTTTATCTGATGAATGGTTATCCATGAGCCTTACAAGTGTTCCCTGTCAGGACTTGCAATTTTTACGCCTTGCTAAATGGTCTAAGTGCTTCAAGCTTGTCTCATTGAGCTTGGTGGTGTTGTCCTTTTCCTCGTGCACATGGATTGATACGCCTTTGACCTACGTCGCACGTGCCTTTAACCCGTACCGTTCGGAGTTGATTCAGGGAAATTTGGTCACTCGTGAACAAATTTTGGTCTTGCGCCCAGGCATGACTCGAATGCAAGTCAAAGAAATTTTAGGAACGCCCTTGATCACGAGTTTGTTCAGGAGTGAAAGATGGGATTATGCGTTCTCCATTCGCCGATCAGGCCAGCAAATTGAGCAAAAAAAGGTGTCGGTTTTCTTTCAAGGCGATACCATGTTGCGCTTTGAGGCCGATGAGTTGCCAACAGAGGCTGAATTTGCTGCCACCATTTTTATCAAACGCCCCTCCACCAAAGAGGCCCTGCCCTTGCAAGCCACCCCGGAGCAGTTGGCCCAGTTTAAAAAAACCGAAAAACCCAAGGAAACCACAGGACTGGAGCCAAATGCGCCCATCCTAGAAGCGCCCAAATCTAACTATCCGCCATTGGAGCCCAATTGATTAAGATGAGAATCAGCCAAAAAGAGAGCAACATGAACGTGGAGATCAAGTCATGAGCAATGTTTTGCGAATAGCGGTGGCTGGTGCCAGCGGTCGCATGGGTCAAATGCTGATTGAGGCCGTCTTGGGGGCCGCAGATTGTGAGTTGGTGGGTGCCATTGACATTGAGGGCAGTCCCCTCTTGGGTCAAGATGCAGGTCGATTGTTGGGTCGAAACACAGGTGTTCTTGTGACCCAAGATGCCAAGCAAGCCTTAGAAAAGGCTCAATATTTGATTGACTTTACCCGCCCCAGCGGCACGCTTAGGCATTTGGAATTGTGCGCTCAACATGGGGTCAAAGCCGTGATAGGAACCACGGGTTTGAGTCAAGAGGAGAAGGCCCGCGTCGAACACTTCGCCACCCGCGTTGCCGTCGTGTTCTCGCCCAACATGAGTGTTGGCGTTAACGTCACTTTGAAGTTGTTGGAGAAGGCTGCTAAAGCGCTGGCCGACGACTTTGACATTGAAGTCATTGAGGCTCACCATCGACACAAAGTGGATGCACCCTCCGGTACTGCTCTCAAAATGGGAGAAGTCATGGTCCAAGCGTTGGGCAAGGACTTGAAGAGTTGTGCTGTTTTTGCCAGAGAAGGGCACACAGGAGAGCGTGAGCCAGGAACGATTGGGTTTTCTACCATTCGAGGTGGTGACATTGTTGGAGACCACACGGTACTCTTTGCAGGCACGGGAGAGAGAGTGGAGATCACCCACAAGTCCTCGTCTCGCTCCACTTACGCGCAAGGCAGCCTCAGAGCGATTCGGTTTTTGGCACATCAAAATGTTGGACTCTTTGACATGTTTGATGTTTTAGGTCTAAAAGACTGATTCGAAGTGATGTTTGGATCCTGCGATGGGTCCAATAAGCAGCTTTGAGGGTTTGGGCGCAATTTTCATCACCGTGTGAGTCGCTCACTCCGTACACCTTTTGAAATTTAGAAGTTCATGCAAGAAAAATTCAACCCCACCCAAATCGAGCAATCCATTCAGGCTGCTTGGACGCAAAACAATGCCTTCAAAGTGACGGAGGATGCCGGTCGCAAGAAGTACTACGCTTGCTCGATGTTGCCCTACCCAAGTGGCAAATTGCACATGGGTCACGTCAGAAATTACACCATCAACGACATGTTGACCCGGCACCTCCGAATGAAGGGTTTCAATGTTTTGATGCCCATGGGTTGGGATGCGTTTGGATTACCAGCGGAGAATGCGGCGCTAAAGAACAAAGTGTCCCCGGCCAAGTGGACGTTTGAGAACATTGCTTACATGAAGCGTCAAATGCAAGCGATGGGTTTGGCCATTGATTGGAGTCGGGAGATCGCAACGTGTGAGCCCGAGTACTACAAATGGAATCAATGGCTGTTCTTGAAAATGCTTGAAAAAGGGATTGCTTATCGCAAGACCCAAATTGTGAATTGGGATCCCGTTGATCAAACTGTATTGGCCAATGAACAAGTCATTGACGGCAAGGGTTGGCGCACGGGCGCTGTGGTGGAAAAGCGAGAGATTCCTGGCTACTACTTGAAAATTACAGATTACGCACAAGAGTTGCTCTCCTCGGTTTCGGGTGAGAGCATGCCTGGGTGGCCCGAGCGTGTCAAATTGATGCAGGAAAATTGGATCGGCAAGAGCGAAGGCGTGCGCTTTGCTTTTCCCCATCAAATCAAAGGCGATGATGGACCCATCGGTGGGGGGCTCATGTATGTCTTTACCACCCGTGCAGACACCATCATGGGCGTTACTTTTTGTGCGGTCGCCCCCGAGCACCCTTTGGCCTCTTGGGCAGCGCGCTCCAACCCAGCTTTGCAAGCGTTCATTGAGTCTTGTCAAAAGGGTGGAACCACGGAAGCAGAAATGGCCCTCAAGGACAAAGAGGGCATGGACACTGGACTCACCGTGGAGCATCCATTGACGGGTGAGCCCATCCCGGTGTGGGTGGGTAACTACGTCTTGATGAGTTATGGAGATGGGGCGGTGATGGGTGTCCCAGCTCACGACGAGCGCGACTTTGCATTTGCCTTGAAGTACAAACTGCCCATCAAGCAAGTCGTGAGCGTACCGGGTAGCGAGTGCACAGTCGAGCGCTTCAATGACCAAAAATGGCATGAAGATTACGCAGAAAAAGGCAATGGCGTGGCCATTCACTCCGGCGTATTGGATGGATTGGTGTTCAAAGATTGTGTGGCCAAGGTTGCCTCTCTTTTGAAGTCCAAAGGTCTAGGTGAGAGCAAGACAACTTGGAGATTGAGAGATTGGGGTATTTCCAGGCAGCGCTATTGGGGCACGCCAATACCGATCATTCATTGTCCAGAACATGGTGCAGTACCTGTGCCAGAAAAGGATTTGCCGGTTGTGCTGCCCTTGGATTGCATTCCAGATGGCAGTGGCAATCCCTTGGCCCATCATGCGGAGTTTCACGCCGGGGTTGTGTGCCCTGTATGTGGAGCACCCGCCAAGAGAGAGACCGATACGATGGACACCTTTGTCGATTCGTCTTGGTATTTCATGAGGTATTGTGATCCTAAAAACTCAGAGCACATGGTTCATGACGGGGCCAACTATTGGATGCCCATGGATCAATACATTGGAGGTATTGAGCATGCAATCCTTCATTTGCTCTATGCCAGATTTTGGACCAAGGTGATGAGAGATTTGGACTTGATCAAAATCGATGAGCCTTTCACCAAGTTGTTGACCCAAGGGATGGTGCTCAATCACATTTATTCGAAACGCACTCCGCAAGGTGGGGTTGAGTATTTTTGGCCACAGGATGTTGAAAATGAGCTCGACGCAACGGGTCGTATAACGGGTGCCAAGTTGATCAAACCCTTTGGCGGCCACCCAGTGGGCACGCCTGTCGATTACGAGGGCGTTGGTACCATGAGCAAGAGCAAAAACAACGGGGTCGATCCCCAAGAGCTCATTGAGAAGTACGGTGCAGATACGGCGCGTTTGTACACCATGTTCACAGCCCCTCCAGAGGCCACATTGGAGTGGAACGATTCTGCAGTGGAGGGAAGTTTTAGATTCCTCAGACGAGTCTGGCAATGCGCCCATCAGCATTTGGATTTGATGGGCGATCAAAATGTAAGCATGGCCCTCAATGCGCAGGCTATCACCGATTTGGCACCCACGGGTGCGGCTAAAAAACTGAGGCTTGAAATTTATCAAGTTTTGAAACAAGCCAATTTTGACTACGAACGCATGCAGTACAACACGGTGGTGTCTGCCATGATGAAGATGCTTAACCTATTGGAGGATGCAAAAGCACATGCATTTGCTGAGTCCGAGCAAGTGGTGTTTGCAGAGTGCATGTCGATCATGTTGAGGATCATGAATCCTGTGTGCCCGCATATTTCGGAGTTCATTTGGAGTGAACTCGGGTTTGCAAAAGTGCACGGGGCCATTTTGGATGGCGTATGGCCTGAGGTTCACGAGGGTGCCTTGGTCAAGGAGTCGCTAGAACTCATGCTACAAGTCAACGGCAAATTGCGTGGCTCCTTGGTGGTTCCAGTGAGTGCAAGTTCCGCTGAAATTGAAGCATTGGCTTTGGCGCACGAAGCCACCGTTAGACTTTTGGCAGGTGCTCAACCCAAGAAGGTCATTGTGGTGAGTGGCCGTTTGGTCAATGTGGTGATTTAAATGCAAAATATTCCAAGACGTGAACTGATCAAGCGCTTGTCTTTGGGCGGTTCTGTTGTGGCATGTTCTTGGGCCTTAGCGGGTTGTGGCTTTGAGCTGAGAAAGCCACCCCATTTTGTGTTCAAAGTTTTGTGCATCTCCAATTTGGCAGGAACCCCCTTTGGAATTGAGTTGCAAAGAAACTTGATGAGAGTCGATGACTTGGAAGTGATCACGGATGTGCGAGACATTGCGCGTGCAGACATGATCTTGGATTTGATCTCCATGGTTCGCGAAAAAGTGATCATTGGTCGAACTTCAACAGGCGACATCAGAGAGTTTCAACTTCGAGAAAAATTGCGATTCAAAGTTAGAAATCAAGCTGGAATTGAAAAGATCCCCGAAGTAGAGTTGGTTCAATACAGGGACATCAGTTTTGCGGAAACCGTCGTCTTGGCAAAAGAGATGGAGGAGGAACTCTTGTATCAAAACATGCAAACCGATTTGATTGCTCAATTGATGCGTCAACTTGCAGCGATTCGTCGCATCAATTGATGTCGATGACGCCCAACACCGCTTTGACTCCCCACTTGCGCCAAGGGCTCAAGTCCTTGTATGTGCTCGTTGGTGATGAGCCCTTGCTTGTTCAAGAGATGTCTGATGAGCTCAGAGCGCATGCGCTCAAGGTGGGTTACGAGGAGCGCACGAGTTTCACAGTCAGTGGCGCGCACTTTGATTGGTCCCAAGTTCTCTCTGCCACTCAGTCCTTGGGTTTGTTTGCTTCTTTGGAGCAAATCGATATTCACATACCGAGCGGCAAGCCTGGACGCGACGGTGCTCAAGCCATTGAGCGCTTGTGCGCTTTGGCAAAAGAGTTGATGCTGGATGGTGACTTGCCACAAAAGCTTTTGTTGATCACTTTACCCAAACTGGACAAAGCCACACAAAGCTCGTCTTGGTTCGAGTGCTTACAAGATTCAGGCGTGGTCCTTCAAGCGCCCAAGGTTGAGAGACATCAACTCTCCAACTGGATTGCACAGCGCCTCTCCCTTCAAGGTCAAAGTGTCAAAGAGGGCCAAGAAGGTTCACTGACCCTGCAGCTTTTTGTGGATTTGGTCGAGGGCAATTTATTGGCTGCGCATCAAGAGGTACAAAAGTTAGGACTTTTGTACCCCAAGGGTGAGCTCAGTCACGAGCAAATCAAATTGGCGGTCATGAATGTGGCTCGGTTTGATGTTTTCAAGCTCTCAGAGGCTGTGTTGTCTGGACAGTTTGAGCGTGTTCAAAGAATGTTGGACGGCTTACAAGCCGAGGGTGAGTCTGCGGTGCTGGTGCACTACGTGATCAGCGAGGACATTCGCCAGTTGTGCCGAGTCAAGCAAGCCGTAGATGCGGGTCAAGCTTTGCCCATGGCTTTGAGATCCAATCGGGTGTGGGGAGCCAAAGAAAAGCTCTACGAGCGTGTGCTCTCAAAGGTGCCTCGAGCCACGCTAGAGCGGTTGCTGCAGGCTGCACACCGAGTAGACGGAGTGGTCAAAGGCTTGAAATCACCCATGTGGGCTCAAGACACTTGGATGGCCATGGGGCAATTTGCATTTGTATGCACCCGGGCCTGTTCTCTGTCAAAATAAGACCATGAATCAGTCAATTGCACACATCATAGAAGACATTGGCCAAAAGGCTCGAATTGCCAGTGCTCAAATGGCCAAGGCCAGCGCGCAACAAAAAAGCACAGCCCTCAAAAATTTGGCCCAGTTGCTTCGGACCCATGAGGAGTCTTTGTTGCAAGCGAATGCATTGGATTTAAAACAAGCCCAAGCCAAAGGACTTGAAGGTCCTTTGTACGATCGTTTGAAGCTCACGCCAGCCATTTTGTCCACTTGTGCCACAGGATGTGAGCAACTGGCCATGGCTCCCGACATCATTGGTGAAATTTTGGGTCTCAAGGAGCAGCCCAGTGGCATTCGAGTGGGCCAAATGAGGGTGCCAATTGGTGTTTTTGCCATGATTTTCGAGAGTCGACCCAATGTGACCATTGAGGCGGCTTCTTTGTCGATCAAAAGTGCCAATGCATGTTTGCTAAGAGGTGGATCAGAAGCGTTTGAATCAAACAAAGCTTTGGCCGCTTTGGTTCAAGAGGCCTTGGAGATGAGTGGTTTGCCGCGCTTTGCTGTGCAAGCGGTTCCCACCACTGACCGCGAGGCAGTGGGGCTACTGATTCAATCTCCGCAATGGGTTGATGTGGTGATTCCACGTGGAGGCAAGGGACTGAT
Source organism: uncultured Burkholderiales bacterium (assembly GCA_903831655.1). GTDB lineage: Bacteria > Pseudomonadota > Gammaproteobacteria > Burkholderiales > Burkholderiaceae_C > Limnohabitans. The sequence goes on from CAIKYO010000382.1 coordinate 10,554, forward strand.
TGAGCGCATCTCTAAGGAAGCCAAGGTGCCTGTTATCAAGCATTTGGATGGCAATTGCCACATTTTTGTAGACGCGTCTTGCGACATCGGGATGGCCTTGAAGGTGGTTGAGAACGCGAAAACGCAAAAGTACAGCCCATGCAATGCGTTGGAGAGTTTGTTGGTTGATCAAAGCGTTGTAGTGAATTTCTTGCCTCCTATGGCTCAGCGTTTCGCCACCCATGGAGTTGAGATGCGTTGTTGTCCAGTCTCAGAGCAACTCTTGACCCATGCTCTGGGGCAAGGAGAGCAAGGCTCTGCGCTCAATGCCTTGATCAAGCCAGCCACTGAGGCCGATTGGTCTGAGGAGTATTTGGCCCCTATTTTGAGCATCAAGGTGGTGAATGGCTTGGATGAAGCCATTGAGCACATCAATCGCTATTCAAGTCACCACACGGATGCGATTTTGACCAATGACCATGGCCATGCGCAAAGATTTTTGAGAGAAGTGGACTCTGCCAGCGTCATGGTCAACGCCAGCACTCGTTTTGCAGATGGTTTTGAGTACGGTTTGGGTGCAGAAATTGGAATCTCAACGGATAAATTCCACGCCAGGGGCCCTGTGGGTGTAGAGGGCTTGACCTCACTGAAGTACATTGTTTTGGGTCAAGGCGAAATCAGAACCTGAGTGGGCACCTCAGGGAAACAGAAACTTTTGTATTATTGGGTTTTCGCCATCTCAAGCAAGAGTGGCTACAAAAGTTTAAAATGGTGCTTTACTCATTGATAGAGCACCCATGGTTCCCCATCTCATCACCGCTTTGACAGGTCCAATCAACGAGTTGGAGCAAAGAATTTTAGACTCCATGCCGGCCATCGAAAGGTGGTTCAGGCTTGAGTGGATGGAGCACACGCCTCCCTTTTATTCTTCGGTGGATATTCGCAATGCGGGCTTCAAGCTGGCACCCGTGGACACCAATTTGTACCCAGGCGGATGGAACAATTTGACGCCAGAAATGCTCCCCTTGGCGGTGCAAGCGGCCATGGCGGCGATTGAGAAAATTTGTCCTGAGGCCAGAAACTTATTGATCATTCCCGAGAACCACACTCGGAACTCTTTTTACTTGAGCAACGTCGCACAACTCACTCGCATCTTTCACATGGCGGGATTGAATGTGCGAATTGGCTCCATCAGTCCAGACATCAAAGAGACCACCAAAATCGATTTGCCAAATGGTGAACAGGTCATTTTGGAGCCTGTCTTGCGCGGTAAGCACCGTTTGGGTTTGAAAGATTTTGACCCCTGTACGATTTTGCTCAACAACGATTTGAGTGCAGGTGTGCCAGGTATTTTGGAAGACTTGCACGAGCAGTACCTGCTTCCACCACTGCATGCAGGGTGGAGCGTGAGGAGGAAGAGTCAGCATTTTGCAAGTTACGAAGAGGTCACCAAGCGGTTCGGTAAGTTGCTTGGGATTGATCCTTGGTTGATCAATCCCATGTTCAGCCATTGTGGTGATGTGAACTTCGCTGAGGGCCATGGTATTGAGGAGTTGCGCAGTTTGGTGGATGCGCTGCTTTTAAAAATCAAGAAAAAATACAAAGAATACGGCATTCACGAAAAACCTTTTGTGGTGATCAAGGCCGACAATGGGACTTACGGCATGGGCATCATGACGGTAAGAGACGCCAAAGATTTGGAGACATTGAACCGCAAGACCAAAAACAAAATGAGCGTGACCAAGGACGGTCAGTCATTGAGTGAGGTCATCATCCAAGAGGGTGTGCTCACCAATGAGCGCATCAACGATGCGGTGGCCGAACCCGTTGTGTATATGATGGACCGATATGTGGTGGGTGGTTTTTACCGCGTTCACGCAGAGCGTGGTGTTGATGAGAATTTAAATGCCCCAGGCGCATCATTTGTGCCCTTGGCCTTTGAGCAAAGCGCGCACACCCCACAACCCGGTATCAAGGCTGGCGCCAGTGTGCCCAATCGTTTTTACATGTATGGAGTCATTGCGCGCTTGGCCATGTTGGCAGCGAGCTATGAGTTAGAGAGCACGGATCCGGATGCGGAAGTGTATGACTGAGCCCTCCCTCATTGTGAGTGAGTCATTGGATCAGAAAAAAAAGAGTTTATGAAAATACTTTTTGTGGCGGACCCTATCGATTCTTTCAAAATCGAAAAGGACACGACGTTTGCCATGATGCGGCAAGCCACACGTCTTGGCATTGAGACCCACGTTGCTGAGTTGCATGATCTCTTTTGGGAGAGTGGCTCCCACGTCTGTGCACGTGCCGTTCAAGTTGAACTTAGAACTGAGGGCTCTAAAGAGGAGCCCAATTGGTACTCGGTGGTTCGATCGCAAATGTTGGCTTTAAAGGATTTTGATGCTGTGCTCATGCGAAAGGATCCACCTTTTGACATGGAGTACTTTTACGCAACGCATTTGCTCTCCAGGGCACAGACGGAGGGCGCCAAAGTATTCAACAACCCCCAAGCGCTAAGAGAGCATCCTGAGAAACTGGCGATTTTGAATTTCCCTCGCTGGATCAGTCCCACCTTGGTGAGTCGAGACGCCAAGCGAATCAAGGATTTTCATGCTGTTCACAAAGACATCATCTTAAAACCTTTGGATGGCATGGGCGGCATGGGCATTTACCGTGTCAAGGAAGATGCTTTGAATTTGGGAAGTTTGATTGAAGGTCTGAACAAAGACGGACAACAGACCGTGATGGTGCAAAAATTCATTCCCGCCATCAAAGAAGGCGACAAAAGGATTTTGTTGATCAACGGAGAAGCGGTTCCCTTTTGCTTGGCCAGAATACCTCAGGGAACTGAGGTGAGGGGTAATTTGGCTGCTGGTGGAAAGGGTGTTGCGCGTCCCCTGTCTGATCAAGATTGGGCCATTGCCAAGGATCTAGGCCCGACCTTGGCTGCCAAAGGGCTTTTCTTGGTGGGCTTGGATGTGATTGGAGAGCACTTGACCGAGATCAATGTGACCTCTCCCACTTGTTTTCAAGAGATCACCAATCAAACAGGCTGCGATGTGGCGACGCTTTTTATGGATGCGTTGCTCAAGCAGTTGAAGAATTAGACTGAGAAGAGCAGCACAGCTCCTTTAAGGCTTGCCGGCACTCTCAACGGGGGACGCAGCAGCAGGAGAGTTAGGGGGTGCAGTTGTAGGCGCTGCTTGCACATCGACTACGAAATGCGTGGTGTCACCAAAACAAGAAGGCAAGCCTTCGTGCTCCTCGTACATCAGAATCACCTTTTGTCCCAAGGACTGATTGAGTTTTTCAGCCACTGCGTCGTCTTTTGCCGTAAAGAGAAACTTCTCGGGAACCGTTTGTAGATTCACAATGGCCCGCAGTTGTTCCCCTTCCCAAGTTTTGCAAAGCCATCCTTTGTAAGACAATTTCTGAACGTAGCCCACGCTCTCGCCTTTGGAGTAGCTGAAATGGTAGGCCACAAAAAGATAGATCGCACTAACCCCAAAAATCAAAGCGATCAGCACCAACAGTGTCTTGATGGCGCGTTGTTTGATGGCTTGAAGAGTAGAGGGCTCAGTCATGTTGTCCTTAGGGGTTTACAAAATATCAGGCCGCACTTTTAACGTGAAGTCGCCAAGCGTGAAGCAAGGGCTCGGTGTAGCCACTGGGTTGATCTTTGCCTTTGAAGACGAGATCCAATGCGGCTTGGTAGGCGCTGGAGTGTTCGAGGTCATCGGACATTTTTTTATAGTGGGGGTCGCCAGCATTTTGTTGGTCCACTATTTTTGCCATGCGTTTGAAGGTGCTCTTGACTTGAGCGGGAGTGACCACGCCGTGTTGCAACCAGTTGGCAATGTGTTGGCTTGAAATTCTCAGCGTGGCTCTGTCTTCCATGAGACCCACGTTGTGAATATCAGGCACCTTCGAGCAGCCCACACCTTGATCAATCCATCGAACCACGTAGCCCAAAATGCCTTGAACATTGTTGTTAAGCTCTTCTTGTTTTTCAGTGGGACTCCAGTCGTCATGCGCCACAACGGGGATCGTCAAGAGGTCTTTGAGCAGCTTGGCACGTTGTGCAGTGACATTGACTTTTTCAAGTTCCTTTTGAACCGCTTTGACACTCACTTGGTGATAGTGCAGGGCGTGCAGTGTGGCAGCCGTTGGCGATGGAACCCAAGCTGTGTTGGCACCTGCTTGTGGGTGGGCGATTTTTTGCTTCAACATCGCTGCCATCAAATCGGGCATGGCCCACATGCCTTTGCCAATCTGGGCTTTTCCTCTGAGTCCACAATCCAATCCAATGAGGACGTTGTTTTTTTCATAAGCCTGGATCCAAGCGCTTGATTTCATGTCGCCTTTTCTCATCATGGGGCCAGCGAAAAATGCTGTGTGCATTTCGTCACCGGTGCGATCCAAAAAGCCGGTGTTGATAAATGCAACTCGTGAGGAGGCTTCGGCAATACAGGCTTTTAAATTCACACTGGTGCGGCGCTCCTCATCCATGATGCCAAGCTTGACGGTGTTTTTCTTTAAACCAAGCGCTTTTTCGACCTGAGTGAAGAGGGTGTTTGCAAAAGCCACTTCTGCTGGACCGTGCATCTTGGGTTTAACAATGTAGACGGAGCCCGTGCGCGAATTGCGAATGCCATGTGACTTGGGTTGACCGTTCAAGTCAAACAATGCAATGGCCGTTGTGATGTAAGCATCCAAAATACCTTCAGGTATTTCCTTTAACTCGTGCTTTGAAGATGTGGGGTCTTCGTACAAAACGGCAGGATTGGTCATCAAGTGGCCCACATTGCGCAAAAAGAGCAAGGAGCGACCGGGCAAGCTCAGGGGCTTTCCTTTGAGAGTGTGGTAAACACGGTCAGGATTCAAGCCACGGGTGAAGGTCTTGCCATTTTTGCTAACCGATTCAGTGAGTGTGCCTTTGACGATACCCAGCCAATTGCGATAAGCCAAGACTTTATCGTCTGCATCGACGACGGCCACGGAGTCTTCTAAGTCAAGGATGGTCGATAAGGCGGCCTCAACGACCAAATCACTCACGCCAGCAGGATCACTTTTGCCAATCGGGGTGTTGCGGTCAATTTGCAAGTCAAGGTGCAGACCATTGTGCACAAATAAGATGGAGCTGGGATGGCTTTGATCTCCTTGGAAGCCAAGACATTGTTTGGGGTGCACAAGTGAGGTGGTGGATCCGCCTTTGAGCTCGACCACCAAGTCGTGGTCTTTGATGCTGTAGCGAACTGAGTCGATGTGTGAACCGTGTTTCAAAGGAGCCACTCGGTCGAGCACGTATCTGGCGAATTCAATCACTTGGGCGCCACGTTTGGGGTTGTAGTTGGCTGTTTTCTCAAAAGGTGGATCAAGCGCGATGGCGTCCGTGCCATACAAGGCGTCATACAAAGATCCCCATCTCGCATTGGCAGCATTCAAGGCATAGCGGGCATTCAAAATCGGAACGACCAACTGAGGACCCGCTTGAATGGACAATTCGTCGTCCACATTTTTAGTGCTCACCTTGACAGATTTAGGCTCCTTGACGAGATAGCCAATTTTTTCAAGGAATTTTTGATAGGACTTCGGGTTTTGAATGGGACCCGGGTGAGCATGGTGCCACTCGTCCAATGCTTTTTGCAGGCGATCTCTTTCTTTGAGCAAAGCCACGTTTTTGGGTGCCAATGAGGTGACCAGCTCACTGAATCCCCTCCAAAAGTGAGCGCTAGAAATGGAGTTTCCGATCAGCACTTCTGTTTCGATGAAGTGGTGAAGGGCTTCACTTACATGGAGGTGATGGATTTTGATGCGATTTGTCATAAGAATTGTGTATTGAGAGATCAAACAATATAAAAATAACGACTTGATTCAATTTTAGGGTTGAAAGCGATGCATGTGTGAAAAATTAGCAAGTTACTGCCTTTTGATGAGAAATGTACCCAAAAACGATCCTGAATTGCGAAAGGCTTCCCAATGCAGTTGTTCCCTATGGAGGGACATGATATCTTTAAAAAATTGAGCAATAATGTAAGAGAAGTGAAAGCCAGTAGAGGGTTATCACAAATGGTTCGGCCAAGCTCGTAAGATCCCAAGGCCGAGGGTCAAGCTCAACACGGTTCAAAGAAATTCAATGTCTCTGGTTCAAATTGCTTTAAAACGCCCCTACACATTCATTGTGATGGCCATGTTGATTTTGTTAGCCACTCCATTTGTGCTGTTGAACATGGCAACAGACATTTTCCCCGAAATCAACATACCCGTGGTAAGCATCATTTGGACCTATGACGGGTTGTCGGCTCCAGAGATGGGGCAACGCATTGCCAACTCTAGCGAGCGTGGTTTGTCAACCGTGGTCAATGACATTGAGCACATAGAGTCAACGTCTCTGACTGGCATCACGGTTATCAAAATCTATTTTCAGCCCAGTGCAAACATTCAGTCAGCCATTGCTCAAGTTGTGGCCTCTGTTCAATCTCAGGTCAAGCAGTTGCCACCCGGTATCACGCCACCAAATGTGATCAAGTACTCGGCCTCAACGATACCCGTGATCCAACTCGCGCTGTCCTCTCCAACTTTGTCTGAGTCAGACTTGTTTGACGCCGCGGTCAACACCTTTCGCCCTCAATTGGTGACCATACCTGGGGTTGCGATTCCCTTTCCCTCGGGTGGAAAGGTGAAGTTGATTTCGGTCGATTTGGACAACAAAGCTCTTCAAGCCCGTGGACTTGCGCCCTCAGATGTGGTGAATGCTGTGAACACGCAAAATTTGATTTTGCCAGCAGGCGTTACAAAAATTGACGACAAAGAATACAGCGTGTCGCTCAACAGTTCACCCTCTACCATTAATGGATTGAACGATTTACCGGTGAGAACTGTGGGGGGCGTGACCACTTATCTCAAAGACGTGGCCTTTGTGAGAGATGGCTTTAGACCACAAACCAGTATCGTGAGACAAGACGGCGTGAGGGGCGTGTTGTTGTCCGTTTTGAAGAATGGTGGCGCGTCGACTTTGGACATCGTTTCAAATTTGAAAAAGATGATCCCGGTTGCAGCCCAAACCATTCCTCAGGACATCAAAATCAGTCAAATTTTTGATCAATCTTTGTTTGTAAAAGCCGCGGTCGAGGGCGTGGTAACAGAGGCCGTCATTGCCGCTTTGTTGACCGCTTTGATGGTGCTCTTGTTTTTGGGTAATTGGAGAAGCACATTGATCATTGGAATGACGATTCCATTGTCAATTTTGTCTTCTATCATCATTTTGTTTGCGCTGGGTGAAACTCTTAATTTGATGACACTGGGAGGACTTGCCTTGTCTGTGGGCATCTTGGTGGACCAAGCCATTGTGACCATTGAGAACATAGAGCGTCATTTGCACATGGGAAAACCACTTTATGACGCCATTGAGGTGGGTGCCGGAGAGATTGGTGCACCCGCTTTTGTGGCGACTCTGTGTATTTGTATTGTGTTTGTGCCCATGTTCTTTCTATCAGGCGTTGCACGTTATTTGTTCGTTCCATTGGCCGAAGCCGTTGTCTTTGCGATGCTGGTGTCTTACTTTTTGTCCCGAAGTTTTGTACCCACGATGGTCAAGTTATTGATGAGCCACTTGGAGCATGGAGGCGACACGGTTGAAAGTCAAAACAGCAACCGTCTGCAAAAAATATATTTGGCATTCGATCGACAATTTGAAGTCTTCAGATTGGGTTACAGCGAAATTTTGACCAGAGCGTTGAAAAATAGACTTCATTTTGGGTCCTTGTTCTTGGCCTTTTGTTTGGTTTCTTGTGGTTTGTTTGCGGTTTTAGGCCGAGATTTCTTTCCAAGTGTGGACGCGGGTCAAATTCGCTTGCATTTTAGGGCGCCAACTGGAACCCGCATTGAGGAGACCGCTCGCTTGGCCGATGAGGTTGAGGCGGCAATCAAAGAGATGATCCCATCCAATGAGATGGAGACCATCTTGGACAATTTAGGAGTACCCAACAGTGGACTGAATTTGTCTTACAGCAATGCAGGTACGATTGGTTCAATGGATGCAGAATTGTTGATGGCGTTAAAGGAAGATCATCGCCCAACTGCACAATTGACTCAGATGCTTCGCACAGAGTTGCCGAAAAGGTTTCCAGGAACAGAGTTTTTCTTCCAGCCCGCGGACATCGTGACACAAATTTTGAATTTTGGATTGCCGGCAGCCATCGATGTGCAATTCACAGGCTCTAAGCTTGAGGACAATGCAAAGCTTGCTGCCGAGTTGACCGCTCAGATTAGGCAAATTCCTGGAGCAGTTGACGCCCATGTGCATCAAAAAATGGATGCGCCAAGCATCAGGCTCGTCATGGACCGAGCCAAAGCGCAGCAATTGGGTTTGTCAGCAGCCAATGTGGGTCAAAATCTATTGATTGCACTCTCAGGAAGTGCTCAAACGGCACCCGCGTTTTGGCTCAACCCACAGCGCGGCGTGGTCTATAGCGTGGCCGTGCAAGATCCGCAGTACAACTTGAATTCACTCAATGATTTATTGAGCATTCCCGTTGGAAATTTTGCCACTCCAGTCGACAGCACTCAGTTGTTGGGTAACTTGGTGAGCACAAGGCAAGGGCGAGAGCCACCCATCATCTCACGCTTTAACATCACACCTTCGGTTGATGTGTATGTCAACGTGCAAGGGACCGATTTGGCCAGTGTGGCTGGAAAGGTTAATCAACTGGTTGAGCAAATGAAGCCCAATTTACCTCGTGGCTCACAAGTAGCCGTTCGTGGGCAAGTCCAAACCATGCAGTCTTCTTTCATAGGTTTGGGTGTGGGTTTGCTCATGGCCATTGTGTTGGTTTATTTACTGATCGTGGTCAATTTCCAGTCTTGGATTGATGCTTTGATCATCATCACTGCTTTGCCTGCTGCCTTGGGTGGTATTGCATGGATGCTTTTCTTGAGCGGCACAACCCTTAGTGTGCCAGCACTAACGGGTGCCATCATGACGATGGGCGTGGCAACAGCCAACAGTATTTTGGTCGTCTCATTTGCCAAGCAACAAAAAGAAGAGGGTTTGGACCCATTTAACGCTGCCTTGCAAGCCGGAGCGACTCGAATTCGGCCTGTGTTGATGACGGCTTTGGCGATGATCATTGGCATGATTCCAATGGCCTTGGGTGTTGGGGATGGTGGTGAACAAAACGCTCCACTGGGTCGTGCGGTGATTGGTGGTTTGCTCTTTGCAACTGTTTCCACTTTGTTCTTTGTGCCCGTTGTTTTTGCAGAGATTCATGAGCGAATCGCAAAAAAACAGCTAAAAAAATAATACACATTTAGTATAAATTTCTCATAGAAATCAGGACATGCAATGACAGACAATTCGAATTTAACTGGCAAAACTAAACGGTGGGTCATTGGATTTTTTGTGCTTTTGGCCATCGGTTCAGCCAACACAATCTTCAATCGTTTTAAAAATGCGGAGCACTTAGAGTCTGCGGTCGCGGAGCAGTCAAAGAACTTTGTCAAAGTCGCGGTCGTTGGCGCTTCAAATGCGGAACAAAAGTTAACCCTTCCTGGAACTCTTTTGGGCTTCTCGCAGTCTCCCATTGCTGGACGTGCAGCAGGATATCTAAAACGTTGGTACAAAGACATTGGCAGTGTGGTGACGCAAGGGGAGGTGATCGCGGAAATTGACTCTCCTGAGCTCGACCAACAGCTGTTTCAAGGTCAAGCCACACAACAACAAGCCGCTGAAAGCATGCAGTTGGCCAAATCTTCACTTGAGAGATGGGAGGCCTTGAGGAAAAAGGACGTGGTGTCTCAACAAGAATACGATGAGCGAAAGAGCACTTACTTACAAGCAGTTTCCAATTTCAATGCTTCAGCAGCTAATTACGAGCGCTTGAAGCAGCTCACCACTTTCAAGAAAATTGTTGCACCCTTTAACGGTGTCATTACCAAAAGGAATGTGGACATTGGGGACTTGGTGGACGGAACCACGAAACCATTGTTTTTGATCACTCAGCTTGATCCATTGCGTGTCTATGTTTATGTGCCACAAGCGTTTGTAAGGTTTGTCAAAGTTGGACAAGAGGCGACAGTTAAACAAGATGATTTGGGCGGAGCAGGTGTGACCGCACAAATCACAAAAGTTGCGTCTGCAATTGATCCACTGACACGCACCATGCAAATTGAAGTGACAATCAACAACAAAGCTGGCACTTTGATGCCAGGTGCTTTTGTTCAAGTAAGCTTGCGTTTGCCGCCAAGTAAAGCGCTCAACATGCCTTCCAATGCATTGATTGTGCGCAAATCAGGAACACAAGTGGCTGTAGTGGATGATCAAAATAAAGTTCATTTGGTGCCGATTACAGTGGGTCGTGACTATGGGAACAACATTGATGTATCTCAAGGGTTAAATGGCGGTGAGCAAGTGATCTTGAATCCTTCTGACTCCATCTCAGATGGGGATGTGGTCCAGATCGTCAAAGATGCTGCACCAGTGGGAGAGAAAAAGGAAGAAAACGCCTCCTCACCCAAGGCCGAATCCAAAGCAGACACAGAAACAGCAAAGGCCAAGCCATGAAGTGGCGAGTTCTCAGTTGCATTTTGTTTCTAGAGTTGGTGGGCTGCACCGTTGCTGAGCCGTTTGTAAAACCTACTTTAGACGTTCCAAAACAGTGGAGACAATCAGAGCTTTGGAGGCAAGCTAAACCCTTGGACGACGCTCCTAAAGCGCCATGGTGGAAATCGTTTAAGGATGAGGAACTCAACAATCTTGAGGCCAAAGCTTTAGAGCAAAGTGCGAATTTCAAGATTGCTGTTGAGCGCGTTAATCAAGCTCGCATGTCCTTGCAGGGATCAAGTGCAAGCATGTTCCCTCAATTTTTTGGATCTGGCCGCGTGGCTCGACAAGAAATTTCAAACCAAAGACCTCTGACCAATTACAACGCTCCCAATTGGGCTACGGTACAAACAGATATTTATCCGGCTTTAAATGCAACTTACGAGTTTGACTTTTGGGGTCGTGTCTCCTCAACTGTCAAAGCTAGCAAAGCGGGGCTAGAGCAATCTTTTGCTGATTTTGAAAACGTTAAATTGATTTTGTCAGCCGATGTTGCCAACAACTATTTCAATTTAAGACAAGCTGATATTGAAATCAACAATTTGGAGCAATTGGAAGCACTTGAGTTAAGGGCCATTGAACTGGCAAGTACTCGTTATCAGTTAGGGTTGACGCCACTCCTTGAGAAAAATCAACAATCCTTGGCGTTACAAAATACTCGCATTCAATTGGAACAATTGAAAAGAGTGCGTGGTCAATATGAGCACGCACTGGCGACTTTGATTGGAGAAAATGCCACTGATTTTCAAATTGCTCCAAAGATCGTTAAGCGAGTGGTTGGTGAGGTACCGTTTGAAATGCCATCGGAACTCATCGAGAGAAGACCGGATGTCGCCTCTGCTGAACGGAGCATGATTGCTGCGAACGCTCAAATTGGAGTGGCCAAAGCCGCTTACTTTCCAACCATTACCTTGAATTCGCAATTCGGCTATGAGAGTGGACGACTCTCAAACCTTTACAACGCGGACAGCCGTGTGTGGAGTTTCGGCCCAAGTTTTAACTTGCCTATTTTTGACGGTGGTCGCATTGAAGCCAACGTTGCATTCACTAGGTCAAGTTATGCGGTGGCTGTGGAGGCTTATAAAAAAGCTGTCCTCACAGCCTTTCAAGAGGTGGAGGATGGTTTCTTGGGCGTCAGTTCTCTAGCGAAAGCTTTGCAAGAAGCTCAAAACGCTTCAGCCTCTGCAAGAAGCATTTTGCAGTTGGCTAAAGATCGATACGAGGGCGGTGTTTCCACATCATTGGATTGGACCATTTCACAGGAAAATTATTTGACCACGGTTCGTCAAGAATCTCAAGTCATGGCCCAAAGAATTGCTGCTCAAATCTATTTGGTCAAAGCTCTTGGTGGTGGATGGGAAGGTTTGACCTTGGCCGATAAAAATGATCAACCCCCACAATGATGTTCAAAAATGAAATGGCCTCCAACACTTGTAAGGCTCAAAGGAATCGAATATGAAATGGGTGACCAGAGATCATGTGCATTTGGACCGGATGGCATGCGTGTGGTTGATCAAGCGCTTTGTAGACAAAGAGGCTGAATTTACTTTTGTCCCATGGGGGCAAGAAAATTTGCGCAACCCAGAGCACATTGCTTTTTCAATACCCAACGTTGAATTGAGCCCACATGATGAAAGTGGAACCACCTTTCAAAAAATACTTCGCAAGTACGGCGTGATGGATTCCTCTCTAGAGGAGTTGGCGATTGTGATTCAAAAAGGTGTCGATCATGTTTTGCACGGATATCATCCCGGGGCTGAAGATCGACTTGGGCAAATTGCAGTTGGATTGTTGGCAGTCTCTGAGGGTTTGATGCTCACTCACTTGACTGATGAAGAAATCGTTAAAGCCAACACGCCCGTTTACGATGCGCTTTATGATAATTTCAAAGTGCACGGCATTGTGAAATCAAAGGCATTGTCGATTCCGAGAAATAATGCATTAGGGCCGACTCTGCCTACTCAATTTCTTCGTCAATTATTGCGTGACCATACCTGATTAGAGCAGACGTTTATACCTCACCGGGAGTCCTCTGGGAATAAGTGGGTGGGACTGGGGTTGCAAGGCCATAGCGAGTTTATGTTGGGGAAAAGCATCTCTTAGGTAACGGTTCAATTCGTTTGTTCATCCCATAGATTGATGATTCGAAGCGAGAACAGCAAGAGAGGCTGAAAGCGCATTGATCTGACTTTTGATTTTTAAAAGTGCGCCTGCTTACTGGTATATTCTCAACACTTCAAAAATCGAAAAAGAAAAATTAAATCCTTCATGTTGCCATCCATTGAAAATAGACTCGCTTTAGAAATATCAGCAAAATCGGCCCAAGTGACAGCAGCCATCAACTTATTAGATGGAGGAGCAACGGTTCCTTTTATTGCCAGGTATCGCAAAGAGGTGACTGGGGGCTTAGATGATGCTCAGTTGCGCTTGTTAGAGAACCGTTTGGCGTACTTAAGGGAGCTCGAAGAGAGAAGAAAAACCATCATTGAAGCCATACAAGCTCAGGGGAAAATGACGCCAGATCTATTGGCGTCCATTTCATTGGCCGAGGACAAGACCCGCTTAGAAGATCTCTACCTTCCCTACAAGTTAAAGCGTCGTACGAAAGCTCAAATCGCAAAAGAGGCCGGTTTGGAGCCTTTGGCCAGTGATTTGTTGTCCAACCCCTTGCTTGATCCACAGCTTGAGGCAGTCAAATACATCAGGGAAGCCTTCACCACAGAGCAAGGTGAGAATCCTGGCGTGTTAGACGCAAAAGCAGCCTTGGACGGTGCCCGTCAAATACTCATGGAGCGCTTTTCTGAAGATGCAAACTTGCTCCAGATTTTGCGCGCCTACCTTCAAGAGCATGGAGTGGTCGAGTCCAAGGTGATCGAGGGCAAGGAGCAAGCGGGCGAGAAGTTTGCAGACTATTTCAATTACTCTGAACCACTGATGCAAATTCCATCACACCGCGCGTTGGCTCTTTTTAGAGGCAGGCGAGAGGAGATTTTGACAGTGAGTCTGCGCTTGGACTGCGAAGATGAGAAGGTGACATGGAGTTCAGAGCACAACCCCTGTGAGGTTCGAATTGCTGGACATTTCAAAATAAAGAACGAAGGTAGACCAGCCGATCAATGGCTACAAGACACGGTGCGCTGGACTTGGAGAATCAAATTCTTACTCCACCTCGAGTCAGAGCTGATGGGTGCTTTAAGAGAAAGATCCGAGACAGAAGCCATCAACGTTTTCGCTACAAATCTTAAAGCTCTACTTTTGGCGGCTCCTGCTGGCCCCAAAGTGACGATTGGATTGGATCCCGGACTGCGCACAGGTGTCAAAGTGGCTGTTGTGGATTCAACGGGAAAAGTCGTTGATACCGATGTAATTTATCCCCATCAGCCTAAAAACGATTGGCATGGAGCCCTAAGGACGTTGGCTCGTTTGGCTACCCAGCACAAAGCCAATTTGATTTCGATTGGAAACGGGACTGGCTCGCGCGAAACTGATAAATTGGCCCAAGAGCTGATTAAATCTCATCCTGAATTGAATTTAACAAAGGTCATGGTGTCTGAGGCAGGCGCATCTGTTTACTCGGCCTCAGAGTATGCAACCAAAGAATTGCCCGGCATGGATGTTTCTTTGCGCGGGGCTGTATCGATAGCACGAAGGCTTCAAGACCCGTTGGCGGAGCTGGTCAAAATTGACCCCAAATCGATTGGAGTTGGGCAATACCAACATGATGTGATGCAAAGTCAGTTGGCAAAATCGTTGATCGCTGTCGTGGAGGATTGCGTGAATGCTGTTGGAGTTGATGTCAACACTGCTTCTGCGCCACTGCTATCGAGGGTCTCAGGCTTATCCACTACAGTGGCAGAAGGTATCGTTGCATACAGGGACATCAATGGAGCTTATCAAAGTCGCAAGGAGCTCTTAAAAGTGCCAAGGCTGGGCGAGAAGACGTTTGAACAAGCCGCTGGTTTTTTGCGGATTATGAACGGCAGCAATCCATTGGATGCTTCTGCAGTTCACCCAGAGTCCTATCCTTTGGTGGAGAAGATACTGAGAGACATAAAAAAGGGCGTCAAAGACATCATTGGAGACACCGCGTTATTGCAGTCTCTGAAACCTGAAAAGTATGCAGATGAGGTTTTTGGAATTCCTACGGTCACTGATATCTTTAAGGAACTGGAAAAACCTGGGCGTGATCCCAGGCCTGAATTTACAACGGCCCAATTCAAAGATGGCATTGAGACAATTGGGGATCTCAAAGTCGATATGATTTTAGAAGGAGTGGTCACGAATGTGGCTGCATTTGGCGCCTTTGTAGACATTGGCGTTCACCAAGACGGCTTGGTCCACATCTCCGCTCTTTCAAATACTTTTGTTAAAGATCCGCATACCATTGTCAAAGTGGGTGAAGTCGTGAAAGTCAAAGTCCTTGAGGTCGATGAACAAAGAAAACGCATTGCTTTGACGATGCGCTTAACCGATGAAGTGAGGCGTCCAAGTCCAGATCAAACTCAGAGAAACACTCGCTCCGATCAAAGAACGAGACCAGCCCCTGCAACTGTTCCCTTGAATGGAGCAATGGCAGCAGCCTTCGGTAAATTAAGACAATAAATTACAAGGGAGAGCGATTTTTGTTATTGCTCCAAAGCATTTGTCAATCGCTAGGTCAACATAAAAGCTAGCTCCAAACGGCTGTTACCCCCCCTTCAGAACAATAACTCCCTACCGATTCATGCAGTGGTTAGGAGAGTTGTGATTGATGAAACTCCTCAAAGATATCGAAATCCTTTTCATCCACACTAAATACCCCTGATTAATGGGTTTGAGTCTATAAAAAGCGAGGATAAGTGGCTTCAAATCAATGAGAGCGCCGCTTTTACTGCTTTTCGGCATGGAATTGGCAATTATAAAATTCACCAACTTTGAGCTATAATGAACATCCTTGGCCCGGTAGCTCAGTCGGTAGAGCAGAGGATTGAAAACTCCTACTACGGCGGCTTAGAGATTGTAGACATGGCATCTACAACACGGTAGCGAAAACGGTGCGGACAAAGCCGTGAAACAGCTCCAACAATCCCCCACAGTTCACTTATGGTTCATTAGACACAGCATTCAATTTAGCTATGCTTGTCTCGCAGATTACCACTCAAATAATTTTTACTTAGTCGGTAGTTTTAGATTGCGATTTTGAACCGTAAGCCCAATTTACTCGAGGGGTACCGAAGTATTTTCAGAGGTGAAAATCGCTAAGTACTTCTTGCTAATTTTTCTTGAGGCTCAGAAATTTGAGCTGTAGAACCACTTCGGGTACATAAATGAGTGTCGTTTAAAGCGACATTTTATTAACTCACTGTGGAACGTTTACACCGAATGCGGAGTTAGTGGAAACGATATTCCCATTGTATGGTTGTATCCAGTCAACCCATGAGGAGGGATATTGAGTAGTTCCGTTCGGATAGGTATTTGGCAGCGCATACATTGGTGGAGTCGTATAAATTATGCTTTGCTTCAAACTTGGCCAAGATATTTTTTGAACCTCGCTGTTTCCATAAATTGAATTTGGTGTGTTTATAGCAACTCGCAAAAGATATAAATTACTATTGTAAAAAACTATGTCTAAAGCAGATGCGTAGGAAGTGTCGGAAGGAAGAATAATGCGAGTTACATTTTGGAAATTATTTGTTCCATCATTTAGGTAGATGCTGTTAGGAAATTTACAAAAGACAAATCCTGAACAACCATTTGGGTCAGCTTCATTGCCTCCAATCATTAAATCAAATTTTCCGTCACTATTAAAGTCAATCAATTCGATTTCACCCATAGACATACCGTGAGGAGTTGGGTAGCCTGAAAAATAAAATGGAAGAGTATTATTTGGCATTAAAGAATAGTTTGGTGTAAAAGTACCATCACCGTTATTGATTAAAAAATATGGCTGATCTTGAACTTGAGGATCCACAACAGCAATATCGGCATATCCTTTTTTATGTATTTCAGCGGCTGAGGAGGAATGAAAATATCCATTAATGCCCGTATCAATGTTTTTATAAGACCCATCTGGCTGAGATATTAGAAATCGTGAGTGCTCGCCATATGTATAGCCGGGTGGTAGATTCGAGTCAACTCCAGTACAAGAAACAAAACCATCAGGCTTTCCGTCGCCATTAAAATCAGCAACTAGTATTTTTCTGGCAGTTATACAGCCAGTTTGATCATTAAGGAGTTGACTTGTTTGGTCAACCCATCCACCTTTACCATCAGAGTGGAAAAAGTATAATTTTCCAGGTGTTATAGATGTATATCCTGGAATAACTCCACCAAAATATCCACTCCCACCAACAAGTGCCAAAGTACCATCTTGGAAAAAATCGCCAAAAGCAATAGCATTTGTAATAAGTTCAGGACGATTTGGATTTAAAGGTATATTATTTTTAGGAATTGTTTGAGGTCCAATTCCTATGTTCTTGGCGTTTAAGTAGCTGGATGCTTGAACAATTGAGCTAGGAGACCCAGGCGGAAGTTGCTCTCCTACTGAAATAAGTTTTCCAACAGTAATAACAACGTTGTTATAGGTATTGTTTCCAGTATTAACA
>CAIKYO010000383.1 GCA_903831655.1 uncultured Burkholderiales bacterium
ATTATAAGTTTGAAAATTATAATTTTATACTTATAATTGTGCAGGCTTGTTGGCAAGCCTGCTCGTTCGTGCAAAGATCTATTCAGCCAATTAATTGTTTAATAATGCAAACCTGCCTGCTTATTATCTAAAGAAGATTACGGACGCATAACTCGAGATAATTAAGTAGGTGTAATCAGGAATGTATTATGAAACCTATTGAGTATCTAAAACTCCAAGCAAAAAATCTTCACAAAGATTTTAAAACACAAACTTCTTTAAGTGATCCCAAATTGAGGCGTAAAGTGTATGACTACGATCCGAAATTTTTCAAGATCGACTTGCTCGTAAACGACTTTAATATTAAAGAAGAAAATTTTAAGTTAGGCAATGCCCAGCATGTGATTGCAAAATTATGCGGACTGGAAAAATGGACAGACCTATTAAACGCATCACCAGCCAAAATTGAGTTATCAGTTCTATTGTTTACTAACATGGACAGACTCGAAGTTCGGGACTGGGATCAATATGTTTTGGATATTGAAACTGAAAATAACGTAAAGCTTGATGATGATTTTAAATTACAAATCTTTAAAGAGGGGTTTTTAGAGCAGGAACAAGACGTATTTTACGATGATTACCGGATTTCAAAAGACGAAGACACTGAAATTGAATGGGAGATAGATGATCCTGTATCAAGTGGACCTACGGAACAAATCTGCTCGCTCCCTATAAACGAGGAGTTCAGAGAGGAATTTATCAACGAAGCTAATCGCTCGTTTGAGCGCATCTTTGAGCGCATCGAACCCAGGCATCCCGAACAAACCCGAAAGTTATGGGATGCAGAGAAATATATTGATGAAGAATTTTTGAAACCGGAGATGTTGCCGATCGATCGAGATTATGCACTTTACTTGATTGATGCGTCTTTGGTTCATTATGTTATAGGACTTGCCGTTGAAGCTGACGATCAGGCTGTAAATATTAATTAAATCGAAATTAAAGCATTAAAGACCCCGGCTTAATCCAGCCGGTGGTTTTATGTGGGGAAATATTGAGAGTACCGATAAATTCATTTGGAATGAACTTTCCCGCCGATGTTGATGCCGTTACCAATATTCCCAGCATGCAAAATGCCCCATCGGGGCTACCTGTTTGTAGCCAAGCGGATAGAAATGTTTTTTGCCCCATTAGGGGCTACCCTTTATCAAACATTTTCCGCGTGTTATACAACTTCTGCTAAATTTGCGTTTCATATCATCCACAAATGAGCATCGAGGTACAAGATCTTACAAAACTTTACGGTAAACAAAAAGCTATCGATGCCATTTCGTTCAGCACGCAGCCGGGCAAGGTAACCGGCTTTTTGGGCCCCAACGGCGCGGGCAAATCCACCACCATGAAGATCCTCACCGGCTTTATCCCCCAAACATCGGGTACGGCTACGGTTTGCGGGTTCGATGTGGTAACCCAATCGCAGGAGGTAAAGCGCAGCGTAGGCTACCTGCCCGAAACCAATCCGCAATACCTGGAAATGTATGTAAAAGAATCGCTGGCCTTTATTGCCGAAATACATAAACTGCACAACCCCGCCAAACGCATTGCCGAAGTGATAGAACAAACCGGCCTTGGCCCCGAGCAGCACAAAAAAATAGGTCAATTATCTAAAGGCTACCGCCAGCGTGTAGGCCTTGCGCAAGCTATCATCCACGATCCGCAGGTGTTGATATTGGACGAACCCACCTCCGGCCTCGACCCGAACCAACTTGTAGGTATCCGCCAGCTCATCCGAGAATTGGGCCAAACCAAAACCATCATCCTCAGCACACACATCATGCAGGAAGTGGATGCTGTTTGCGATGACGTCATCATTATTAACCAGGGTACAATTGTAGCAAGCGACTCTTTGCAGGGCATCAAGGATGGCCACAAGGGCAAAACTATGGAGCAGATATTTATCAGCCTCACGTCATCATCTGTGTAATCCGTCACATTCCCATCTATTCAGCCCGAAATTCATTCTGTGGTCGCATAATTGATATATCATATCAACTATGAAGACCCTCAAAAGAATAAATATCATCATTATATTACTGGTTGCTATAGGTTTTAAAGCAACCGCGCAATTAGCCGTACCCGCCAATTACGGC
>CAIKYO010000384.1 GCA_903831655.1 uncultured Burkholderiales bacterium
TCTTAAGTTCGATGACTGTGTTCGCCAGGGTATTTGTGGCGTGGGCGAAAAATTCCCCAGCTCCCAGTGTGGAAATCGCGGTAAACTCGTCTATTGATTGATCGAGCAGTTCCGGATTATTTGTCTCTTCTGCCTTCTGCAGAATCCGATACGCAGCGTTGTAGCGCTCCTCGGTTCTCAAACAGAGTTTTCCGTAAATCAGGGCTGGCACTACAAACCCACACCTATTACCTGGCACACTGTCGTGAAACGCAATATCAGCACCCACTCGAGCTTGGAAAGGGACCTGAGAATCAATATTCCAATTTGCAAATCCATCAAGCAAGACATTGGGTATTTCCATCAAGGTATCCACCATCGTCGGGATATATTGCTCAAGCTCCTCATCGGAGTAACTGTCTGTGACGATATACCCGATGCGAGTCAGTTCGGAGACAACAAAGGTAATTACCTGACCCAAGTTTGACCTATCTGTGTAAGTTGCTCGAGCATTTCTCTGAGTCTGGATGTAGGGTTGTGGCAGTTCAGAAATTTTCTCGTGATCAACTTCAAATGACATGCTACGCGGCAAAGTCACCATGCTTGAGGGAAATTTGGTTTCGCAAACATAAAAGATGCTTTGTAACAAGCTAGGAATCATCACTAAATTTGAAAAGTGAGGTTCTCGCTCTTCGAGTGGATATCGTGTTCGCGCTAGCGCTTCAATATGCCAATAAATTTTCTCTGCTCCAGTTGCTTCAGATTTATAGACACGACCAATTTGAAGAAATGGTTGTCCATCTGAAGTACTCCATGTGCCGGCGATTAAGTCATACTGTTCGCCGAGCGGCTCCTCTACTTCTCGATTGTTTTCATCGGTGTAGCGCAAATGAAAGCCAAAGTGCATGGGTCCGAACGAGACTCCTAAATCGGTAATTGCCTTAATGAATCTCTGGCCTAAGGTTGAATCATCCCAAGGAATTGGCGTGAACCCATCCAAGGGTTGATTTAGGTGAGTGAAGGCGCGGTGAATTTGATCGTCGCTTACGCCGGGATCAAAATCACTTCCCGCTAATTTTAATATTTCTTTTGGAGAAAGCGTATCTTCGCTCAGCCAATGCGCCGCTTGTGCTTCAACAAGAAGTTTGTTGGAATGTCCAAATTCGAAAGCACCCTCCGCATACCCCTCGGGCGTGACTGGAGTGAAATCCCAGTGGTAAGGGTAGAAAGTTTCTAAGGCGGTCGGAACCGGAGTGGCTGATGTCGTTGCAGAGAATTCTTGAGCTTCACCGCAGCTTGGACAGAATTTTGGATTTTCGACCGTGAACTTCTCGCCGCAGTTGGAACAGAATTTTGCCATCACCACTCCTGGGTTATCTATCTAGTTTACTTTGACTTCAAAATTTAGTCCTATTTGGTCAATAAATCGAGACCTATTCGATTGACTGGTCACTCAAAATTTCGCCAATAGTGTTCAAAGATTCAGATCTCCTGCGTATTATTATGGCATCGCACTTGCGAGTTACCCACGGGAGAAGACATGGCAACTTGGACAGAAGTAAAAGCGTTCATGTTCAACAACTACACAATTGATAATGATTCGGGCGACTCTTTGCGCCTAACTTTCACAAACGGCACAACTTCTCAGATGATTCTCGTACACAATGCAGATCCTTTCGTGCTCTTTTCCTCACCCGTCGCCAAAGTTGGCGACGTCCCTCCTGGAAAAGTGTTGGCGGGTGTCACCCTGTTTGGGGCTACTCAAGTTGCCGATTTCTATGCACTCCAACATGTAAGTCTCATGAGCACCCTTGATGGCGATGAGATCACAGTGCCGATGGCACTTCTTGCAGAAGCTGCCGACAAACTTGAGCATGAATTAACAGGTCAAGATACTTTCTAATTTGATCTTGCGTTAAATTTTTCTAGATTTCGCCGGTCCCACAAATATGTAGGAACCGTAACAGCCATAAAGTGTGGGACCGGTGATTTCGAATTGCAATTCAGAATATAGGTCTGGCAAATACATATCACCACCATTTGGCAGAGCCGCCACGGTGTCGACCATTTCTGTTGTCAGAACCAAATGCCACCGCCAGGCTGAAAGCCACTACTACAACTAAGGTGACAACAATCTGTCCACCAAGCGGTAGTTTCGAAATGATCCAGCCAATGAAGTACATCCAAAAGCATCCTTTTACGATTAGCATCAAGCAGGAATTTTTGCGAGGGCTATCTGACATGTTCACACTCTCTCACAAACCTGTGATATCTTTTCCGTAGGTCAATCGATGATCCAAGCGTTAAGCCTTTTAGCTTGCTTGGTGCCAACCGCGCATCCGCGCACGGTGGAACTAAAA
>CAIKYO010000385.1 GCA_903831655.1 uncultured Burkholderiales bacterium
TCCATATGACCAAAAAAAGGCAGAACATGTTTTCCCATGCGCAACTCAATATTTTCAAGACTACGAGCTGCCAATTGTTTTCGCTCTACCTTTGCACCTTCATACTCAAGAAGTAGTTCTGTAACTTTTCTGAACGGTATAACTTCAGCAGCATTGACATCAATGGGTAAACCTTCAAACGTGACGCCTCCATGCATGCGGAGATTAATATCATCGTAAAACCTTTTCGCTGCTTCAAGCGCATCCCGTTTGTTTTCGGTCTTTGTCGTACGCTTGTAGATGTGCTTTTCTGCATAGTAGCGCACCCACCAATAACTTGAAGCTGGAATCTTGAAGATAACTAGTTTGTGTGGGTAGCCAGGAATCCGCGTAATTGTGTCCTGTAGGGGAACAGATCTGTGGCGTATATCTGAGTTGGGCTCTAATGCTCTGACCATGTCAATCTCACTTAATGTTTTGCATAGTTTTTTTTCTGAGTAGTTGGGCAGTCAACCGAAAAAGGATGTGACTGTGGCTTTTAGACGATCAGTAAGCTATCTAGGCGAACGCTTAATTGATTGTTCGCAGCGTATTAATTAAGTAGCAGATGTCGTTTCGGCTGCCTCGTCTTCATCTGATGAATTGGCTTTTGAGGAGGATTTGTATTTCCAACGGTATGTCTCATACCAGTCTTTAATATCGTTACTAGCTTTTTCGTATTCTTGATCACCATAAGAATTCAATATTTTTTGGAGTGCTGGTATGTCAGGATTCAAAATTGTTGAATCATCGATCCCTTTTTCAGCAGATCGTTCACTGTTACGTTTTAGTGTCTCCCACATTTGATCTTTTTCCTTTCTAATCGCGGAAATGTAGTTGTAATTAACTATTAATTTTTCCATTTCCTCTAAAGAAGCTTCAGTTAGATTGAATCCATCAAGAACTTGCGCAGTGTATTTCAAGGTCATAAAAAGATTTGAATAAACTTCGGCTACAGTTACTAGGAAGTCGGTGCTGCTGGTTTTTTGCCAGTCTCTTTTTTCTCCTTTAATTTCACCAAGAATAACTAGAAGGCGCTCAAGTCTATTTATTTCATAGCTATTTCTTCCACTACTTCGGTAGTACTTGCCATCAGGAATATGTAGTATCTTTTTTAAATCTTTTAATTTTGGTAACTCGCTTTCAAAGTGAGTACGCATTAAAACTATGGTCGCTTTGCCATGAGGTCCTAGAAAATTTTTCATAATTTGTAATCCTGTAAAAGTTTAATAATCCCCGAATAAATCGGGGATTTGTAACTCATAAAGCTTCTTTGATTTGAACTCCTGCAACAACGTGATCAACTTCTTTAGGAGCGTTGAGCATGGCCTCGGGTTGAACAGCGCTATTAATTGCAGGTAAGCCACCAGGTTGGTAGCCCTTGTCGCCCGGCTTCATGCCCCAACCTGATGTGATGCCAAGTTTTTCGCGCAGCATGTCCAGCTTTTCTTGCATGGCATCCAAGTCGTCAGGAACGCTGGCCTCAGCGATTAAGTTGAGTAGTTGAGATTCAGTGGTTTGGTTGACTTTAAAAAATCTAACCACACGGCGTTCATTTCCAACGGGATTAACGCAAACAGCGAATTCAAATAAACCTTCCTTTTTGCCTTCAGCTACGGTATTGAGCACGAACTTATCGTCAACTTGTACGATGGTGCTGGCCGCTTTGGCATTGGCTTGTAGGATCTTTTTAAGCATCTGAGTTTTGGCTTCCTTGTGCTCTTTGATACTTTTATTGGATTCCTCCATTTCTTTAGTACCCGTGATCTTGGAAATGCCACCGCGTTCCCTGATGTAATTAGGCAGCTCTTGAGCAGTCAGGTTTTCGTCATGCGCGACTTGTAACACTTTTGAATAAGAGTACGCAGTTTGGCGATCAGTTGGTAGTATGAAGCGCAGTACCGTAGTTAGCCAAGGGGTGTTGATCTGAGTTTTGATATCGTGATCTTCCTCTAAGCGTTCACGCATGCGTTGCAGGATGTGGTCACGCAGGGGTGATTCGTTAATTTGTAGCGCATAGCTGTAAATGGCTCCCAATAGACCATAAAGTTCCTTGGTTCCCCGAACCACGTAGGTTTCAATATACTGGTCGTTCATCTTTGATAGGTTTTGAGCTTGCCCTAAAACGATATCCACTTGGGCTTCATTTGCGCTCTTGTCGCTGGGTCGGCGGCTATCGGACCCTCCTAAAGCCCGGTTAATGAGCAGGCCAAAGGCCAACTCGTCTACAAGTGGAGGTGGCGGGGAATGGCTGATTGGTGTCCCATTGACACCATTTAGATTTAGCTGGCTATTGTCTTGATTCATAAAAACTCCAGGTAGTAAAAAAGATTTAAGCATCGGTCAGGATTGACGCGATAGATATAGGTTAGATAAATTTCGCACTCGGGAATTCTTTTTTTCAGTAGGGGGCGAAAAAATGAAATTGCAGAGATTAGATTGGTGTAAAGGCGCTCAAAATTTGATTCCATTGATCGCTACAGGTAGGTTGCGATCGGAATTTACAGAGCCATTCATATATGGCACGTATTTAGAAGCTTGGTGGCGATGCCTTAAACTTTCTAAAGAGTTCACTCAAAGTTGCAGGACAGGAATATTTACATCCAAGGCAGCTTATGAAACTTTTCGAATATTCGGCCCTCTAGAAGATTTGAATTTCAAAGATTGGTGGATAACTAAAGGCCATGAATATTTCAGTGGGAGCATCACGACTTTACAAGTAACGCTATTTGTAAAAAAGAAAGAGGCTGACTTATTTTCAGTATCGGTGAATGCGTTTCAAGATGTTTCATCTCAATTAGCGGGACAAGAGTTTGGATTCTGGTTAGATCAAATATCCTTACTTAATGCAAATGACGGGTTGCTATCAGAAGCACCGCTTGCCTGGCCAATTTTTAAAAGTCGAATTTCATATGAAGTAATTTCTCAACTTCTTGGAATTTTAGAAATATATGAAAGAATTATTCGAAACGCACCAAATACAAAGTTATGGCAGATTGGTGAGCAATTAAGGTTAAATCCTAAGGCGATGCCTAAGCATAGTGATTTTCCAAAAGAAACTGAAGAAAAACACAGACGAATGGGGCAAACTGTAAGCAGTTATTTAATAAAAGGTAAAGGACTTGTTGATAACGCTTATAAGGGAGCTTTTCCAAAATATTCAAATTGACTATTACTTGATAAACATTAATAGTCGCCGTTGTATAAAGTAACCAAAGTTTTTTAAATACGAATGATCTTTTGGGCTCGTTTTCTGAACACTTGTCTATCCAGGAGACGATATTCTTGAAGCCAAAGTAGAAGTGAAGATAGCCTTCATGTCTTGGGTGCTAACGCAAATCCGTACCAACTGAACCTCTGGGTACTCCTCACTCCGACTTAGTAGGCCGCTAATGATGATTTGAGAGTATCCAATGGGATGAACACCCCCACCTATAACGGCATCATTTGTGCCATAGTGTAGTTTCAACCAACACTAAACAAGACAGGAGCGTTCACCATGAATATTACAACAATTGGCATCGATTTGGCAAAGTCAGTATTTCA
>CAIKYO010000386.1 GCA_903831655.1 uncultured Burkholderiales bacterium
CGGTGTGAGGCAAGTCGGATGAATTTGCAGGAGCTTAAAGAAATTAAATAGAATTTTGCGTTGGTTACTCAAGTTACTGAGGGTTGGGACGATTCCTTGAAGGTCAGATCCAAACAATCAGGAAGAATGAATATGAGAGCTAATCAACGTGCCATCAACAGTTACGGTGAAGTCAAGGTTGTCACAGGCGTGTCCTCTGCCAACAATGTCGAGTTGATTCAAATGCTTTTTGATGGACTCATTGAGAGTTTAGTGACCGCAAGGGGACAAATGGTCCGTGGTGCGATCGCAGAAAAAGGTAAGAGTTTGTCGCGTGCAAGTCGCATTGTGATTGGTTTGCAAGGTGCCTTGGATTTTGAAAAAGGTGGCGATTTGGCTGCCAATTTGAATGAGTTGTATAGTTATGTGACCAGAAGACTGATTCATGTCAATGCTCACAATGACTTGAAGGTTTTGGATGAGATTCACGGTTTGATGTGTGAGATCAGGGAAGCTTGGGAGGCAGTGCCAGCCCTTTTGCCTGCTAGCAACGCGAACTTGAAAATGAATTGATGCAGGGGCTTTTCTCACGAAGAGGCCTCTCCATGGATCAGATTTGGATTTTGAGGTAGAGTGGGTTCAACAAGGGGTTGATCCATTGTTGAACTATTCGGGAGATTAAAAAATGGCTATACCTGGTTTTATATTGCTCTTTGTTTGCGTGTTCGGCGTGTTTATTGCCGAGGGCGGAAACATGGAGCCAATCATCGAAGCGGCTCCAGCGGAGATCGCGATGATTTTCGGTGCTGCCATTTGTGCCATGTTGATTGGCAACAGCATGGACACCTTCAAAGCCGCTTGGGGCGGTTTGGGCCGTGTGGCCAAGGGCCCCAAGTACAAAAAAGATGACTATTTGGGCGTGATTTTTGTGGTCTTCAAGATCATGAAAACTTTGAAAGCCGAGGGTGCTGTGGCACTTGAGGCTCACATCGAAAACCCAGAGTCCAGTGCGATTTTTGCAGAACATCCCCCCCTCTTGCACGATCACGGTTTGCTTGACTTGATTTGTAACACCGTGCGTTTGCTGGTGGTTTCTTCCAGCAATTTGAGTCCCTATGCGGTTGAAGACTTGATGACTGCGTCGATCAAGTTGCACCATCACAATGAGGCCAAGGCGCCAGCTGCTCTGGCTTCCATGGGCGGTGCGCTTCCCGCTCTGGGTATTGTGGCCTGTGTGTTGGGTGTGGTGAAGACCATGGGTGCGATTGATCAACCTCCTCCTGTTTTGGGTCACTTGATTGGTAACGCCTTGGTGGGTACCTTCTTGGGTGTGCTTTTGGCTTACGGCTTTGCTGAACCTTTTGCTGGCCGTTTGGGCCAAATTGTGGACGAAGAGGGCGAGATCTACAAAATGGTTCAACAAATTCTCATTGGCCACATGCACGGTTATCCAGTGCCTTTGGTGATTGAGTCTGCTCGTGCTTGTATCAGCCACCACAACCAGCCCTCATTCGCTGAAGTCTTTGATGGCTTAAGAGGCAAATAATCATGCCTGACGATCAAGAAGCCGCAGCGGCGCCAGCCGCCGATGCTCCCGCCGCCGATGGGGCGCTAGCCCCAGTCATCGTCATCAAGAAAATCATTGATGACGGACACGGTGGTGCGCACGGTGGTGCTTGGAAAATCGCCTTGGCCGACATGATGACGGCCATGATGGCCTTCTTTTTGTTGATGTGGTTGCTTGGTGCTTCTAACTCGGATCAGCGCAAAAGTATTGCCGACTATTTCAAGCCCAGTTCACACAGTTTGGTGCCTTTTGGTCAGCTTGCAGGCTCTGACGGTGTTTTGGGTGGCCGCTCAATCATCGACCCCGATGGCTTTCCCTTCTCTGCCAAACAAACCGGACTCTTGGAGCGTTTGACGCCCAAATCTGAGGGTGGTCCCAATCCCGATACAGCACCAGGACCAGAGAACGAGAACGAGTACTCCAAGCCCAAGAAAGATTCGGACAAGACGGACCAGATGTCGGATAAAACGTCTGACAAGACCGCTGACCCCAGTCAATTGACGGACGAAGAGAAAAAAGAAATTGCCGCTGAGCAAGATGAGAAGAACTTCAAAAAATTGGAGTCTGAAATCAAAAAAGCGCTTGGCGAGAACAAGAAACTTGAAAAACTCAAAGACCAAGTCGCGGTGTCTCGTGACAAACAGGGTCTTCGAATTGAGATCATTGACAAGGCCGACTTTGCGATGTTCCCCAGTGGAACCACCAATATGCAGGGCAAGGCTGAGGCTTTGATTGCGGAGGTTGCCAAAACACTGGCCACCTTGCCCAACAAGATTGCCATTCGAGGTCACACGGACTCGGTGCCTTTCCAAAACCCAGACATCTCCAACAACTGGCAGCTGTCAGCGGAGAGGGCAGAGGCGACCCGCAAGATCCTTGAGAAACAAGGTATTCCTGAGTCCAGGTTCAACCGAATTGAGGGCGTTGCCGATACGGATCCGTTCAATCCTAACAACAAGGCCGATCCCAGGAACCGACGCATGAGCATCACCGTCTTGAACCAAGACTAGAGAAGGGGCGTTGGGCCCCGCCGTCAAATAAAAAAGGGAGTTCACAAAAGTGGACTCCCTTTTTTTCAGCTGAAGGCTATTCTTGATGTGTTGCGAAGTTGAGGGCCCTGGGTTCATGCCCCCAAAAAAGTTGAATGGACAGCTCTTTTTTAGGTCAGTGTTTAGGCTGAGCGCAGATCGTATTTGTTGATTTTTTCAATCAAAGTGGTGCGCTGCAAGTTGAGGAGCTTCGCGGTTTTTGACACATTGCCCTCGGCTCAGGAGAGGGCTTGTTCGATCATGCTTTTCTCAATTTCTGCCAAGCGCTCTTTGAGAGAAATGCCCTCTGGGGGCAGTTCTGGCATGCCTTGGGCCAGCATGATGATGTCTTCAACGTCCGTTTCGAGCTCCATTGGATCGTCACCCAACTCGGCCAGAACCTCCGGTGGGGGTGTAGGGGCTTGGGGTTTGGGGCGATTTGATTCAAAACCGCCCAAGTTGCCTTGGATCACCACCAGGCCTTTGGGCAGTAAGCTAGGAGGGATGGCTCTTAAATCCAGGACTTGGCCGGCATAAAGGGTGCTGAAGCGGTCCACCAAATTGGAGAGTTCACGCACATTGCCCGGCCAAGCGTATTGTCTCAAGCAGTCCAAAAATTCAGGACTGAAGCGAATGGGGCCATGTTGTATGTGTGCGAATTTAAGGGCAAAGTGCTTGAGCAAAGCTTCCACATCTTCCACCCGTTCTCTCAAAGGGGGGGTGTTTACGGGAAGGACATTCAAGCGGTAATACAAGTCCTCTCTGAACCGACCAGAGCTGATTTCGGTCTCAAGGTCCCTGTGTGTGGCAGCAATGACACGCACGTCGATGGGAATTTGTTTTGAAGATCCAATGGGGTCAATGGTGCGCTCTTGCAAAACGCGCAAGAGTTTGACCTGCATATCCAGAGGCATGTCGCCAATTTCGTCTAAAAAGAGGGTGCCGCCATGGGCGAGTTCAAAGCGGCCAATTCGGTCGGATACGGCTCCTGTGAAGGCCCCTTTGCGGTGACCAAAGAGCTCGCTCTCCAAGAGCTCTTTGGGAATAGCAGCGCAGTTGATGGGCACAAAGTTGGAGCCGGCTCGCATGCTTTGATCGTGCAAGGTGCGGGCCAATAGCTCTTTGCCAGTACCGCTCTCACCGGTGATCATGACCGTGGAGTTGGAGTTGGCGATCGTGCCCAAGAGGCTTCTAAGAGCCTGGGCGGAGGGACTATCACCGATGTATTGAGCGCTTGATTTCATTTGCATTTGAATAAGTTCTATTGTTCTTGATCTGACAACGATATGCAAGGAAATTTAGTTAAAAACCCTCATGCGCATCCCAAAGCTGACACATGCTGATGCTTGGGAGCAGAAAGTTCAGGGTGAAAAAGCCATTTTGAGGGTCCGTCACTTTAAGTCACGGGCTTTGGGGTCGATTCTAATGGGCCATGTCGTGCTTTCCACTTTTCAAGATGTGTGGGCTCAATGAATCGATTTTGGGGTAACGATTGGGTTGAATTTGGCAAGTCAGGGTCGGGAATTTGAGGGGAAGAAGAACTTTTCTCGGTTCGATTTAAGTTTACGGTGTTACGGTCGATACTTAAAACTGAAGGCCCTCCGATTGTGGTTGACCTCCCTTGTTTGGCTTGAGGTGTTTGCACCCAGCCACCCATGAGTGGGTGACCCCGCAGTCACTTGAGTTTTGTGATTTTTTTAGGAAACTGCCATGAAAAAACTATTCGTTATCAGTGCCGTGGGCGCCGCCGTCTTATTGAGCGCATGCTCAAGCACCCAACTCTTCAAAGCCCAGGCTCCTGCCCATGAGCCCGAGCATGCATCCAACGCCACCATGCTCGCTCCCATGGTTGAGAAGCGCGAAAACTTCGTGGCCACTGGCTACGCGGTCATCAGCGTTCAAAACCACAAGAACCCTGCACAACAACGTTTGTTGGCCATCCGCGCCTCCAAGCTCGATGCTTACCGCGCTTTGACCGAGCAGGTGTATGGCCAACAATTGGACGCCAACACCACTGTTTCAGACATGACGGTCGTCAACGACACCTTCAGAGCGAAGGTGGAGGGCATCATTTATGGCGCTCAATTGGTGAGCATCACCCCAGTGAGCGATGACACCTACGAGACCACCATGTCTTTGGACCGCGCTGTGGTACAAGATTTGCGTCGTTTGTATCTCACACAACTGGCCATGAGAGGTCGTTGAAATTTAGAGACATTTAGTTCTCTTTTTTCAGGATCTATCCATCGTGCGTGGCAAACTCCCTCCTTCAAATAGGCGGGGTTTTGCCTTCTCTCCTGCGTGTTGTTTGCCAGCCCTTGAAATTCTCAATGGTTTGAAAAACAATTCCAGCACCTCAGCGTGTCAGTTGTGGACTCAGGTTATACAAATGAACACCCGCATGAACACAGATTTGATCCAACATGCCCTGACCAAGAGGGCGCCATTTGAACGCCTTTTCAATCGGGGTGCACATCCAAGAGGTGTGCAGTTGATTTGGCGTTTCATCAAAACTTCGTTATTTGCATTGGGATGCGCTGGGCTCTTTCCGGTGCTGGCCCAAACTTCCCTCCCATCACCCGCAATCGACACGGGTGAGGACACGCTCCAAGCGGTCAGAAGCTCGCTCGTTAAATTGGCCATGGAGGGACCCACACAGGTCAAGAGCACCTCCTGGATTGATGAGGACGGCACGCTCAGAGACAGTGCAGAATTCACCAATGAGATGGTGGTGAGAGGGGTGAGGATACTGGCCTACACCCACGACTCCGATAGCCAAGCCGAGGTGTCCTTGGAGGCAAAGAAAGAGGGTGTTGCTCTCTCTAAGAGTTGCAAGTCACAAAACGCCAAAGAAATTGATCAACTCAAAGGGATCCAGCACTTGGTGGTGTTTGATGTGGGCATTGCTCCTCAGATCAAATTTCAAGACCTGTATGTGACGCGCTTGATAGCAAAGTCGCTCAAAGAGAATTTGCTCGCGCAAAGCGATGAGTCCAGAATTTTTAAAATGAGTTTGAACGCTTTGCCCTCAGACTCGGTCACGTTGTCTGGCGTGAACGCCAACAAAGCCACTTTGCAAGCGGTCTTTCCCAGTTCCATCAACGCCTACCAGCAAGCATTGCTGGGTCGTGGAGACCAACGGGTGACTTGGCAGGCGAGTTTGTATTTGGAGCCCACCACGGACGAGATCACCCAGGCGCCTGGTTTGAAGGTGTCCACGGTGTTGCAAAACCGTTTGGACAAACGTCAAACCATGACATTTGAGGAGAACCTTTGGTTTGAGTCCACGCCGCAAAAGTCCTACAGCTCGGTGCTCTCCAGTGTCATGAGCGCTCAAGTCAATGCAGTGGCCAAATCCATTGAGAGATCAATGGAGTCGGAGTTGGCTTGCATTCCACCTCAGTTTGAGGTGACGAAGTGGCAAGGACAGCAATTGGTGCTGGCTGCAGGCAGCATGAATGGGCTCAAGAGTGGCGACCAATTTGTGGTGGTCGACCCCAGCATCCTTCCCGCTCATGCTTTGCAAGCGGGAGCAATGCAAAGGATGGTGCTGGCGGAAGTCAAGCACGTGAGTCCTTACACGGCAGAGTTAAAGCAAGTGGCAGGCCCCGCTTTGAGTGGCAACGCCAATTGGGTGGCCGTGGCACACGCCAAGCCGTAGAACATTTTTATTTGGGAGTGAACAACATGAAGCAACAATTCAACGCATTGACCTTGGTGATCCGTGGTGCCTTTTGGGGGGTACTCTTGTGCGGCGTGGTGCATGCACAAGAGCCCAACTCCTTGGAGATGATCACCCTCAGTGACCAGGGCTTGATGCCACCTGAGGCCAAAAAGGAGAGCAAAGTAGCTCCTCACGCCAAGGCTCAACCGGTAGAGGCGCAAAAGTTGGACGTGGTGAGAGCCAATTTTGCGGCACACACCAGTCAAGCCCATGCAGCCAGCACTGCTCCAAAACCTGCTGGCACAGTGGTGGGTACTTACCAAGTCAAAGCCGGTGACACTTTGGACAAAGTGGTTCAAAAGATTTGGCCCGATTCACTCTTGAAGCCTGAAGTCTTAAAGCAAGCCATCATCGAGATGAACCCCCACGCCATGACGCGCGGAACTCAAAAGATGTTGATGGCTGGCGTGACCCTTAATTTGCCCAACGAAAAGCAAATCATTGAAGCGCGTTTGAGTAAAAAGGAACTCTCTGTGGAGCACACCGACAAAGAGCTCAAGGGTTACACTAGTTATCCAGACCAGGCCTTGAACACAGAGGGTGCTGAAAAACGCCGCCATTGGGTCTCCTACCCTTGATCAGGGGCCAATTGGGTCTACTCATTAGCTTGGGGCCGTGATGAATTGAGCCCCATTGGGTTGTCCTTACGGTATCAACCCACACCAAAGAAGGTCGCATTCAAAGCGTGTTGCAAGGACCCGAACAAGTCATGGGGGTACCCAAAATACCCCAGTCTCAAATGGAGCTTCGCCCCATTTGGGTGGACACGCGTGTGGCCCAGGAGCTGGGCCTCTCAGACCATCAAATCATCCAAGCCACCGTCGTGCTTCAAGACAAGAGTGTGCGACTGTGGTTGAAGGACTTCTCCTTTGAAATTCCCTACACCTGGAATGTCAAGCCTGGAGATATGCCCTTTGTGAGCGTGCGTGCCATGCCCGGTGCGTGGAGCTTTCAACTTCAATCCAACCCCGCCAACCCGACCAACCCCTCTGCAAACCCTGTGCCTCAAGCTCCCTTGAACGCATTGGGCGCGCAAAGTGCCGCCCAAGTTCATGGAGCCAATGTGACGGGTTTGGGCTTGAATGGTGCAAGCGTGGCTGCCAGTGCACAAGCACTCATCAACTCTCCACAACTCTTGGGTTCAAGGTTATTGATGTTGCAGCAACAACCCTCTGGCTTTGAGATGGGCTCGCAGCTCATGAGGCCCGATCTGCTCTCACAAATGAGTGCGCAATTGGGACTGGGGGCATGGTTTGAGAATTTCAGGAAATTAACCCTGTCCATGTCTCAAGTGTCCGGCCTTGCACTTAAAAAGGCGGTGCTCTCACAAGCACAAAGCACAGAGAACTCTCTATTAAAGGGTTCGGATGCGAGCGATTCACCCAAGGCCATGCTTCACAAGTTGATGGATACGCTCAATCAGATGGGGCACAACGCACACACCGATCAAAAGTTGATGGTTCAAAGGAGCATTGATGAGATCGAGTCTGCTCAATTGAGAGCGGTTCAAGATTTTGCAAGGGGTGAGTTGTCTTTGAGGGTGGTGATTCCCTTTCACGATGCAGACCCGGTTGACTTGCATTTCAGAAAACCGCCAAGAGAGGAGGGACAGCCCGATACACCTTTGAGCGTGGACATCCACTCCAAGAGCCGACTCTTGGGGGAGGTGTGGTTGCAAACGGTGATCACCCAAACGACACAAGTCGATTTGAGGATGTGGGCGTTGAGGCCCGAGGTGGCTCAATTGGCGCATGACAACGCCTCAGAGTTGATCTACGAGTTGGATGCCTCGGGTTTGAAATTGAAGACTTTTGAGATTTTCAATGCACAAAGACCTCTAGAGGAAAGTGACCTCATCTCTTCACCCCAGGGCCGGGTGGTGGATGCCAAGGTTTAAAGCGTAGCCCAGAGTCAAGCCATGGCCATGAAACCTCCCTCTGAAGCGGTCGCACTTGAGTACGGCAAGAACAAAACGCCGCGCGTCACAGCCAAAGGGCGCGATGAGATGGCGCGTCGCATCATCGCAGAGGCCAAGCGCCAAGGGGTGTATGTGGCTGAGGACCCGCAGTTGCTCTCTTTGTTGAGTCGACTGGATTTGGGACAAGAGATTCCTCAAGACATGTTCACCGCTGTGGCCGTGATTTTGTCATGGGTGTATTGGCTCAAAGGCATGAAACCTGGTGACGAGAAAAAGGAAGTTTGAAAGCATCTTGGGCCTGGCAAGTGCCTAAACACTTGATGCCTTGAACCGAACCGGGACCAGATCCAAGGCGAAAGCCTTGAGAGGGCAGTCAGACTGGCGAGAGGTGCAAAGTGTGAGGTGCGAGGAAAAAAGCAATTGCCAGCAAAACTGGGGTTGAGCTTAAAAGCTCAGATAGCTTCTGCTGCGTTTGACGCGGTTGAGTTTACCCAAGCGGTCGTAGACCTCCACGCTGCTGGTGGGGTCGGTGATGTGAAGGCTCTTCAAAGCTCCGCGAATGGCGTCGAGTTTTCTGTTAACGAGCACTTCGTTTCTGCGGTGCAGATTTCTGCAGTAATCCATGCGAGAGCGAAAGCCATCCCACGAACGATCCAGCTTGCTCGCGTGTGCGGGCTCGCTCACGCCAGTCAAGCGAGAGATGTCTTGTAGGATTTCATTTTTAGCATTCAAGAGTCGGTCCAAATGGGCCAAGTCTTGATTTTTCAAAGCCTCAAACTCCTGCTCCAAAACCGACTCCAGCGTGTCCACCTGGTTCATGACCTTGGTCATCAACGCGGGATCGAACACCTCAATGTAGGTTTCAGCATCAACAGGGGTGAGAGCTTGTTCCATCAACTGTGGATCATTTGTTCAAGAGAGATGAAATTGGCCGCTATGTTCTTGGCATTGATCGGGTAGTTGCCTTCTTTGATCGCCTTTTTGATGGAGTCCACCTTGGCGCGATCAAAACTTGGCGCTTGCATGACCTTTTGCGTCACGTTGCTCAGTGACACTGTGTTGGTCATTTGTGCAGTCTTGTCAGTGGCAACCGCCTGAGCGCTTGCGCTGTTGGTTTGTGCTTGCTGAGCTTGACTTGAGCTGGCTCCCGTTTTGGGTGCCAACGCAGGTTGCGCAAAGCGAGCAACATTGTTGGAAATTGGATCAGTCATGATGGCTTCACTTTCTTTTATGAGAGGGCAGTGGCAC
>CAIKYO010000387.1 GCA_903831655.1 uncultured Burkholderiales bacterium
ACCGGAAGGCGAAGTTCGATTGGTTTTTTTATGCGTGAGAGAGCATCCTCCCCGGAGCCGCCAAATCTACCAACGCCTTTTTCATCCTTATAAAAACCTTTAAAGACTCCACCTGTGTTCGCATGAACGGATGCAGACGAAAGCAACGGGGCTAAAAGCAGCTCCTGGATCTCCGGATCTTCCTTGCGTATTAATTGTGCGAACGCATCTATTCTCCGTGCATTCTCGCTGGTATAAAAGACTCTTTCCCCAAATTTAATTTTCTTATCGTCCTTTGGAGCGTACATCTCAGCAATAAACCCCTTAGGGCCACCGCCACTGAGGACTTTCTTGTTAAGCCTCAAGACTGCTTCTTCCAACTTCTCCCAGGGGACAGTATTTTTGTTAGTTAGATACGCTCTTGAAATGATGGCGGCGTAAAGCTCGAGGTCATTTGCTGAAATGTGGGTCGAATGCTTCTTAAGCATTCGCGAGACAACTCCTGAACCAGAAAACACATCGGCGGATCTGAGCCTTCGTCCGCCAAGTTCTTCCCTGATTCCGACTACGACTTCCTCAATTGCGTTTATTAGTGACCGCTTATTGCCGAGATAAGTAATTAATTGCTCGGTTAAGTATTCTGGGGCCTCCCTGTCTGGGGCGATGCCGGTGAACTCCAATTGCATTTAGTTAGGATAGCGATAGTCTGCTTTTCTGCGGCCAAAATACTCAGGGCAGAAATGGTTATTTTCCCCAGATCTGCAATATCCCTGATTCATAGCCCCTTTGAAGCGGTAAGAAACTGGTCAGCTATGGATTCAAGCCTTGGACATCGATTTTGTCCGCCTACTCGATTAGGTTACATTCACACAACAAAATAATGACGCTTAGTGACCTTCGGTTGCTAACTCTCAATTACCCAGTCGGGGGTTCAAGTCGCCCGCAACGCACTTATGAGCACAAATAAAATGTAAAACGGTGAATAGACTCGGAATTGAGTTGTGATACCGTAAACATTCTTCTTGAGATGTGTGGCATCAATGGATACATCCAAATACGTCTAATCTTGACCAATAACTACAGATTATTGGAAAATGATGAGGATGTTAGTAAAAGAATCCCTCGATCAAATAGTGTTTGGCTTAATCCGGCAACGCACACGTGGATTTAGATGACAATTTTTTTCACACAACGAATTCAATTTATTTCGCTTGGACGTAGATCGCAATCTGCAGGCTCTTTAGATTTTCGTGTATTCCGTCAAGTAATGCGTCGAACAATTTTTCTTGCTAGGCAAAACTTTACTAGCTCAAAATTTTTACTCTGGTGGATACCTTCAGATGTTTAAAGGAATAGCTTAAAAAAGTTTCCACACACGATAAATAAGCCAGCAAGAGGCAAAGAAAACAACAAGCATCAATGTTGCGTCAGCAAATAGAGCTCCAATTAGCGATAAAAGCAGATGCCCTCTCCAACCTGCATGACCCCATAGATGCTGAAAATAAAAAAAGTAAATTGGAAAAACGATGTAGCTGAAAATGCTTAGGTTCATGAGGTCGAAGAACGACCCATTTTTCCTCATATGAGGACTTACCCAATGAGTATTTCCTAATTTGCTTGTTCGCCAATGCCCTTGCACGGAGCCTATTTTCATGCCATCAAAATCTCCAAAGCTGTTGTACCACAAACCGTGACCGATGCTAGTGAATTTAGGATGCTGAATTTCATGCAAAGTATCAGTAGGTAGGCCCCAGTCGGGGAAATATTGATGAAACAAGTCATCCATCGTTTCGTCGAACGAGTTCCATTGGATACGAGATTTCGTATACAAAACTTCCATAGCATTCGCGGTGGTTCGATCCTTCGAATGCAAGGATGACTTCATTTGAGTTATTTTTGCCAAGTAAGTGTCTGGACCCATTGGGATCCACATACTCTTAAACGATTGCTTTTTTCCACATATTTCGCAATAAAAGAACTTGAAAGACGCTTTCCGGTTAATCATCCCAGGCCAAGAAAAACGAGTACACAAATTTTGGCATTGCAAGATCACAAATTCTTGACCACATTTAAAGCATAGACCTGACCAACTATTAATTTCTGCGACATTTTTTGATTTGCACGAGGGGCAAGCAAAATACATTTCACTTCCGCGTGCTTCTCTCACAGGAATCAATATAGGCGACGA
Source organism: uncultured Burkholderiales bacterium (assembly GCA_903831655.1). GTDB lineage: Bacteria > Pseudomonadota > Gammaproteobacteria > Burkholderiales > Burkholderiaceae_C > Limnohabitans. The sequence goes on from CAIKYO010000387.1 coordinate 2,168, forward strand.
ATGGATGTGGTCAAATTCTCAGCATGAGGTCTTCATCCATCTGGCCGATTACACGTAGACCAATCGCCCTCAAGGTCGATTATCAAATAGACGGGCTTTGAAAGTCCTGATATCTTTTTCGTAGGTCAATCGACGATCCAAGCGTTAAGCCTTTTA
>CAIKYO010000388.1 GCA_903831655.1 uncultured Burkholderiales bacterium
ATAACGTCTTCAGTCAAGGATTTCGTGCCCATCGTTAAATCGGGCTCTTTGGCAAGTATTTTGGTGGTCAATCCATCGCTCAAAATCAACACCATTGGCGAATTGATTCAATTGGCCAAGGCCAAGCCAGGAGAGCTCAACTTTGGATCGTCTGGCCCTGGCAGTGCAAGCCATTTGGCCATGGAAATGTTTGACAGAGCCGCGGACATCAAAATCCTTCACATCGCTTATAAGGGAGCTGCACCTGCGGTCACGGACTTACTGGCTGGAAACGTCCAAGTCATGCTCATCGGCTTGACCACCGTTTTACCCTTTGTGAACAATGGAAAACTCAAAGCATTGGGGGTCTCTAGCCTCACCCCCTCCCCGATCGTGCCTCAAATACCGACCATTGCCTCTGCAGGCCTGAACGGCTTTGAGATCAGCAATTGGATGGGATTTTTCGCGCCCATCAATACCCCAAGCTCCGTCGTTCAGCGCATCAACGATGATGTCAATCGAATCATCAAACAAAACGATACCAAAATTAAATTAGCCACTGAAGGAATTGATCCTGCCTCTGCCAACACGCCCGCTCAATTCAAAGAGTACGTGCAATCAGAGATCAGTAGATGGTCAAGAATCATCAGGGAATCGAACATCAAAGACTGATCCTATCGCACCATGCAACATAATTTGACCAATTCCCTGATTGATGTGTGCATGCACCAATTGCCCAAAAAATTGGGGGTCCGTGACCTAGAAAATGCTCGGCTGTGCTTGATTGACTCATTGGCCTGTGCTTTTACGGCATTTGAGGAAGAACCCATCAAAGCGCTTAAGCGCACCTTCTTGGAGCATCCCAGTCCATTTGGCTCTAGCTTGATAGGTTACAAGGAAAAAGCCAGGAGCGATGATGCAGCGCTGATCAATGGAAGCATGATCAGCTTGCAACTCTTTGACGACAACCAAGCGCAAATGCGTGGTCATCCATCTGGTCCCTTGCTCCCAGCTGTGTTGGCAGTTGCTGAGGACGTCAATGCAACAGTCGAGAGAGCACTCATGGCTTTTGTGCTGGGCTACGAGCTGGAATGTCGGCTGGGTGTCCTATGGAACCCATCACATTATGAAAAAGGCTGGCATGCAACCGCAACACAAGGCGCTTTTGCTGCCACTTTGGCTTGCGCGTGGCTGAGAAAATTAAATGACGAACAAACCAGACATGCGTTTGGCATTTGTGCATCCCTTGCCAGTGGCGTTCGCAGAAATTTTGGAACAATGACCATGTCTTTGCACAGTGGCCTGGCAGCCAGCAATGGTGTCAAAGCCGCGAAACTGGCAAGTGAAGGCTTCACGGCTGACCTGCATGTTTTCGATGGAGATATGAATATTGGGGATGTTCTCAGCTCCCAGAGTACAACAAGGGAAATTCAAGAAAACCTGCCTTTATGGGGCAATCCCTTCATGATTTCTGATCCTGGTTGCACTTTCAAGCTCTATCCCTGCGGAAGGCCACCTTTGTTTGCAATTGATTGCGTTGTTGAGCTTCAAGCGAAACACCAACTCAAAATGAGCGATATCAAGCAAATTGAGTGCGAAGTAAGTTTCATGTATCCGAGAACTCTCATTCATTCAAACCCAAGCAATGGACTACAGGGTAAGACCTCGTTGCAATATTGCGTGGCTGCAGCCTTTTTAGACGGTCGCCCAAACTTGAAATCTTTCAGTGATGAGAGCGTCAATAGAGCCGAGGCAAAACACCTGATCGAACGCATCAAGGTCGTTGTCCCACAACATTTATCCGAGGAAGTCCCTTCCGTTCGAAAAGCACCGTTCGAGCAACCTGTGACCGTCAGAGTCCAGACAAACTCAGGGCAAAGCTACAGCGAAACCGTTCAATTTCACAAGGGGTCTCCAGAAAACCCCGCCACTCAAGCGAATTTGAGAGACAAGTTCAATGATGCTGTCGCTGCGTGGATGACTCCAAGTCAAGCTGTGCGCATTTTGAACTTGGCTCACGATGATCATGGTCTCGTTAAAGATTTAATGTCTGCTCTCAATATCAATGAACCCAAAGCTTAAGTGGTCATGTTCTTGCTAAGCATTGAATGCCCCGATTTAGACAAGTGAATGGGACTCAGATATGAGGCCTCTTGAAAAAATTTTGAAGTTGTAACTACATGATGAAAACCATCCTTGTTGAAGAAGACCGAGTCCTCAGACTATTGGGTGTCATCTTGGATCCCGACACAGAGAAGTCTCGCATCGAGGCATTTGCAAACTTCAATTCAGCCGATTTGGAGGACTTTGACGGTTGGTGCAAGGAGTTGAGAGAGAAGCTGGGGGATTTTTACCCATCAAAGGTCGTATTGATCAATTCGCAAGAGGAACTCCAATCTGCTTTACCCAGCGCTGACGTTGTGATCCTTGAGGGTTTGCACTTTGGACAAGTAGAAATTGCTTTGGCGAAAAAACTTA
>CAIKYO010000389.1 GCA_903831655.1 uncultured Burkholderiales bacterium
CTTCGTCAATACGTTCAAGCGTGACTATGTGGCGCGCATGGACCTACGCAATGCGGCCACCGTGTTGGAGCAGTTGCCGGCCGCCTTCGAGCACTTCAACGAGGTGCATCCGCATTCATCGTTGAAAATGCGCTCTCCCCGTGAGTTCAGGCGGCATCAGGCCGCACAGGTGCGCTCAGAGTCCATAACGGACCTAGCGCTTAACTGCGAATAGGACGGGTCCGGAAATACGGGGGCAAGATCAGGATAGCGGTTCAGTGCTCATTGGTCAATGGTCAATGGTACGGGGTGAATTAAGTAATTTGCTGACAGCCAAGCCCATTTTTGATTCAGCCCCAACAAAATAACCGACACTTTTTATCAAGGGGTACATCACGAAGTGTCGGTTGAACCGACACTTCGTGACATGGGGAACATGTTGCTGAACCCCTGAGCTGCATCAGGGGGATGCTGAAATCCAGCTCAGCCAAAATCTGTAGCTCACTGAACTTTGACTTCCTCATCGCTAATCCTCAGAAAGAAGCGGAAGTTTCTATTTGTAACTTGTTCCCAGAACAGGGGAGTTTACGAATCTTCGAAAGCGCTGAATCAAATGAAATTTCCTATTCGTCGAGATTTTGGAAGCTCGCTTGAAGGGAGTTTTCTATTTCCTTCTTAAACAGCTGCATTCGTTGCAATAAGCGACGGGTTCTCTAGCTCCCAAACTCGCCAGCACAAATTGATCAATTGATGCGATTGCTCCGGTTTCAAAATCCCCTCGGTGAGGCCGTTGAATTTATCCTCCAACTGTGCATCTGACATAGGATGATTCTGGCTCCCTACCGCGTGCTCTATGAATTGGTGTAAGACATCTCCATTTTTTTGAACAATACGCATATCAGCCTGATCGGCTTTAATGGCTGGATCGACCACCACTTTGATTTTCTTACGTAGATTGATCACTTGTGCATTTTGTGCAGCGCTATCTGTGAATGCTTGCTCACCACCTCGCCCTGTGATCAATGAAATAGCAATGGCATGGTAGATGCTGAATTTGCTTTCCAAGCCTGTTCTAGGTTCAGTTTTGCCCATGAGGTTTAAAACTAGAGGGTGAACTTTTACTTCAATTGCTTCAATTTGGTCAGGATTCACATGGTGTTGATTGTGAAGCTCAATGGCTGCATCAATAGAAGGATGCGCCACGATGCCGCATGCAAATGGTTTGTATGTATTGAGACCTAACTCATACCGCTGGCCAAGATCGCTGGTGACCTCAGTCCAGTCTTGTTTTGTACTAACGGCTTGCCCCCAACCATCAAAACCTTCCAAGGCGACCGTTGAAGCAGTGAATCCTTTTTCTGCCAATAACGCTGCCAGAAGTCCGTTTTGTGCAGCCTTGCCAGGATGGAAACTCTTTGTATCTGAACCAAATTGCACTTTAAGTCCGACCGGTTGAGACGCGGCAATCCCAATCGCATGAACCATATTCGTTTCGTCTAATCCGAGTAAACGTCCCGCCGCAGTGGCTGCACCAAATACACCAGTAGTACCAGTGATGTGCCAGCCCTTTGCGTAGTGATCAGGGTAGACAGCGTTGCCAAGTCTGCATTCAATTTCGCAACCAATGACTAACGCATTCATGAATTCACGACCCGTGGTTGGACGATGCTGAGAAAGCGCTAAAAGTGCAGAAGCGACTGGGCCAGCCGGATGAATGATTTTTTTTAAATGCGTATCATCGTAGTCAAGCACATGTGAGCTAATGCCATTGATCAAGGCGGCATTGAGGATGTCGAATTTTTCTGAGCGCCCCAACAAATTTGCTTTGGCCGGACCTGAGAATTCTTGCAACGCTTTGACCGCTCGGTTTGTAGCATCTTGCCTAGACCCGCCCACTGCGCACCCCACCCAATTCAAAAGCGTACGTGTGGCTTCTTTTTTTACTGACGCGGGTACTTGATCAGCGTTGGCCTTGGCTGCAAATTGAGCGAGGATTTTGGTCACTGGCTCTACGCTAGAAATTTTTTGAGAAGAACTGAAAACCTCAGCAGAACGAGCCGGGATTGAATCTGTGATACCCAGCCCAGCCAAAAGAACTCCAGCTGTAGATTGGAAAACTTGTCGGCGATTCGTATCTGTCATGTTTTCTCCAGTGTTTGAACTATCTTTTTCGAAAATACAGAATTAATGTACGAGAAATTTAAGTTAGGAAACGCTAATCGGGAGTTCACTTAAAAGGACGAGTTAAGTGACTGATCCCAAGTCTCCAAGGAACATCATCGTGCCTCTGCTCCTCCCAACAGCAGATATCGATCTGTATTGACCCGTGTATGAGTCAGCCCCCAACAAAATAACCGACACTTTTTAACGAGGGGTACATCACGAAGTGTCGGTTCAACCGACACTTCATGACATGGGGCATGTGTTGTTGAGCCCCGCACCATGCTCGTGTCCCCATCAAATCAGCCCTACAACGCGAGATCAACTCCCTCCGAATGTTTGGGTAGCTGACCCGAGCTCAAACAGCTTTTAGGGTGCCAGCGGCCAGAGTCCGTCCATTTCGGCTGGTTATCGGTTGTACTGACTGCCTAGTGACAACACAATAAGTTCAACAGCAAAAGGCATTGGACGAGGGAGAGCACAAATGGCACAGGCAAAGACATTGACCGCAGAAGAAATCGAGCAGGTATTGGCTCACATCAACACCCGTAAACACGCCCTTCGAAACAGGGCAATGATGTTGCTGACCCACTGGGCGGGACTGAGAATTGGTGAAGTGGCTTGCCTGCGTTGGAGCGACGTCGTGGCCAGTGATGGCTCTATAAAGGACGAAATCCGCTTGCTTCCTGACATGACCAAGGGGCGTCATGCTCGCACTGTGTTTGTCAGCACCAAGTTAAAAGATGAATTGCTGGCTCACGCCATGTCAGCCAAATGCGTTGACCGCAGTTACCCATTCTTTGCCAGCCAAAAGAGCATGAAAACAGGGTTCAGTGCCAATAGCCTGGCTCAGACCTTTGCAGTCCTCTATGAAGGAGCAGGCTTGGAGGGAGCGTCAAGCCACAGCGGTCGCCGCTCGTTTTTAACCAATTTGGCCAACAAGGGCACTGCGATCCACATTTTGAAAACCTTGGCTGGGCACCGCAGCATCAGCACCACCGCTGCTTACCTCTACAGCAGCCCCACTCAGATGCGGGCCGCTGTGGAGTTGGTTTGATTTCAATCAATCCTGAATCTTTGCAGCTTTCAGCAATTTCTGCACGTACTCTGCACGATGAGCAGTCTGAATAGCTTGAGCCAACTGGGGCTTGGCGTCTTCAAATGAGGGCGCTTGAAACTTGCGCTTGGCATCCAACTTGACGACGTGCCAGCCCTGCTGGGTTTGGATGGGTGCAGCAGCAATTTGCCCAGCAGACATATTGACTACCACGTTCGAGATAGTGGGAATCATTTGGTTAGACAACAACCAACCCAATTTTCCACCGTTTTGACGACTTGGGTCCAAGGACTTGGATTGAGCTAACTTTTCAAAACTTTCACCCGATTTAGCGGATTTCAAAACTTGCAACGCATCCGCTTCGTTACCTAAGACAATGTGGCTAACTTCAAATTGCTCCGCATCTGCCAATAGGTCAGTTTGTCGTTTGTACTCTGCTCGCAATTGAGCATCGGTGATCTTCAGAGATTCAGCCTCTTTGAACAACAACGCTTCTGCAAGCAAGTTCTGTTCTTGGAGAGCCAGCTGGTTTTTGACCACAGGATCTTTGTCAATTTTCAGCTTCTTGGCTTCTTGGGCCATCACCTCACGAGCAATCAACTCGCCTTTGATGACTTTTCTGAGGTCTTCACTGTCTTTGGCACCTTGGGCCAAATTCGTGGCTAACACGGCATCAAACAAAGCCTTGGGAATTTCAATGCCGTTCACTTTGGCGACAATCTCGACAGGATCACTCACCGAAGTTGCTGCATGAACAACGCTTAAGAATAAAGAGCCGGTGGCTAAAGCAGCGAAACCAATAGACTGAAATTTTTTTTGAATTTTCATAACAATTTTTAATGCTTATTCTTTAAGTACAACGGCGGAAAGAATCTTGATGGGATTAGCTGGGACATCATTGGCAATGACAGGCGGCTTGCCGAATTCCTCATGCTTAAAGGGCTTGATGCTGGTTGCGTTCATTTTGTCAATGACCTTTTCGCAACCCGTACAACCTTTTAATATCCTGCCAAAGACAGCGTAATTACCATCAAATGGTTTGCTGTTGTCCTCGGCGTTGATGAAAAATTGAGCCGTGGCCGAATTAGGATGATTGAGCCTTGCCATAGCAATGGTGTACTTGCTGTTGTGTAGCTCGGGGTTCAGCTCCAATTCAATCGGATCATGAAGTCCAGGTTTTTCTTGAATCTCGTCACGTTCGTATTTCAAATAACCCCCACCTTGGACGATTGACATCTTGGGATCTTGAATAACGCGATGAAAAATTGTCTCGTTGTAGTAGCCTTCTTTAACGTAGTTGAGAAAGTTACTAACCGTTTTCGGCGCCTTATCTTGATACAACTCAACAGCAAACTTACCCTGATTGGTCTCTATCAGCACAACAGGGTTAGCAGCTGCGGTCGCAGCAAATACAACCAGCATGGAGGCTGCTAGATTGGCTAAGGGGTTCCATTTTTTTTTCATGGTCGTTCTTCTCATATTCAATTATTTGGCAGGCCAATTGCCCTGAAGGTGAACGCGTCGATTTGGCTTAAGTAACTCTTGATCAAACTGATTGGTCTCACATTGATCTTTAGTCGAAATGTTGCTTGCTTTCCAGCCCTTGCTTACCAAATACGCTTTCACTACTTCAGCACGTTTCAATGACACACCGCAAGCGTTGGCTTCCTTGATATCTGCATAGCCTGAAATCACAACTGCACGTTCGGGCAGGCTATCAAGCAATGACTTGAATTCCGAGGTCAATGCCGTTGAGCCTGCATCAAATCCAATCAAATCGTAGTTAACAAACTTGTCCTCTTGTTGTTGGCCTTGGTTGGATTGACCAGATTGGCCAGTTGAACCGTCTGAGGAACTATTGGCAGCATTGCTTGTTGGTCCAGCTCCAGTGTTAGCCGTTGCGCCGCTGCCTGAAGCAGTGCCGCTGTCAGCTCCCGTTGCTGCACCACCACTGGTGTTTGCAGAAGCAGAGCCGTTGCTTGATGCACCGCTGGTGGAACCACCTGAAGCACTGCCGCTATCTGTTGGCGATGTTGCTCCAGCTCCAGTGTTAGCCGTCGCGCCGCTGCCTGAAGCAGTGCCGCTGTCAGCTCCCGTTGCTGCACCACCGCTGGTGTTTGCAGAAGCAGAGCCGTTGCTTGATGCACCGCTAGTGGAACCACTGCTTGAGCCGCTGGTGGAGCCACCTGATGAGTTGCCGCTATCGGTTGGCGATGTTGCTCCAGCTCCAGTGTTAGCCGTTGCGCCGCTGCCTGAAGCAGTGCCGCTGTCAGCTCCCGTTGCTGCACCACCACTGGTATTTGCAGAAGCAGAGCCGTTGCTTGATGCACCGCTGCTGGAGCCGCTGCTTGAGCCGCTGGTGGAGC
>CAIKYO010000390.1 GCA_903831655.1 uncultured Burkholderiales bacterium
AGCAGCTCCACCGGTAGGTCTCAAGCCGCTAGTGGATTTACTTTCAAAACTAACACGAAAGTCCGTAGATCGAATTTCAACACCAACTAAGAAACAATTTTTCAATCCTGCTATTGAATTAGTACGGTTAGTGCAACGAGCAAGGCAAGACAACCCCGGATTGGATGTTGCCTCGATAGAAATTGATCTGCTCAATGAGAAATTTATTGGTACAGCTATACATGGACTTTTCTCATTTCTTTTTGGGGAGACCCTAAGAACGATTTCCATCGAATTAGAGGGTTTGCCAGGAGCTTGCCAATTAAATCTTTCTCCAAAGGCTATTGAAACTCAAAAGGTTCCAGAACTTTTTGATGAAAGGGAAGAGACGGAGGATGATGAAGAAATCAATTGGAACCCTCTTCCACTGATTTTTACTCTTAGAGATGAATTAGGCAGAAAGATCTCTGTATACGAGCAAATGGAATGGATGCCGGAGCGTGTTGAGGAGCTTGCACTGTTTTGGATATTAACGTGCGCCCCTGATTCGCCTGCCCTAAAAGTTCTTGGAACTTTGTGCGTTAACCTACCAGCTGACGGCGACGATTGGATCAAGCCCTTCATCTATCGTGAATCTAATTTAAACACAATCTACTCAGATTCATCCCACTTAATTGAAGAACCCACAGCGTTTCTGAATGATTTTTGTCAGCTTCGAACTGATTTTCGCGATTCAGTCACCAACAAAGGTTTGGAACTTGATGCCCTTCAATCTTTTCTTGATACTTGGCAAAGTTTATTAATTCAAGCCAGATTTCAATTCGTTCCTGATGGGGTCAGAAGTAAAGAGTTCGATGCTTTCTTAGGAACCGATTTAATGTCAGTTGGGACTTCAGAGCGAAGACTGATGATGCCTAACCATCCAATTCGACTTAGATGGGTTGCGAACTATTTAGACCAGACAATCAAACTGGCGAAAGATTTTCTATCTGGAGAATCAGCATTTGCTGATGGAGAAGGCGATTACTATTTAGATTGGTTCGAGAATTTATCTCCGCGTGAATTCCCACCCATTGCCGTTGGCGGTAATGGAGCACTGCTTTATTCTAGATCCGAGGCAGGATGGTGGGAAGACTATTCCCCATTGAGCACGAGCACGGGAGATATAGCTTTCGATACTGAATCTGTTATAGCGATTTCAAACCGCATCCTAAGTTACCTAGATGCGCATCCGTATAAATGCGATGGCCTATCCTTACTAATTGTATTGCCAACAAATGACTCAATGCCTGCAGAAATCCTAGAGCAAGTTTCAAACAAGGCAGGTAAAAATCTACGTGTGTCATTATACGTAGCTGCACCCAAATCTCGTTGGGAATCAATATCCAGACAAATTGAAAACTTCTCTAAAAACTTTGAGGGCCAACATAAGTCCAGAATTTTCCCTGACCGTGATTTGGCCTTTATCGAGTATAAGTCCGGCGACTCACTCAATAATCTATTGGAGAATCTACAACTTGACATTGCGCTGGTTACTCATGCTTTACAAGAACAAATTGTCAGCCAACAAAATACTGAGTCGCCAATAGATCGGCCGGGTGTTTTTCAACCTTTACAGCATCGGTCGCTTCGTCTTGAATCAGGCGGAGGAGGATCAATTTCACTTGTTATGCTGCCTAAATATCCGGATCCAATTTTGGAGTCATGGAGCACACTCGTAGTCAGGGCTAATCGTTCAAGACCAGTTGCACCAGGGCAGCCAGAAAACACAGATCTAGTCGAACTGAGGATCAATTTCCAGGATTCTGCTCGGCTATTCAAGGATTTGCACGATCATTGTCATTGGGTCATAACGCTAGAGAGGCATATTTCTCGAGAGCAAATAGAGTCAATAGAAGCCGGAGCTCCGGACATTTTAAGTATTGAAGAGGGCATCGGATCCAATAGACAAAACACTCTGGTTGTCTCCTCTCGCTCTGGAAAAGATTTAATACATGCACGGATAGTAAGGAAGTTGACTCGGCTTTTACCAAGCGAGCATTTAATGCAATCAGGTCCAAACCTTATTGCTGAACTTGCGGACGGGATTTATGAATCTACAAGAAAATTGGCACCTAAGCTTGCCTTGCAAGCCCTCGGAGTATCAAGGGCAACGGAGGAAATCGTTGGATTAACGATTGCTCGAAACTTGGCAACTGAATTGATCCCGTCTGTTCCTGTTAAAGGACTGACTGCAT
>CAIKYO010000391.1 GCA_903831655.1 uncultured Burkholderiales bacterium
CCAAATTGATTTGCTGAATCTTTACGTTTGATTTGTTGTCAGCGCGACCCTTGTAGCCAATTTCGCTTCGCTCCGGTGCAAAGTCACTTAACGAATCACCCGAAGTGCCGACAGGTAGCGGTTTTCCAAAAGCGAACTGTACGATCCACTCCCATTCACTTGGGAATGCATACGAATCCTCATCAAATTTCACAGAAGGCATTAGTCGAAATGCAGCTAAGGCACATCTACCCTGACCGTTATTGATGTAACCAACAGTCCCCGCGCCCTGTAATGGCTGTCCATCTTCGTTGCGGGCTAAATCAACGGAAAGGTCGGACCCAGTTCCGTCAATGCGGACTATCCACCTTGGGGGCTTACTACTAATACTTGACGGGTTTGCCCAATAACCAGTGTCCTCTGACACTGGCTCAGATAAGCTAAGGTCGCGTGTTCCGCAGGTCCTACGGTCATAGGAAAAGTCCCGTAATGGCGCAGCGCAGGCTGAACGGGTTGCAGCTTCCGCTCCAAGAATGTTTTTCTGCAAAGTTGCCAAGATGGAGCCCTTCGTGTGAGTTATGTATATTTTGTCCGACTAGTTCATGCTGCATCTGAAAGGCTGCTAATTGCCTCATCATTTTCATCATCTCCGCCAACCGGCCCAGCGAATTTCCAAAGCCCTGATGCAGTGTCGTAAACGGCATCGATGTTTTGCAAAATTCCACTGAGTTGTTGGCGATCAACCTTTCGTTTTGCAATTCTCTCCACATACATTTGCAACTCGCTTCTTGGAAGGCCTTGAGGGTGATCTTTCAGTGTTGAAGTAGCAGCTTCCCAAATAGAAATACGGCGCGACTCACCCCACGGCTGTAGATAACAGTACTGACCTTTATCCATCCTTAAGCCATCCTTATTTCCAATTGAGGTCAGCATCGATATTTCGTCCTCGCTACCGAGGCCCAAGAATGCAGCGGCTTCTGACACATGCATACCTTCTTGCCTAGCTGAAAGTTCCTTGAGTAGGCGGTAGGCTGTTGCCCCAGCCTTCTCCATATCTACATCCCTACCTTCCAGCCCCCAGACTCCGGGTCCAATACGTACGAGGGGGCTTGTAGCCCATATTTGAAAGTGAATATTCAGTCCCCTGTCTTCGATAAGCTTGGAGCGAATCTGTGCCGTTGTCATAGGCTTTCCTTCGCTCTCGATCAAGGAAACAATTGCTTGTTTAACATCTAGGCGTGCATCGGCGCTATCCTTCCATTCGCCTCGCACACCCCAAATCATTCGCCTTAAGTAGACTAGGTTCGGGGAATTGGCTAGAGCAATATTGATAATGTATTTATCAAGCTTTCCATCGTATGAGAAGCCACGATTTAGAAGTTCGTTGTAAAGTTCACTGCTATGCCATTGCTTTGAATGTGCCCCACCCGCGACGATGTCTTCAGCTTCAGCTCTGATAGCCAGCATCTGTGATGCATTCAGAGGGCAATGCTTCATCAGTCCGTAGGTGCCTCGGCGGAAAAGCATGCATACTTCTGAAGCCGCTCTGCGGATGTTTGATGCGTTTGTCGCTTCATAGCTTGAATTGGCGCGAATGCGACTTTGAATCTCATCTATGTGCAAAGGAGTGTCTGATGCTTGCAATAGCCCTGCCACCAAAGCAGTTGCAGATTTTCCAAAGCCAGTCAAAATTCGAGAGCCGTCAGGTAGTGCTGACCATACGCAAAACTTGGAGACTTCTTCCAGTAAAGCCTCCCGCATATCCTCGCCTTTCCCTATCACTGCCCCAGCTGCCTGTGATAGCGCGTCTCGTTTGCTAAGATTCTGTTCAGCAATTGTCATCAGGGTGCTTTTGGCATCGTCAATCGCCTCATGCCATTGGGTCTGAGACATACGCGAAATTACTGGGGCGTTGTTCCATGTCAGGATGTGGAATCCGAGTCGCGCAATGTTGTCCGAAAGTTGCCGAAGTGGATTTACCAGATCATCTACACCTTCAAACCATGGATCAATCGCAGAGAGACCATTAAGAAATAATGGGGCGCTTCTTCCGCGAAGGTGCTCGCTTACTTTGCTTGAAAGCTCGTCCCAAAATGGATGCGACCGGACCTTTTTGTAAATCTTGACCTCGATCTGGCGTACACGCTCGCGTGTTAGTCCAATTTGATCAGAGATTTGTTGAAACGTCATAACTTCACAGCGGAAGCCCATTCGGGCAGCCCAGATACCTCGTTCGTTTTGATCGAGGTTTTGTCCCGCCTCTACAAGGCCATCAGTGATGTTTGCAGATGTAAGTGAAACAATTCTCGGGGGGCTACTCTCTTTTGTATCGTATTCTTTAGTTTTACCGTCGGAGTCGGAGTCGAAGTCGAAGTCGGATTCGGATTCGGATTCGGATTCTGGACCACCTAACCGAGCGGGAATTACCCATTCAAGTTTTGTCTCGACTGCCTTTAATGGATGGCCGGTAGTGAAAAGATGAACCATTTCTCGGCTGATTTCATTAACAGATTTCTGGCCTAAATTTGGAAGCTTGTACAAACCTTTAAGGCCGTACTTGGCGAAATCGCCAATAGTTTTTAGTTCATGAGCAGCACACACATTGTTTGATCGAACTGAAAGATTCAGAAGTGCAATTGGTGCGTTTAGTAACCATGGAGGGGCCGATTTGAGATGGTCGATAAAATTGAGATGATTGGGTTTTTCGCTCTCTAATATTTCATAACGACGAAGGCCTAAGAGATATCGTGTATCCAAATCTAAATCTGACTCCCGCAATAGGTAGGAGTCTTCGTCCCAAATTTTGGCATCACTCACCTTAGGCTCTAATTCGGGAAAGTGTTTGGACAGTGCTGCAACCCATCCCCTGGGACTAATATTTTCAAGTAATGG
>CAIKYO010000392.1 GCA_903831655.1 uncultured Burkholderiales bacterium
CAATCAAACTCATGGCAAGATTTTGGCAGAACATCTGGGCTTATGGGACTTAAATCTGAAAAATCTCACATATTAAGACAAGGGTACGTATCAAATAATGAGATAAAAGCCAGTTTTGTTCTCTTAGAGCCTAGTGAGGGCTTACAGAGATCACATCGCCGAAATCACCAAATTCCACATTTTTGATTGTGATGCCATCGACATCGACACTCTCGCCTTGCTTCAAGGTTGCATCACCATAGATGAAGTTATTTTCGTCGGAAGGTGGAGTTTGCCGAGACGATGGTCGAATGACGTTATAGCCCTCGCCACTAACAAATTGGCTTTCTCCTGCTATTTTCGAAATATCGACGGTGTAGACAAGCGCACCATTGGTATTCGTGGGGAGTTTGAAGTTGTAGCCAGTACTCCTCTGGGATTCAACAACGACTACTTTGGTTGGCGAGATGGGAATAACTGCTCCCTTTAAGAAACTTCCTTTTGTTGTAGATGGTTGAAGCCATATAGTCGAATTGGATTTTGAAGATAGGCAGGCAATTTGCGAGTCAGCTTCATAACCTAAAATCCACTTATCCCAAATAAGCAATTCCGTATGCCACATCGACATATTGCCCCAGAGTCCAGTGCCTAATTGGTCTGGTGTGAAGTCTGATCCGCTGTTTGGCTGATGTAATTGATTACCCGCTCCAGGTTCAGCCCCATACTCATCATTAAGTCCTGCATCATGCCCAAATTCCTCATGAATCATCAATAATGGAACGGGAAGATTTTCAGTAGTGAGGAGTTGTCCTGTGTAGGAACTCGCCATCAAATAAAAATTATTGACCTGCCCGGTCTGGAAATTGAGAACTTGTGGCTGATTGGTTCCGAACTGTCCCCACTGTGTATGCCATGAAGCTGGTGTAGTTGGAGCTATCACGATTAATACTTGGGCGACTCCTTGCATATTAATCGAAGTTCCCACTTGCGAAATCAAATCCGTATAGAACTTATTGTGGATATCTACTTGTGGGCCAATGTCATAGTCTGAATATTTCCCTGGCATTTGAACGTAATGATCTGGCACTCGGTACTGCGGATCAACAGGCAAATCAGAAGAATTTTTCAACCAGTCTGCACCAAGTTGAAAATACTTTCCATAATCTTGATTCGGCGTGTTAGTCGTTTGATAATCTGAGAATTCCACTGGCACCACTTGAATAACCGCATTTTTTGATGGTGTGAACATGTAACTTGGACGCGGAAATATTGGGTTACTTGAGCTGTTGTCATTTAATTTGCAGCTTTGAGTAGGTAAATAATCCGATGATGGAGTTAAAGCAGTAGTAGGTTGACCAAAATTGGTATTGCCGACTACGTACCGCAAAGGAAATGAGCAATCCATATTAAGCATTGTCCACGTTTGCAAGTCGGCCCACTCAGAAGGTACTAATGGATCTGGTTCGCATTGATTATTAAAAACTGCAGCACTATTTACTATTGGAGCCGGAATCAATTGTCCGGTCGATTGGTTAACTGGCACAGAATAGAAATTACGAGGAACTCTTCCATTAGGACCACATGCGAGCATTACTAAAGTGCCGCTAGAGTCATAGCCAATCACATCGGCGTTGGTAGCTTTAGCCGGAGTATTCATTGTGCAAGCATCACCCTGTTTTGGCTTGCTGGGATCAAGTGTTTTCGTGGTGACCGGTGTGGCACTTGCAGGTGTGGAGCTCGATGAATTGCTAGTACTCATTGGCAGTCCGGTTGCCTGATCAATCAGAGGTGCATTCTCGGAAGGCTTCCAATATCCGTCAGCACCACAGCTTAAGTACATCAATGTTTGAATATCTGGTCCATAGCCAACTACCTGAGAAGTAGCATCGCTACATGGTTGATTTGCCCTTGGCTTAGATACATCAAATGGCAATTTCCCATTCGACACCATTTGAGTTGATGACACACTTGTAGAAGTAGTAGAGCTCGCGGGACTAGTGGATTTGATTGGTGTTTTAATGGCAGTTGTCCAAATTTGAATTTTCGAGGAAACCGATTTAGAACACACGTATTTTTTTCCGCTTGAAGTAATGCTCTGACCTATTTTTGAGCAAGGAGCGCCCAATTTCGGGACTGAAGCATTTGCACTTAAGGGAGAAATTAATACAAATGAAAGCAAGCACACTTGGAGCGCTACTAAGAATTTACGCATACAAGAATTATTCAGGATAATCATCGACCTGAATAGATATGTTTTAATCGATACAAATCTCTACATTAGATCTGACTGATCACGAGATTCGCTTACTTTCGTTACTCGATCGTCCTTCGACCCTCAAATGCGCGGCCCAAAGTGACCTCATCGGCGTACTCCAGGTCTCCACCAACAGGCAGACCTGAGGCC
>CAIKYO010000393.1 GCA_903831655.1 uncultured Burkholderiales bacterium
AGTATAGGAATCACCTCTGCCACCCTGAGCCTCAGGCTAGGTCACTCTTTTGGACGCTTCACAGTGGCTGCAGCGGGAACTTGCTTTGCGTGGCAAATCCTCTTCTTCAACAATATCTGCAGGCCGCCTTTTGCCAGCTGCTTGCCTTCGAAGAATGGGTCTCGCCAATCCCAATTCGATCCTTTTGCGCTGCGTGATCCATGCCAGGTTTCCCGTAAACCAAAGTTGCTGACCCTCAGCCTGAGTCTTCAACCCATCCAACGACGTCCAACGTGACGTTATTGTCGCCAAGCCTCGGAAGTAAGAGTTAGAACACTCCAAAGCACTTGATTGAATTCTTGGTGGCTCCTCCGGATCGGTGAATGAGATAAATGCTGCCAAAAAAATAGGACTGTCCTTGCCTAGGTTGACCTGTGTCCATACACACTGCTTCAATTCTCAACACACCAGGTTGTTAAGTCATCCGCCAAAATAGGGGTAGCCTGGATGATATTGTCTCGGGCACATCGACCTTTACCGCTGGCGCCGCCGCCACCGCTGATATCGCCGCCTGCACCACTGGCACCTTCGATTTCGCCGACGGGGCCGCCATCACTGCTGATTGCGCTGGCACAGCCGTCATCGCTGATGGCAGTGCTGCCGCCAGCTCTGCCTTTCTGCACAGTCGCCACCGCCGATGGCTGCGCCCTCCTTTTTTCTACTTGACTCACTGGAACTGCTGCCGTCATCCCCAGATTTAGAAGAAGGAAGTGCCAAGGATGACGCTTTTTTGCGGGTAGAAGAGCGTCCAGAGGTTGGCCGGTGATTTCGGGTCCTTACCAGGGACTGACCACTGAACATCAGAACCCAGTACGACCTTGATATTAGCTCGATCAGCGATTTGAAATTCTCAAGAGCGGTTTTAGTTTTCGGGGCATGTGAATAAGGAGCAACTCGTCTCCCAGCTCGACGTATTGCTGTTAGTAATGCACGAGGAATAACAACTCGAGTTTCACAGTCGAAAGCTGTTGCTTGGGAAGTTTCACGCTTTTGCCAGTTGGTAATCACATGAATCACGTGACATGATCATCCCGGTCACGGTGCCAGTTGTGGGCGCTAGGCAAAATATGATAATGAGCAACTACCTTTAAACAACGTTTTTTGTACGCCTTGAAAACATTGAGGTAGCCGTCCTTGAGTTGTGGTACACAGCTCCAAAAATCGAAATCTTCACCAATTTTGCTTGTTCAAGAGCCGCTAGGACGTTGGTGTGGATCAACAAGAGATCCGAGACCTCGACAGGACATTTTCTATCACCAACTGGCAAATCCGATGCGATCAGCAATTAGCAAAGGACAGAAAACAAAAACAACAATGCACGCAAGAGCTTGAAAACTGATCTAACAGGAATCAAACTGGGTGTAGGTCCTCACCAAAACTTCGGTCCAAAATCATACAAACCCATTTTCAGACGGCTTGCGAGCTGCGGCCAGAACACAGTACCGTTGATGTCCTTGTAGCATCGTTGATGTCCTTGTAAATTATCATGAAAGCACTTTTAACTCAATGTGATGAAGAGACAGTTTGCAACATAAAACCAAACTTTCGTAACCTGCCGCATCGATGCACAATTCTTTGGTCCAAGACTGCAAGTTCGACTTCCAGTGCCATGCCATAGTCGAAGTTA
>CAIKYO010000394.1 GCA_903831655.1 uncultured Burkholderiales bacterium
AGTCGATTGCGAGTTTCCTTGTAGGAATCAACAAGTCTTCGATCAAAATACTGGCGCATATGTTCATTTGCAGCCTCCTCCCCACCCTCAAACAATTTCCCAAAATTCTTTGAAACGAAAGTAAATTTCAAATCATTGGAGTTTTGCAGATTGGGAATGGGTGGTATGGGACCAGTTGATTCAATCGGAGCAGTAAACCTCAGACGCTGTTTTTCAATTTGCTGTCGAAATTGAGTAAAGACATTGGGCAATTTTTTGCAATTAAAAGGCAGTGCTTGAGGATCTAGCATGCTTGATTGCCAAATTGATTTCACATCAAAGCCAAGATCAATCAAACCTTGAATTTCAACTAACTCTTCAGGCGCCTCAATTTTCTCGCAAAAGATTTGCTCAATTCCGTGCTCTCGTCGAAATTTTTCTAAGACTACTTTGGTTTCCCCCGCTAACTCCACCAAATTAGAGCCAAGATTGATAAGTTGAAACCTTAGATCTTGTAATGATTCTTTTAAAAAGGCCCTTCTGTGCTCTCCAACTCTTACAAAATTCCATTGATTGATTGCATCCAATTTTTTATCATGTACATAAACGGGTAACAAATAATCACAAGATTTAGCAGCGAGTGAAAATGCTGGGTTATCAATCAAACGAAGATCGTTTCTAAACCAGTAAATGGTAATTTTCATTTGTAGCGAGTATGTTCATTTAAGCAAATATTTACGCGGCTCAAAATTGATCATTTGCTTGATGACGCATCCGAGGTTTAAAGTGAGACCAGACGCAAAGCATACATGCGTCTGCTCAAGCGACCCAAGACACTATTGAAGTCAAATTAGCTTTTGCCAAGGATCTCAACCAAGGCCCTGTATCAATTGGCTTTGATGTTTTTAGCCTTGATCAATGTGGACCACTTATCCGTATCGGTGTTGAGTAGATTAGCCAAATCTTCGGGAGAAGACCACTTGGGCTCTGCACCGGACGCCAATAACTTAGAGGCCACCGCTGATTGGTTGAGAACGTTTTTAACGGCTTTATTTATGGACAAAATAATGGGTTTGGGTGTTTTTGAAGAAACAAACAATGCGTACCAATTGTTTGTATCCACCGCTTTAATGCCCTCCTCCTCGAATGTTTTAACATCTGGCAAACCTGGATGACGAGTTTTTGAAGCGATTGCAAGTGGCTTCAATGATCCACTTTTGATGTAATTCATCACCGCTGGAACATCACAAAAAGCTCCCTGGACCTGTCCACCCATCAAATCAGTGATAGCTGGAGCCATTCCGTTATAAGGAATGTGAATGAAATCTACCTTTGTCGAATCTTGTAATTGAACCAGTGCTAAATGAGGAATACTGCCTGTACCTGAGGAGCCAATCGGAGTGGGTTGGGATTGAGCCTTGGCTTTTGCGATGAAATCAGATGCGTCGTTCGAACTATTTTTAGGATTCACAACAAAAATTTCAACGTTATTGACGACCAGCGAGACAGGCGAGAAATCTTTCTTCATGTCATAAGACATTTTTTCATACAAAGCAGAATTGATGGCAGCCGCCCCAACACTGGTAAGCCAAATCATTGTGCCATCAGCCTCGCTTCGCATGATCTCATTTGCACCAATTGCGCCATTCGCACCAGGCTTGTTCTCAACCAAAACGGTGCGATTGAGCTCCTTTGCCAATGGCTCTGCAATTGTTCTAGCGACAAAATCCACTGGCCCACCTGGAGTGAATGTCACAATAATTTTCACAGGTTTTTGTGCTGTCTCACTCCAAGCACTAACAAAAAGAAGAAATAAGCAATAAAAGCCTATTAAGAATTTATTAATCATATGAACTCCAAACTTAAAAATGATTCAGATCAAGGGCAATGGGACTCAATATATCCAGGCAAAGTACTCAAATCAACATAGTACGATTTAAAGATAAAAATGCTGATTAAATTGAATTAAAGGGTTTAAGCTCTCGATAAAAGGTTGTTAGATCGATTTTATTACATTTAATCTTTCAATCGCAGTTTAATAACCGACATCGACCAATCATAACCATCTGTAATAAACTAGAAAAACGGGTTGAATCAGTAAAGGAATAACAATGTGTAGATGGGTCGCATATGCAGGGAGTGAGATATATCTTGAGGACTTGATATTTCATCAAGAACACTCTATCGTTAAACAAAGCTTAGCAGCAACTCAATCAACATGGGTCACAAATGGAGATGGTTTTGGAGTTGCTTGGTACTCACACAGAAAAACACCAGGGCTATTCAAGGATATTTTGCCGGCTTGGAACGACAGCAACCTCAGATCCCTTGCTGCCCACATTCAAACAAAGCTATTTTTTGCACACGTCAGAGCCGCGACTGGAACATCGGTTTCGAGGAGCAATTGCCATCCCTTTGTTTGGGAAAATTGGACATTCATGCACAATGGAAAAATTGGAAACTGGCACAGTTGCAGAAAAGACATAGAGGACTTAATTGATCACACGCACTACCCTCATAGAGAAGGAACTACCGACAGTGAAGCTCTTTTTTTAACTGCTCTTAGTAAAGGCTTAACCTCTAACCCCATCAAAGCCATGCAAGACACATTTCACGATGTTTTAAAAATCATGCAAATCCACCAATCAACTGAACCACTTCGAGTTTCCTGCGCTTTGACCAATGGCAAAGAAATATGGGCATTTCGTTTTTCGAGTGATGATCAATCCCCAAGCATGTATTTCGGCTCTCCCCACACCAGGTCTCAAGCGCATACTTCGAACCCAATCAACACCATTGCTTCAGAACCGTCAGATTCGCAAGCCTCTCATTGGTTTAAGGTAGAGGAAAGAACTGGATTACATTGGACCGAAAACGGATTGGAACATTTTTCAATATCTGTATGAAGAGAGTTCCTAAAACCCAATTCTGAGCTTTTCGCAATTGGTGCAAGACAAAATCTTTCAATTGCAACACTCAAAGATCCACAAGACTTAATGCGTATTCCAAAGAGTCTTTGAATGGTTAAATACAAGTTTGCAATTCTTTCATTTTTATGACATTTTATGAAATCACAAAGCTCGAATTAGCTTTAATCATATCCATGATATTGAGAAACCAATTTAAAAAGCATTGAGATCACTTAGATTTGTCCTACTTAAACTTCAACTATTCACTTCAATAAAAGAAACCGAATATAAATAGAGCTCAAATAACATGCATTTATAAGGGACATAAAAAAATTAGAAAATTTTTAACTTGTCCTGTGTTCCAATGCACGCATGATTACCATTGTTATTGCTTCTTACCAATATGGACACTTGGCTGCACACTGCATTGAGTCGGTGTTATCTCAGTCCAAGTTGCCTGCCAAAATATTTTTTGTTGACGATGGCGCCAATGACTGCCGACATTTACAAGATCTATATCCAGAAATCGAATATATTTTCAGAGATCAAAATTTAGGAACAGTCAAAAATTTTCAAGATATGCTCATGCGTGTCGAGACCGATTACGTGATGTTTCTTGGAGCTGACAATTGGATCCGATCTGATGCAATAGAGCTGCTCTCGCAATTCAAAACAGATATCGTCACTTACGACATCATCGTAACTGGAGAGTTAAAAAACGAGATCAACGAGCGAGTTCCTGACATGACATCACCATTTCAAGGTGATTTCTATTGGAATCGAAAAAACAAGCATCATGGCTCTATGCTTTATAAAACCCAATTGGGAAAAGAAGTTGGGTATAAACAGAGTAACGCCTTACACCCACAAGAAGATTGGAATCTATGGGATGAGATGATCAAGCGCGGAGCAAGTATAGGAAATATAAACCAAGGTCTCTTGTATTACAGAAGACATAAAAATAATTTTCTAAAATACTGTCCTGAAATTAACAAGCAATCACAACTTAGACTCATTAGTGAAGAAAAATTAGTTTTAGATGAAGTCAACTAAAAATTTTAGACTCACTTAACTTTAAAAGCGTAATGATTTATTAAGCTTATTACCCGATGGTCTGCATCTCTAATCAAGAATAAGATTGTCTCTTTTCACTCTCAAAAGAGACCGTACCTTTTAAATGATTGCTGAGTATCATTCAATGCTCATTGAGCATTGAATCAAGATTTGGTTGCCAATAGGAGAAAAATTGGGTAATCACCATTCTCTCTTTTAGCTGTGTAAGCTG
>CAIKYO010000395.1 GCA_903831655.1 uncultured Burkholderiales bacterium
CTAAATCTAAAATGACCATATTTGGATTTACTTCTTTGATGGATCTAAGGCATTCTTCGCCATTCTGGGCTTGCCCCGCTATTTCAAATAACAACTGGTCTTGCAACATACTTTTGAGTGCCATCAGCATTGCTGGATGGTCATCTACCAACATCACGCGTTTTCTCATTACTTGTCTCCGTTTGGGTTTTGGTGTTGATGAGGGTGCAGCGAAAAAATGGCTTTAGCAATTCGGCTATCGTTGATCTTTAACATTTGATGTCGACTAATGGGTGGCATCATTAATCCACCATAGCAATAATCAAATTCCAAAGTAGCAGCGTTTTCCAAATCCTTCACAAGAGAAATATTGCTTGCATATATTTTTGTTAGTAAATGAGATGAATTTTTGATTTGTGTAATGAGTTCAAGTGAAGGTAGATTAGTGCGCAAAGAGTTGATATCTATATGCACACCTTCTAGTTGCATTTCTTCAACCCAATGTAATTGCTCTACTGTTCCTTTGAAATTTAAAAGGTGAAGCAATACACCGAGACGTCTCATACGTAACAAACCTTCTTTGCATGTCTTTGCTTCATCTGTATTTGGAATGGATGGAATCCCTAGAGCAATCAGACCTACTGGTAGTCGTGAATTCAAAATTAAATCACTCAGTGCATCTATATATTCACTAGAGGAAATTACATGAATCGGGATTGTCAAAATACCGGGTATTAAGCGCCCTGCACGATACCAATAGGAAATCGTATCGAGACCCTCCATAAATAAACGCAGTAATTGCATATCGGAGCTGTCAAGAAGAGGTCTAAAAAATGATCCGGTCAGTTTTGTTCCTCTGCAGTTAAAAATAGGCTCATGGCTGATCGCTTGTCGTTTCGACCAGGATTGATGTTCTTCAAGTGCTTGGCTGCTCAAGCCAAGCCAAGGCGCGCCACAGGCGTCGCGTACTTCTTGGAAGGGTTTGTCCTTCCATGCCTTTACAAGCGTGTACAGCCGGGATTTCGGGCTCATCAGCATTCTCCAATCGGTGACTGTCCAGTCTAGGCAGGACGGAATGGAGTAGTAAGGGCTTAAAGCTTATTTATCCGTAGGAAGCCTCCTACGAACTGCTATCTAGTATAGGTAGGGGCTAAATCCTTAAAGAATTTATGGGGATCTGCTCTTGAAATCCAGGGAATCAGACCTATATAATCAGCACTCCCTACATGCGAGTGCTAAAGCAGGAATTTATTGCTAAATTTCGCTTACATTCCTTGTACTGAGATTGTAATGCATTGATTTATATAGTTTTTTAAATAGTTAACACTTACTAACATAGGAGAAGAGATGAATTTGCGTCCCTTACATGATCGCGTAATCATCAAGCGTTTGGATCAAGAATCAAAAACTGCTTCCGGAATCATCATTCCTGATGCTGCTGCAGAAAAGCCTGATCAAGGTGAAATATTGGCAGTAGGCCCTGGAAAACGAGATGAAGCCGGTAAGTTGAACCCACTCGACGTCAAAGTAGGCGATCGCGTGTTGTTTGGCAAATATGCTGGTCAAACCGTTAAGGTCGACGGCGACGAACTCATCGTGATGCGTGAAGACGACATCATGGCTGTTGTACAGAAGTAATTTCGGTATTTAAGAGAGGAGTTTAATCATGGCAGCAAAA
>CAIKYO010000396.1 GCA_903831655.1 uncultured Burkholderiales bacterium
CACGCATACTTACACCCATTGAGGATGAACCACCAGTGAAAGGGCCTGAGACTCCAAATTTGATCGTGTCCTCAGCCATGGAAAAGCCTGCGCTCAAAACCAATGTTGCCATCAAAGAGAGTTTAAATTTGTTTTTCATGTCAAGGTCTCCGTAAATTGCGATTTATAAGATCCATTCACCTTTGAGTGAATGGATTTGATTCCATGATTCAAAACCATTGGGCTGAAATCCAAAGTCTGGTGTTTAAGCCAGTGATTGAAGATCAATAAATCCTAATATAGATTAAATGTGACACTTTAAGTACAAACCTTGGCTTGATCTAGGGTTTGTACTAGTGTTTTGAGGCAATTGATGTTTAATCTGCAGTAATATGAGCATCAGCAATGGTTTTTTTCCACCTAGCTGTGTCAGTTGCAACCAACAGTGCGAGTTGCTCAGGAGTGCTCAATTGAACGCTGAGTCCTTGTTGAGTCAGTTGCTCTTGGACATCGGGTAAAGCCAAGACCGCACTGATATCTTTGATCAGGCGGTTTACGATTTCAGGAGATGTTTTGGGAGGAGCGAACATGGCATACCACGCATCTACTGCATCCATGAAGTCAATGCCTTGCTCTTTGAAAGTGGCTACGTTTGGCAAGATGGCTTCGCGCTGACTTCCCGCCACAGCGAGCATTTTTAACTTACCGGCTTTCACATTGGGGAGCATCGAGTGCACGCTTGCAAACATCATTTGAACTTGGCCGCCCAATAAATCTGTTGTGGCGCCGCTGATGCCTTTGTAGGGAACGTGCATCATGTCCAAGCCAAGTTGCAGTTTCATCAGTTCCATCGCCAAGTGGTGGGGTGTGCCATTTCCGGGGGAGCCGTAGTTGTATTGTCCGGGGTGGGTCTTGATCAATTGAATGAATTGCTTCAAGTCATTTGCCGGCACTTGGGGGTTTGTGACCAAAGCAAAATTTGCAACTGTCATCTTCATGATCGGAGTAAAGTCGGTGACGGGGTCGAAACCTGGTTTTTTATACAAATTGGGTGCCATGGTGATGGTATTGATGGCCATCAAAAGTGTGTAGCCGTCTGGCTGAGCTTTGGCGACAAAATCTGCACCGATATTGCCACTCGCACCGGGTCTGTTATCAACAATGACAGCTTGCTTCCAGCGCTCGGCAAGTTTGGGTTGAATGATTCGAGCCACAATATCACTGCCCGAGCTTGGGGTGAAGGGGACCACCAGGGTGACCATTTTTTCAGGATAGGATGCTGCGAAACTGAAATTCAGGTGCAGGGCTAAAAACATTACCCCAGCGAACATCATTTGGCTCATCAACTGGATCAACAAAAGGTCATTGGACTTTGCGCGCTTCATGATTGGCCTCTCTTGAATTAACAATACTTTGATTTGTGATTAAAAAATAATCTCAAGCTTATTTGGGTTCTTGATCCCAGCCCAGTAATTTAAATGCGTTGCCAAAATAAATACGTCTTGCGTCCTCAGGTGGTAGATTCAAAGTTTCAATGGAGCGCAAGCCCTCGCGAATGAACATCGGTCCTTCTTCTGGGTCAAAGGGACAATCACTGGCAAAAACAACGTGCTCGGAGCCAAAAAAGTCCAAACCACACTGCAAGGCGGAGGAAGATCCACCAAGGACGGTGTCACCATAGAACATTTTGAAATATTCGATCGGTTTTTTCTTCAAATTTTTAAGAATATCCGCTTCGCTGTTGTCCACACTCCTTGATCCCAATTGAGCCCAAAGTGTCTCAGCTCTTCCAGAAAAATAAGGCAACATGCCTCCGCAGTGATGAGTGATGAGCTTGAGCTCTGGCAAACGGTCAAAGAGTCCAGAAAAGACCATGCGGGACATGGCGACACTGCTCTCAAAGGGCCACCCCAAAACTTGCCAAACTTCGTATTTAGAGCGGTCCTCTGTGTCGTAATCCGGTTTGTTGCCAGGACGAGTGGGGTGCATCCAAACAGGTAAGTGATGATGGTTTGTGATTCTTTCAAAGACTGGGAAAATGTCCTCGTGATCCAAGGGCTTTCCGCCAACATTGGTGAGCACTTGAATGCCTTTGGCGCCAAGGTGATCGATTGCATAATCCATCTCCTCCAAAGCCGCCTTTGGATTGTTCATGGGCAAGGAGGCCACGAAGGTTGGAAACTGCTCGGGCCACTGTTGGCATATTTCAGCCATTCCCACGTTGGCCACGCGTGCAAAGTGAGGGGACTCTTCAGGGCTGCCCATCATGTCGGGGGAGGGGACGGCCAGAGAGATGACTTGTTGTACGTCTGGAAAAGATTTCAGCATTTCGACCCGAGCTGGCATGTCCCATAACATTCTCAAGTTGCTCATTCTTTTGATCATGCCGGGCTCGCGACCGTGCTTTTTAACCAACTCTACATAAGCGGGTGGCATGACGTGGTTGTAGATGTCGATTTTGGGTGTTTTCATGAGTCAGATATTCCTGGAGCGATAAATAGGTGAGCGTTAAAGTCAAATTTTGGGTCTGGTACGCTCAATTTAATGAGTGAGAATCATCTCACAAGTAGTTATTGGGCAAAACCCTTGGATACCCTAATGAACCCATTGGGATCCGGCGATAATGTCAAAAATCGATGAGCAGCGGACAGCTCGCATGGGCATCATTTCTTGAGTACTTGTTTTGTCTCTTTGGAGTCAAGCGCAAGTTTTTTAATTTCCTGGAAGACGGATTTTTTTATGGCACACAGCAACCCACAAGAGTTAACGGCATTTGTCATTGAGCAGATGAAAAAAATCAAAGAACCACGTGAACGCGAAATCTTTACTTCGCTGGTTCAACATTTGCACGCTTTTGTAAGTGAGGTTCGCTTGAGTGAGGCTGAGTTTCACAAGGCTTGCGGATTGATAGCACGCTTGGGTCAGCAATGCACGCCCTCCCATAACGAAGTGGTTCTGATGGCCGGATCTTTGGGGGTGTCGTCCTTGGTTTGTTTAACCAATAACGGTGATCAAGGAACAAGACCTACGACAGCCAATCTGATGGGGCCTTTTTGGAGGCAAAACTCCCCAATTATGAAAAGTGGGGAGAGCATCGTGAGGTCTCCCACTCCAGGGGAGCCAGTTTGGGTTCGTGCTTGTGTCAAGGATTTGAAAGGCCAGGTGGTCTCAAACGCCAGAGTTGACGTCTGGCATTCGTCCACGGAAGGACTCTACGAAAACCAAGATCCCAAGCAAGCTCAAATGAATTTGCGCGGAACATTTTTGACAGATGAAAACGGTAAATTTGAATTCGAAACCATCAAGCCAAGTGGCTATCCAATTCCAATCACTGGTTTGGTCGGTGATTTATTGAAGATTCTCGGGCGTCACAACAATCGACCTGCCCACATTCATTTTATGATTTACAAGGAGGGTTATAAAACCCAGTTCTCGCAAGTGTATTCAAGCGATGATCCGGTTTTAGATACCGATGTTCAATTTGGAGTGACGAGTGCATTGGTGGGTCACTATGTCAAAAATGAAAAGTTAATTTTGCCGAATTATCCTGAGGGAGTGGAGGGTTGGAATTTAGACTTTGAATTTCAAATTGAAGCTGGGCAAGCGTACTTGCCCAACCCTCCCGTGACTGAGAAAAAGGGTGACTCATAAAGTCTCCCTGCAAGATTGAGGCAAGATTGAGTAAAGGGTTGATCAATGCGTGCACTTGTGGTTGAGGATGATCCTGCACTTCGCTTGGGATTAAAACGCACACTCCTTGCTGAAGGCTGGGTCGTGGATGTGGTTGAGGATGGTGAATTTGCCATGACTGCTGCATTGACGCAGGAATACGATATTGCTGTTCTCGATTTGAATTTACCCAAGACGGATGGTTTGCAAGTTCTCTCCTATTGGCGGGATAAGAAGCTTAAATTGGGCGTACTTATTTTGACTGCAAGGGATGAATTGAGCGAACGAGTCGAGGGCTTGAATGCGGGAGCTGATGACTATTTAACCAAGCCATTCGAGCCGACCGAGTTGGTTGCAAGGCTTAGGGCAATTGTTAGACGTCAAAAAGGCAATACTGCAAATCAATTGAAGCTTGGACAGCTTTGTTTTGATACCGAAAGCCGAGAGTTGGTTTTTGCGAATGAAAAAATATCATTAACACCCAGAGAGGCCACGCTGATGGAGTTGCTTCTCTCGAGTGAAGGACGTGTGGTTCCTAAAAATAGAATTGTTTCGGCGATGTCAAGCTGGGATTCAAACTTTTCGCCCAATGCCGTTGAAATTTATGTTTTGAAACTTAGGAAAAAGATCGAAAACACCAACATTCGAATTCAAACATCTCGTGGTGTGGGCTATTCAATTGAGGAGAGCAATTGAAGCTCATTCATTCGTACAGCATTCAAAAAAAGCTCAGGCTCACATTCCTATTGCTTTGGAGTAGTTCAGTCGTTGTTACCACGTGGGTGGCTTTTACTCTCACAGATCATGTGGCGGGAGTGTCGCTGGATCGAATCTTGAAAGATGATGCATTGGCTCTGGCCTCGCAAGTGCACTGGGAGGGTGAAAATCCCAAATTCGGTGTGGATATCAAGACTGCAGATTCGATGATTTTTGATTCACTCTCCACCTCTCATTTCTCAGTCGTTACAAAATTAGGAGAGGTTATTGCAGGAGATTTTGAGGTCAAGCGCTTAAATATCAATTTGAGTCGACCACTGAGCGAGCCCGTTTTTTTTGATTTGAGTTCGATTCCCAATCCGATGCGCGTGGTGGGCGTCACCTTTCAAAACACTTCAAAAGATCATTTCGTTTGGGTGTTCGTAGCTGAACCCCAATCCAAGCGCACAAAAATCTCACGCGAATTGGCTTCAGCCATTTTTTTACCTGCTTTGTGTTTGACTTTCATTGTGGTCCCCTTGATCTTTTTGGGGATTCGCGTTGGACTCGAGCCTGCAAAAGCAATTAGCTTGGCAGTGTCCGCCAGAGGTATTGATGATTTGTCGCCCATTGGTTTGGAGCAAGTACCCGATGAATTGAAAGGGGTCATTGCTCACATCAATGATTTACTTTTAAGACTTCAAGAGGCGATTGCTCATGAGAGAAGATTTATCTCAGATGCTGCTCATCAGTTGAGAACACCTGTTGCTGGGATAAAGTTGTTGAGTGATGACTTGGCGAGAACTTACAAAGCCGATCCAGCTCAAGCACCCGATGGAGAAGTGCTCGAGCAGCTACAAGCTGTTGCCACTCGGGCGGCCCATTTGGTCAAGCAATTGCTTAATTTAGCTCGGACCGATCGATCGGGACAAGAAGAAGAGACTCGTTTTGCACTTGTCGCAGTCGTGGATAGGGTGTATCTTGATTGGAAAAATTTATTTAAATCATCCAATAAAAATTTATCGTTAAGCCCTTTGCCTGTAGGTCTAGAGCAGGTGAATTTGCGTGGAAATGCAACGTTGCTCGGCGAAGCGATCGGAAATCTTTTGGACAACGCTTTGCGATACGGGGGAGATCAAATAGGATTGAGTGTTCAGAGTTTTAGTGAAAAGGTAGATATCAAAGTCTTTGACAACGGAGTTGGGTTGAGTCCAGATGAAATCACCAATGTGATGACACCCTTTTGGAGAGGCTCTGGCTCCCATCATGTCGAAGGGGCGGGGTTGGGCCTTTCAATTGCGTCCAATGTGGTCCGCAAAATGGGCGGCTCCATTGTGATTGACTCTAGGCCTAACGTGTTGGGTACCGAAGTAATCATCAGTTTCCCCATGCAAAGCGATAGATAGTTAGTTTTCAGTGAAACAACATCACGCCAAGCATTGGATAAATTTCGGTCTCAGTTCATTTTAATGAGCACCAGCCGCTGCTTGTTCGGCTCCATTCTCAGCAGAAGCGCCTTTGGGGCCAGGTGTTTGCATGTGTTTGGCCGGTCTATCGGCCAGCCATATCAGCGAAATCAAGGCAATAAAAATCCAAGCTGATGCGTAAAAAATATCATCAGCGGCTTTTGTGAAGGCTTGCTGATCAATGATTCGGTTGATTTGTATCAAGGCTTGTTCAGTACTCAATCCAACTTGGGTCAGGCCTTCAACCGTTGCGCCAAAAACACCTTGGCCTTGTATCAAGGGCTCGGTCAAGTGGGCGTGATGTAAAGTAGCTCTTTGGTCCCACAAAGTGGTGGCAATAGAGGTACCCATTGCTCCGGCCACAATTCGAACAAAGTTTGACAATCCAGCGGCGGATGGAATCTTATCGGGTGACAATCCTGCAAGGGTCACAGTTGTCAAAGGAATGAAGAAAAAGGCCAGCGCAATACCTTGAAGTAAAGTGGGTATCAAGATGACTTCAAAATTGGTGGATGTCGTAAATTGTGATCGCATCCAAAGCACGATAGCAAACATGATAAATGCGCCTGTGGCCATGATTCGTGGATCCCAAACGTTGACCTTCTTGCCCATCAGCGGTGTGAGCAAAATCGCAAAAAAGCCCACTGGCGCCAAGGCCATACCAGCAGTCGTGGCCGTGTAGCCCATCCATTGCTGAAGCCAAAGTGGCATGATGACCAAATTGCCAAAGAACAGGCCATAAGCAATTGACAATGACAGGCAGCCAAAGGTGAAATTGCGTCCAAAAAAGAGACGTATATTCACCACAGGGTGTTCGTCTGTAAGCTCCCAAACCACAAACAAAATAAAGCTAATGGCGGCCAAGACACTTAAAACCACGATGGTGTTTGAAGCAAACCAATCCAGCTCTTTGCCTTTGTCGAGCATCAGTTGAAGGCTACCTACCCAAACCACCAATAATCCAAGGCCAATGCCGTCAATGGGTAAGCGCCTTGTTGCGGTTTCCCTCTTTTGATAAATCAACCAAGTCAAGCCCGCGGAAATGAAGCCCACAGGAACATTGATGTAGAAAATCCAAGGCCAAGAAATGTTGTCAGTGATCCATCCGCCCAGAAGGGGTCCAACGACTGGTGCAACCAGTGTGGTCATACCCCAAAGCGCCAAGGCCATTCCCGCTTTGGATTTGGGGTAGCTCGATAACAAGAGGGTTTGAGACAGGGGAATCATGGGGCCAGCAACTAGACCTTGAAACACTCTAAAGACGACCAACCATTCGATGGAGGGTGCAAAGCCGCACAACCAACTGCTCAATACAAAGAGCAAGATGCTCATGACAAAAAGCCTCACCGCACCAAACCTTTGAGTCAGCCAGCCGGTCAGAGGAACAGATATCGCATTGGCCACGCCAAAACTGGTGATGACCCAAGTGCCTTGTGATGGACTAACGCCAAGATCACCAGAAATGCCTGGAATTGACACATTGGCAATGGAGGAGTCCAGCACATTCATGAAAGTCGCAAGCGACAGACACAGTGTGCCTAAAAAGAGCTCGAACCCACGAAGGGGTTCAGGCGCACCAATGTTGGAGGGGGCTTGGCTCATGGGGTAATGCTGTAGGAGTGATCAATTGCTATTGATGATTTTTTTAACCAGAGCCTCAGACTCACTCACTGGGCGCTCAAACGCCTTGGTGCTGGATAAAGAACTGGTTCTGGGCGTTTGAGCCAAAGTGGGTCCCGATTGATCTTGTGTATCTACTTTAACTTCCATGGACAATCCGATTCTCAAAGGGTGAGCTTTAAGCTCATCAGCATTGAGCGTGATTTTTACAGGAACGCGTTGAACCACTTTGATCCAGTTGCCGGTTGCATTTTGTGCGGGAAGGAGTGAAAAAGCTGAACCTGTACCAGAACCCAAGCCAGAGATGCTTCCATGATAAATTTGATCGGAGCCATACACATCAGCCACGAGTTCAACTGGCTGTCCAATGTGCAGGTTTCGAAGTTATGCTTCTTTGAAATTGGCATCAACCCACAGTTGATCCAAGCTCACAAGGGTCATCAAAGTTGCCCCAGGTGCAACACGCTGTCCAAGTTGAGCATAGCGTTTGGCCACATGTGCGTTGACAGGAGACACCAGTGAGGTGCGATGCAAAGAAAGGTAGGCTTCTTGAACTTTACTGGCTGCACGTCTGACGTTGGGGTGCTCTTGTACAGATAAGCCTTGGGTAAGTGCTTGGTTGGAAATCAATTGATCTTTTGCCGCTTGAAGTGAAGCTTGAGCCTGAGCGAGCATGTTTTTACTGCCTTCAACTTGCTTTTTGGCATGTTCGAGTTCCTCAGCTCCAACTCCTCCAGTGCTCAATAGAGGCTGTCTTCTGTTTAAATCATCAATGGCTTTGCTCAACTCAATTTGAGCACGCGTGACATCCGTCTCTTTGACTTTGATTTGTTGCTCAAGTGTGGCGTTATTGGCGTACCAAGTTTTGACTTCACGAACACTTTGTGCAAGCTGATCTTGGGCTTGTTCAAGAGCCAATTGGGCGTCGGCTGGATCGAGCTTGAAGAGCGCCTGTCCGGTGTGAACCATGTCGGATTCATCGGCTTCAATTGAAGTGATCGTGCCAGCAATTTGCGAAGAAATTTGGATCACATTTCCAGCAACATAAGCGTTGTCAGTGCTCTCTGTGTGGCGCCCAGTGAACCAATGCCAGGCTCCATATGAGAGGGCTAAAACCAAGACAGCACTGCCTACGATGGTGAGTCCTTTTCTGCGTGCATTCATTTTCGTGTTTGAGTCGGTATTTGAGTCGTTCATGATCTGAGCTTTGAAGGGTTTAAATATTGAGAATGTTTTTTAATCGAAAGTTTGATTTTCAGTCTGGGACTTATGGCTTAGAGTCAGATTCGAAACCGCCGCCCAACGCTCTCATGAGCTCCACATTGGCGCTGATGTTTTTGGCTTTAAGGGCGTAGTGTGAGCCCAATTGATTGATTTCTTTGATCTTGGCAAGTAAGACAGGTTGCTTGCTACTGAGTCCCGCATCTGCACGTGCCGTGTTGAGTTCGGTGGCTTGTTGAGTCAGACTTAAGGCTTGAGTGTCATTTTCCAATTCGAATTGCAGCGCCTTCAATGAAGTGATGGCGTCCACAGCCTCCTGGGTTGCGCTTAAAAGAACCTGGTTGTACTGTGCTACTGCAAGGTCTCGTTCGC
Source organism: uncultured Burkholderiales bacterium (assembly GCA_903831655.1). Taxonomy (GTDB): domain Bacteria; phylum Pseudomonadota; class Gammaproteobacteria; order Burkholderiales; family Burkholderiaceae_C; genus Limnohabitans. Next base: position 9,024 of record CAIKYO010000396.1, read on the forward strand.
TCTCCCTCTCTCCCAATTGACTTCTCAGTCGGCCACCATCAAAAATAGGCAATGAAAGGGACGGTGCGATTCCGTATTCTTTGGATTTTTGTGAAATGAGTTGGTTGAGATTGAGGGAGTTGTAACCAGCAAAGACTCCAATGTTGATGTTGGGATAGAACTGCAATTTGGCAGCCTCAACCCCTTGAGAAGCTGATTCAACCCGCCATTTCGCAGCCACCACATCGGCTCTTCTTCCTAGTAAATCCAAGCCTAAAAATGTAGCGGTGTTGGGCATTTTCAGATCGTTCAAACGAGGCGAAAGCGAGTTCAATGCGGTTGGAGCAAGACCTACCAAGGTTGCAAGTTGATGTCGTCTCAAATCAACGTTTTCTTTTAAACTGGTATTTTGGGAGATTTGGTTCTTGAGTTCAGATTGAACCCCTAATAAAAGCATGGCATTGTCCACGCCTTGGACTTGTCGTTCTTTGAGTAGTGAGATCCAAGTCTCAATGACTTTGATTTGCTCATTGGATAAATTCACTTGCTCAAGCCCCAATGCCAGTGCAATGTAGACCATGCAAACCTTTGAGGCCAGTTGTGTTTGGGCAAACTCACTTTCGGCTTGTTGTGCTTTGATTTGCCCCAAAGCGCTTTTGAGCTCGGTGGCATGTAGACTAAATAGATCTGGATCCCATCTCAATCCAGCGTCTACCTCGCCAAGGTTAATATATTGACCACCAATGGGAGGGGGGAGAAGTCCAGTGGCTGAATACAGTTGCCTTGAAACATTTGCACTGATGCCCATTTGAACCTGTGAGCTCGAACGGGCAAGACCAGCCAATGCTTGGGCACGATTGATTCTGCTTTTGGCCAAGTCCATGGAGGGGTTATTGATCAGTGCTTGCGAGACGAGATCGTTAAGTTCGGTGCTTTGAAGAGATTTCCACCACTGGCGGTCAATGTTTTGTGTTTTGATGTTCTCTAGACCCACTGCACTGACTGCAAGCTCACGGAGCGCTGGAGTCTGAGGGCCCTTAGAGGCGCAGCCGCTCAAAAGCATCACCAAACTCAAGCCAGTGATGGCCAAAAGGGCGGTGGGCTGCAAAGCGCTTGATCGATTCAAGCTTGGGCTATGAATGGCAAGAGTCATTTGATCTTTTGCTTTTAGGATGTTTTTGTCGGATGGGCTTTGCATGATTCAAGAAAAGTTGGATGAGGTTATGCAATCGATTGACTGATTTAGTTCGTGGGTACTTTTAAGTCGATCTTTGGCAATGGGTTCGGCTTTGATCTGTTCAGCTCGGTTGGCCAATTCGCTGAGGGTTTCAATGAATTGCGCTCTTCTTTTGGGTTCAATGCCTTGCAGATAAGTGTTCAAGACTTGAGCCAAGATTTGAGGGACTTGTTTTGCAACATGTTGTCCTTTTCCTGTGATTTGAATCTGTATCACACGTCGATCTTCATTAGAGCGCAACCGAGAGATAAAGTCTTTGGCCTCTAGCCTATCAAGCGCCCTTGTTAAAGCCCCTGCATCCACAGCCAACTCTTTGGCCATGGACAAGGCCGTAGTGGAGCCTTTTAGACTTAAATGCTTGAGGGGAAACCATTGCGCATAGGTCAATCCAAAGGCTTCAAGTTGAGTGTCAACTTGAGAGGAAATGGCATTGAGCACCTTCTTCATCATCGACCCCATGCATTGCCCCTCATTGAGAGACTGAGCAGTGTAAAAGTCTGGCTGAGGAGTTTGGATTTCTAACATGGCAACGCATTTTAATTGCCTATGCAATGAAATCGATTCGAAGCAGATCAATAACCCTTTTGTTTACTAGGGTTTCCCCTTGGCCGCTCATGCCCCATGTTCAATCAGGTCCTGTGCGGTCATGCGCCTGGTCATATTTTCCAGGCTTTTGAGAAATCTACTTTTGTAGTTCAAGCGTGACTGGGGAGGGGAGATGAGCGTGTACTCAAGCTCAGGTATGCCGCCCCTCTTTCGCTTAAAGTCGCCAGCCCCAGAGCTGTAATTAAGGGACTTGCCTGAGTTTTGAGTGTGAAGCCAAATGCTGGCAAATAGCATTCTGTACAGACTTGATATTTCGCTCTTGGTTTCATACCCCAGAGCAGGCACACTCAGCGTTGCTTCACATGCATAGAGCATTGCGAATGCCAAAACTTTGTCCTGCGAGTCACACAGTGTCAAGCATTGGAAGGCACCGCATTGTGTCATTGCATAGAAAAAATCAGGTGTGTAATTGGCGTTGAAAGGACTGTGTTTTTCGATGTAGATTTGTTGGTACTGAAGGCATATCAAGTCCGCCGTCTCACGCGTGATTTGTTGATGAACTTGTGCCTTTAAACCTGACTTTTTGAGCAAGGAGAGGTCGCGTTGTAGATGGGATGGTTTTCTCCCGCTTGAGGTTGAACGAAGGTCAAAGTGATAAACCACCCGTTGCGGGATGGCATAAAAACCCATCTCCTTGAGGGCTTCGATGGTTGAGGCGTGTTGGCTTGGGAGTAAGTTTCTAACTGCTAAAAAGTGTTTGGGATGGTGCAATCTTATTTGCTGCGACAAAGATGGCAATGCACACAAGCACTCTTTGTTCATTAAGTTGGTGGAGATAGGCAAATTGCCAATCACAATTAAATTCTCTAACCCCAAGGTCTTGGCCAAAACACCCAGGCAACGAATTAAGCAACCCAAGACCGGGTGCTCATGAAGTTCCTGCGCCAAATAGTCAAACCATCCGCACTTCAGTGATGTGATGTAAGTGCCAGGCAAAGAGCCCTTAGCGGGGGGGGGGTGAAGGGTCACCGGAATGAGGATTTTGTCTGAACACCCTATCTCAGGCTTTTGTGACATCCATTCCAAGCGGGAGTGGGCATTTTTTACCCATGGCGTTAGCTCTCCTTTGAGCCATTCATGCAAAGCGCCCACCCGTTCAAATGTGCTGCCCTCGTCGAACATTAAATATTGCTCAATGCTGGGGTGTGAATGGATTTTTGAGGACAATCAATCTTGCAGTTCAAACAAGTGAAAGGCACCATAAATACCAGAGCGGTCCTTGGGTCCCAACTCATCAGAGCGCTGAGAGTTGCGCCTCCATCTGGCGTTGAGCTCGGCAGGCAATGCTTTTTCGATGGGAGAGCTCTCGCCAGCCGTTCTAAAGATGATCCGTGCACCGGGGCGAGCGCACTTGGTGATGGTGCTCCACAAGTCAACGATTTCAGCTTGGGACATCCAGTCTTGGGCATCCAAGAGAACCACTGCATCCACTGACTCTGGGCCCATGCGTTGAATGGCTTCCTTGATGTTGTTTTGCTCAACTGAGAGCTTGGAAATTTGCTCCTTTAGGGCCTTGAAATTCTCTTTCATCAAGTAGGGAGGTAACGCGCTGTTTCCACTTGCGTCGTAGCCCCGGCCATAAGCCTGCCAAGCAAAGTAGTTGTCTTTGATAGGGGCCACAGTTGCCAATTGACGGGCTCGTTGTTTAAGAACCTGAGACATTTTCTCCGGTTGCTCATCGCAAAGTGCTTTGTGTTGGCTCGGTGGAATGCCCAAGTTGTATAAAGCCAATGGACTGCTGGTGATTTTTGTGACCAACTTTGAGTCAAATATCTTGGCCACATTTTGATCAAACCATTTGGCTTGTTCCTCTACAGTCGGTTGTCTGAGCAATTCATTCAAGTTGACGCCGTGAAGCTTTGAGCCCCAGTGCAAAATACCAATCAATTGGCCCAACAATCCGTAGTTGTAAAACCCTTTTGCAAACATTTGAATGCGTCTGAATCCAATGGGACCGCCCTCCCAATATTGACGGGAGTTTGTGTCTAGGTGTGGTGCGATAACGTTTTTGTAAAGGCGAAGGTTGGAGGAAGATTTTGCGGTTCCAAAAAATTGGAAGAAGTCTTCGTGTCTTTCAAGATGTTGTGCTGCAGCAATTTTGAGTTTTACCAATGCGACGTGTGCATGGTTGAGGTCGACTGCAGTGACCTGAGCTGGGTTAGCCAAAAGGTAGGAGAGCGCATTGCAACCACCTGATGCGATCGTGACCAAGTGATCTTTTGGGGTCAACTGAAGTGCTTGTAGATCGATTTCTGGATCTTCCCAGATTTGGGTATAAACCAAGCGACTGAACCAAAGAGCAAACAATCGCTCCTTGAGTGAACTTTCTTTTTTGTGTCCATAAACTGCTTGTCGCAACAAGGCTTTAGATTTTGAATCGTTGGAATCACTTCTGATTGCGGTTTGAGTGCTCATGCCTTGTTCTCCATTGAATGTATGTCAATGGTGAATCTTTTTTGTTAAAAATTGGTGACAAAATGCTTCGGTCACCAATTTGTCACCTTAATTTTAAATTCGAGTCTTGAACACTAAGGTTTATAGGGGGGTGGTTATTCGAAGACGATCGCTATACTTAAGATTAGATGAAGATTTGATGACAACTCATTCGACTTGTTTTCAACTTTGATGAGCTTAAATGGACTTTAATTTTTACCATGTTGATTAAAAGCAAAGATTCGCGTCCAGTTTTAGTTGCGGGTGGTGGGATAGGAGGTTTGGCCGCGGCACTTTCACTTTCACGCTTGGGTTACTCTGTGAGAGTGTTGGAGCAAGCTGCAGAGATGGGGGAGATTGGAGCTGGTATCCAACTTGGGCCAAATGCTTTTTCGGCTTTTGATGCATTGGGTGTTGGCGAAAAAGCCCGCGAACGATCTGTCTACACTGAGTATTTGCTCATGCAAGATGCGGTTGACGACCACACGATCTGTCACATTCCCACTCAAGACGCTTTTATCAAAAGATTTGGTAATCCCTATGCTGTGATTCACCGAGCCGACGTTCACCAGACTCTCTTGGATGGTGCTCAAGAGAGCAAGTTGGTTGACTTTCGGACTTCCACCAGAGTTGAAAAAATTGAGCAAAACGCAAATGGAGTAAGCGTAGTAGATCAAAATGGAGTTCGCCATGAAGGCCAAGCTTTGATTGGAGCCGATGGGGTAAAGTCTGTGGTCAGAGCACATTTTGTGGGCGACCCTCACCGAGTCACTGGCCATGTGGTCTACCGTGCAGTTGTTGACAAGGCAGACTTTCCTCAAGAACTCCAGTGGAACGCGGCGGCACTTTGGGTGGGACCCCATTGCCACTTGGTGCACTATCCTTTGCGTGCTGGTGAGCAATACAACGTGGTTGTGACCTTCCAATCTAGAGAACAAGAGGAGTGGGGTGTCAAAGATGGCAGTTCCTCGGAGGTCCAAAGTTATTTCGCTGGAGTTTGCGACAAGGCTCGTCAACTCACCTTGTTACCCAAGAGCTGGAGGCGTTGGGCCACCGCCGATCGCGAGCCCATCGCACAATGGTCATTTGGGAGGTCAACCTTGCTTGGCGATGCGGCACATCCAACCACTCAGTACATGGCACAAGGAGCTTGTATGGCCATGGAGGATGCTGTAACTTTGGGTGAATGTTTGAAATTGAGCGATGGAGATTTTGTTCAAGCTCTCGATCTCTACCAAAAAGCTCGTGTTGCCCGCACAGCTCGAATCGTTTTGTCATCTCGTGAGATGGGTCGCCTGTACCACGCCAAGGGTGTTGAGAGATTGGTGAGAAATGAGTTGTGGCGAGGCAGGAGCACAGATCGTTTCTACGATGCCATGGAGTGGCTCTATGGATGGAAATTAGAGAATTGCCTTAGTGCAATTGATCAAAGAACAACTTATGATGCAAATTAAATAAATTCATGGCAAGGAATGAAAGATGTTAGACGCTGATCTCGGTAGACTCGAGGACTTACCCAAAGAATATTTGGATGAGTTGACGCAACAAAATTTGGTTCCTTTGTGGCCGAGTTTAAGGGGCGTGTTACCGCCCACCAAACCCAAACCCTTAACTCGTCCCACCTCATGGTCCTATGAGTCCATTAGGCCTTTGTTGTTAAAGGCTGGTGAGCTGACCCCTATTGAAAAAGCCGAACGGCGCGTCTTGGTATTGGCAAATCCTGGACATGGACTGCAAAAGATGCAGGCCTCATCTGCCATTTATTTGGGTATGCAATTGCTCTTGCCTGGAGAGTGGGCGCCTTCGCATCGACACACCCCAAATGCAGTAAGAATGATCGTTGAGGGTGAGGGCGCTTACACCACCGTGGAGGGCGAAAAGTGTTTGATGAGTCGCGGTGATTTGATACTGACACCGACTGGTTTGTGGCATGAGCATGGACATGACGGACATGATCCCGTCATCTGGTTGGATGTTTTGGACTTGCCACTTGTGTACTACATGGAGGCCTCCTACCATGTCAATGGAGGGCGTCAAGAGGTTCACCCAGGCGAAGGGGACCAAAGGCACAGTGGTGCTTGTGTGCTTCCCACTCCCTTTTTCACTCGGTCACAAAGTGCGTATCCTGTTTTAAGATATCCGTGGGTGGATGTCAAAAAGGCATTGATCAAACTCTCAGAGGATCCCTCCCTTGTTGAGTCAGTCATGATCACCTACATCAATCCCAGCAACGGTCAGGACGCAGAAAACATTTTGGGTTTTTATGCATTGATGTTGCGTCCTGGGCAGACGCTTCGCTTGCCGGCAAGGTCCCCTGCATGTGTTTTCCACGTGATTGAGGGAGAGGGAGTGCAATTGAGCTTTGATGAACATGTCTTCGATCTAAAGTGCGCTGACACAGCTTGCGTGCCAGGCTATGGTGCGACACTGCTTAAAAATCACAGTGCTACCACGCCTGTCTTTTTGTTCATGGCCGATGAGTCTCCTTTGCACCGCAAACTCGGCTTATACGAAAACTGGGGTTGAGTTCGTACTCATGTGAATCGCGCGCGCAAAGAGCATTTGGACGCGCAAAGATGTGACTCTCTGATGGCTTTAAACCATCGATTAATCGATGGTCACATTGCCATACTTGATGACATCGCGCCAACGTTGCGTGTCCTCTTTCATCCATTGGGCCAATTCCTCAGGCGTATTTCCAACAGTTTCAGCTCCCAACTCAGCAAAACGTTTATTGATTTCGGGTGTTTTCAAAATCTCAGCAATGGTTTTGGATAAATGGTGAGAAATGGAGCTGGGAGTCTTGGGTGGAGCCACAACTGCAAACCAAGTGACGGATACAAATCCGGGGATGGTCTCATTAAGAGCTGGTGTTTGTGGAAATGCGCTCAGCCGTTTGGGACTGGTGACAGCCAAAAGTTTAAGTTTTCCGCTTTTCAAGTGCGCTGAGGCGGCAGAGAGGTTCCCAAACATCACTTGAACATGCCCCGCCAAAAGGTCTGCAATTGCAGGAGCATCCCCTTTGTAGGGCACATGAATCATTGAGGCGCCCGTTTTTTGTTTAAAAAGCTCTGCAGTTAAATGCGATGTGGAGCCGTTTCCTTGGGATGCATATGCCAGTTTCTCAGGGTTGGCTTTGCTCAACTCCACCAACTCTTGAGCCGTTTGAACATTGACTGAAGGGTGTACCAAAAGCGCATTGCTAACGGTTGCCAAAATAGTAATCGGTACAAACTTTGCTGGATCGTAATTGATCTTGGGGTACAAGCTCACATTGATCGAGAGTGCTGGAGGAGGGGCAGCAAGCAAGGTGTATCCATCTGGTTCAGTGTTGTTGAACCATTCAGCCGCTATGTTGCCCGCCGCGCCAGGACGATTTTCAACGATCACCGGTTGTCCCAGTTTTTGTCCGAGCGCATCGGCTATCAACCTGGGCAACACATCGGCAGCACCACCTGCTGGATTGGGAACAACCATGTGAATGGGTTTGCTAGGCCATGGTGTGACACTTTGTGCAATTGCAGGGATGGGGGACGTCGCCCAAGCCCCTGCGCTCAAGGTGGCCAAAGCCCCCACGCCTTGAATGAGGTCTCTTCTGGTGAATGATGGGTTTGAGTTCGTCATGGAATGCTAAATTAAGAATTGGAATTTAAAGGGGGATGACCATGAGGGTTTCAACAACTCTTGAATCAAACAAAAACAAGCGTTCTTTGAATTTTGCTCCGTCGGGATGGATTGAAATTTTGTCTTGTGTTTGTCCGCTCGCAAATACTTTCATGTCCCCAGAGAGTTCCATGGTTCGGATAATGAGGAAATTGTGTCGCACGTTCAAGCATCCATCTTGATCCGTATCCAAGAGTTCAACACCTGAGAGGATGTGTCGGTAGCGTTGTGGTTGGTAAACATTGGCCTTGCGCATAGACAGGATGCGGTCTCGCAACTGAGCCGCACTGTGTGCATCTATGACGGCCAAGGGGAGGTTGCGATCGTGATTAAACCTGGATTTAACGCTATATCGCCCGTCGGGTTCAAGCATTTCTGCAATTGCCTCTACTCGGTCCTCATCGATGGCGCGAGCCCAAGAGAAGATGAGTTGTTCGCACTGGCGATGAAGGTTTTCTGAATAAGTCATGATTGAAAAAATAAAAGCAAATAATGAAGCCCTTTGGGCAATTCCATCTTAGCTGAACACGGTTGAAGAAAAGAGGTGAGTCCCAAGGCGGAAATACCCACCTGTTAATGCTCTGAAAATTAAAGACCGGTGTCCAATCTGTAGTGGTTCCAAAAATTACGAATGGCTCTCTCGGATAGCTTGCTGGATCCTTTGATGTCGAGGTCCTTTCCACCCATTTCGATGAAAGACTCACCCTCTTGGGCATCGGCCATCGCATGTTGCATCATTTCACAAACGGCCGCGTCCTCAACGGAGATCATTCCCGCAGAGCCCGCCAAATTCGTTTGTACGAGGCGGCGCTTGGTCATCTCTTCGTCATCATCTGCAAAGCCAAAATAGGTCCACACCAAGTCAGTTTGTCCTGGGCCTTTGGTGCAAATCTGGCGAGTTGCAAGACTGTTGGCAATTTGGTGCAACACAAATCCAGGGTAGGTTGTGAGAATTTGCACGCTGACACCGTCATTGAACTCATCGGTCCACTTCAAAATGCTTGGGTCTTCTAGGCGCAATCCGTCATTATGAGAGCGCAATTGAGAACTTGTTGAATCGTAGTCAGCAGATTTTTTCTCGGTACCCGCTTTGGTGTAGAAGTAAACATGCCTTCCTGCATCCTCCAAAATCATGCCCGATTCTTGTGACATCCTTGACAAGCCAAAGGTCCCGTAGAAGGTGTGCAAAATGTTGGCGTGGTAAGAGTCTCTTGGATTTTCGTGATAGGCCTTCCAATTGGCATGGATTCTTTGCGTGTCATAACCCAAGACTTTCAATGGTTTTTTGAGCACCCGCTTGATACCCGTGGCAACCTCTCCAAGCCACTCCTCAAGGGGGGGAGTTTCGTCTGAGAAGGTGGCAAATACCAGCCCACACAGTGTGGCGACCCGAAGCTTTTGAAGTCCGTGATCTTCGAGTTTGAAGTCCTTGGGTAGTCCACCCTCTCCTCTGAGTCCTTGGCTAAAGGCAGCGTGCGAGAGGTCGCCTTTGAGTGTGTAGCTCCAAGCGTGGTAGACGCAATAGAGTTTTTTGGTTTTGCCAAATGGCTCAATGGCAACCATGTTGCCTCTGTGCGCGCACCGATTCACCACCACAGACAAGCTCATGTCATCGGCTCTTGTGAGCACGACCGATTGATCCCCAATGTACGTGGATTTATAGCAACCTGCCTCAGGCACCTCAGCCTCAAGTCCTACATAGTGCCAGTTGGGGCCACGAAAAATTTTCTTTTGCTCCAAGCCATAGACCTCTGGATTGGTGTAAGCCCAGTAGGGTGCACGAGTGAACCCCTCTTTGGGCCAAACTTTGTCTGATAGGCTCGTCAAGCCATGGTGAGCAGCATTGCTGGAGGGGGGGAGTGTGTCAGGATGTGGCATGTTGGCAAGCAAATCAAAAAGAAGAACAAAAGGTCAAGCCTTTAGGGGTAAAACTGAGCTCATCCACCATGAATTCAGCATGGTGGAATGGCTTGGCATTGGTTGATTATTTTTGCATATTTCTGCTCTGCAATGCTTAGGGGTTTTCCAACTTGGGGCCAAGGTTATTGGCCATTGAGGCGGTATCATGTATTGAGTTCAAATGACCTCAAATGCAGTCAAAAAAGGAGATTTCACTATGAAAGCGGCTTGGTATGAGAAAAATGGTACAGCTAAAGAGGTGTTGGTGGTGGGGGAGATGGCCAAACCAAGTCCTGCTCCAGGGGAAGTTTTGGTCCGCATCGTCACTTCAGGCGTCAACCCCTCCGATGTCAAGTCCAGACGTGCCAAGCCTTTAAGTGGCCCTAGAGTCGTCCCTCATAGTGACGGAGGCGGGATCATTGAGGCAGTGGGTGACGGCGTCAACGCCTCTCGCATAGGCGAGCGTGTCTGGCTTTGGAACGCGCAGTGGATGCGAGAGCATGGTAGCGCCAGCGAGTTCATTGCGATAGCCAGCAATCAGGCTGTCCTCATGCCAGACACCTTGGATTTTGGGGCTGCTGCATGTTTGGGTATTCCTGCTTTGACAGCACTCCAAGCGGTTCGCTTGTGCGGTTCCTTGAAAGGCCACAATGTGCTCATCACGGGCGCGGGGTCAGCAGTTGGACACTATGCAAGTCAAATGGCTTTGGCTCAAGGAGCACGAGTCATTGGGACGGTGGGTTCGCAAAAGCGGGCTGAACACGCCCGCTCAATTGGCGTAGAGAGCTTGATTGACTACAAAGCAGAGAATGTTCCACAAAGGTTAATGGAGATGACTCAGGGCAAGG
>CAIKYO010000397.1 GCA_903831655.1 uncultured Burkholderiales bacterium
AGTTCAAGATCTAAATTTCTTGGCTCATAACGCTCGATTTGTTTAGCTGTGAGATGCCAATAGGGATTATTGGAATGTTCTCGCATGGATAGCTCACACTCATGCTTGATATCAAGCCCCAGCTTGCGCTTGAAGAAGATAGCATCATGAACGTTGGCGATGGGTTCACGATGATACTTTTTAGCAACTGAACGTACAACATTCATGATCTCGGTTTCATCGTGCTGATAGAGGTAGGCCAATATCTTGGCCCTGCTGGGTCTACCACTGGGTGTCTGCAAAAACTTCTTTAACAACAGATCGCTCCTTTGAACACATACCAATTGATACAGGAATGCGTCCAACTCGCTTTGCTCCCGGATGAAAGCTTGCACAGTCAAGTCAGCCAAAAACCGTTCACGGTCTGTTTTGTTTTTGATGATGTCGACAAGGGCTGAATTACTCCATCCACCAGACTCGTTTTTCCAACCAACGCTGTTTGTCCGTGCACCAAAGCTAATAGCAGTGAATGCTTGCTTTAAGAGCTTGGGTTGCAAGTCTCTAGCTACTGGGCTGTCATCACTGAAAGTGAAATAGCGCACAGTGGCCATGAAGTCTGCTTTATCCTCAAGAAAGCCAATCGTTGCACTGAATACGCGTCGCAAATCCTCGCCAGGTCTACGGGCATAGATGTAGTCCGCTGCCCAGCCCATTTTCCAAGCCACTACGCTTGAGCGGATATCGTACTCCCAGCAATTCCCAAGCACTGCCCTGCGCAGTTCCTTGTTGATGTTTTGCACACTCACACCCTCATAATACATGCGACCGAACTCGCTGGGCTTTTTGCGCTGCAAGTAGTTACCATCCATCACATTGGCGATAGCCAAAATGATTCGCGATTGTCTTAGTGCCTGCTCTTTTTTCTCTCTTGATAAGAGCTTTGTCTCAGTTGTGAGCCAGATGATGTAGGCCTTTACAGATGGAATATCTACAGGAAGTAAATCGAACATCTCTGAAATTTCAGAGAAGTCGGGTCGTTGTTTAAATTCTGGATATAGCAGGTTAAAGACTTGGTAATTGCCATACTCATCACCACTCAAGTGCTGATCAATTTCTTTTTTAGATTTGGCTCCGATCAATATTGCGTCCTCAATTGCCAGTGTGTCAATCATCGTGACCCAATGGGTCAGCTTGCACTGGCTTAACTCTCCCGACATATTTGATCCAACGACGACAGCTTCGACCAGGCTGTAGCCGTTTTCTCGAAGCCACTTATGGACACGGATCTTGTTTGGGCCAATTTGCCCGCCCTGTTGCGCCAACTTCTGCAAGGAAAGGGTAAAAAGGTTCAGCTTGCGCTGCATGGGCGTAGCCTCGAAATGCAGGCTATTGAAGATCATCTGCTCCAGCACGGCGATGTATTTAGCCAGTGCTTTGTGAGCGGAGTTGGCAGGCTTGGGAAAAGCCTGTCTCAAGGCTTCATAAACTGCGCTGTTTAAGGTGATTTTTATCATCTGCCACTCCACTGGTTCAGGATAGCTAGAAATCCTGGATTTTCAATGTATTTAGCAGGTTTATACAGGTTTCTTAGAAAAAAGCAAAAAGTCACACGCTTATAGTAATTGACATCATCAAGTCATCACCACATATGCTCAAATGACCCATGAATGGGTCACTTGGATCGATTGATGCCAAATCAAGCAAGTCCTTCTTTGTGTGGTATTAGTTCCGAAATGTTCAGGCGGCGCTATCGATAAATACTGAATGCATACCTACCAAGCTTCAGTGCGAGTCAGGGTCAATGGACGGAAAGTTGCTTCTCAATAAGCAAAAAAAATTAAATTTGGCAATCCAGATGACTCATATATCGCGAGACAAAATGTTGGCGCTTTTTCGCCGAATGACTCTATAGGCTGATAGTTGTGATTTAGCCTGGTAGAGCGCTACATTCGTGACGTAGAGGCCGGAGGTTCGAATCTTCTCACCCCGACCATCAGGTCAAAATGAAACCCACAGCCTTTTTGGGGTCTGTGGGTTCATTTTTTTGGAACTGACTGCTAACTGCTCGTTGGCTGGATGAAGCGCGACACCACTCGGCTTCCGCTTGCTTGAACGCTGGTGTAGTAAGGTTTTTGGTCAGTTACTCGGACTGGGGTAGTGATGGGATAGGTTGCGGGTCAAGCGTCAATTTTCTTTACATTTATCAGTGGCTGGCTGGCGGGTGGGAATTGCCCCGTTTCCGAGCCTTTGGGGCAGCGGGCCCCACGGTGGGCGTTCAGGTTAGCTACAACTGTGGATTGGGCTACGCGGGATCTACGGGATGCGGTCGCCGAAGTTGAGCATCCATTTCTTCCATCAGCAGGATCAACTCCACGCCAGTGAGGTCGTCGAAAAGAACAGGTCGCCCGTTATCATTAAAGTCGTAAGTCAGGTTGCGCCACATGACCGGCTTACTTCCCAGCCCCGAAAAGTGGAACTTGCCATCATGTGAGCAGGCATTACGAATTGCCCAGCCAAATCGCCACACCTCGGGCCATTCGCTTCTTTTCTCTTTCCACCTTGCTTCAACAGCATCTAGGTGTCGCTCATAGTAGGACACGAAGGCATCTCCAACCAGACGTGCCATCATCACCTGTACGTTGGGCAAAAAGATTGGATGCTTGGGTGATGATGGGTTGATTGGCCTTTTAATCACCCGGACAAATTCAGCCTGCTTCCCTGAAGGGCTCAGCAATCGGTCATAGAACGGGCGCGGGAAGACGTGAACTTCAAGACCACTTACACCTTCTTTACCCTGTATCGCAATTGTCTCTCTGGTCTTAAATTTTTTGGAATAGCCGGTTGCATGAAGTTCAATGGTCTTGCCAACAGAGCCAAGACAGATCACAAGCCGGACCAATTCCTCGTAGAAGCCGTGTTCCTGAGGGTTGTATTCGACGATTTTTTGCGCTATTACGTTCATGTTAATGCTTAAAAATATGGACGACACCTATCGCGGTTGCTATGATGAGGCAATGTGTGTTTATTACGATGGCGTCGCATGAAACCGTGTTTGATCGTTGGTAGTGGATTTCATAGTTGGGTGCTTGGCAACCCACAAACAGCCCTTTCAAATTGGGACACGCTCATAGATGAAGTCGCCCAAGTTCTTCAAGTATCACGACCTTCGCAAACACTGACACCAGTACTGCGATGGGAGCGTTTGTTAGAACTTTCGGATGATAACGGATATCGGCAGGCATCCGCGACTGGTAATTGGATTCCAGCCAAGACGATTAAACCTCACGAGATCGAGGCAGATGCGAAATTGGCCGTAAAAGCTGTACTCGACCGCCATCATCAAAACTATCCTTTTCAAAGCACCAAGGCTCAATTCATTCTTGATGAAATTTTCGGGACAGTCATATCGCTCAACTTTGATAATTGCTGGACCAACCCTAGAAACTTCACTTATGGCTCAGTCTTTGACATCGACAAGAAAATGGGGCTAACAGAGGTGGAATATAAGCGCCTGTATTGCTTTGTTAAATCAAACGCTCACCCTATGACGAAAGTCTGGTTCCCGAACGGTTCAGTTAACGACTCTTCGACAATCCGCATGGGTCTTTACGATTACGGCTCACAGCCAGACGCATTGAAGACAGCATTCAAATTCGTCAAATCCTATGAAAGAGAAAATTTGAAGAGTGAGGATATCAATGGCTGGAGCGATTATGAAAAACACTTCGAAGAAGTTTCACTGAATTACAGCGAGCCAGGCAAAGAAACAGACTACAGAATCAACCATTGGGTTGCCCATTTCCTTTACAGACCAATATATCTATCAGGAGTTGGTCTTTCAACGCATGAATCAGGACTTTGGTGGCTTCTTTCACAAAGGGCTCGCAACCATTCCAAACTTCCGTATGCTCAAAGGCCAAAGACTGTCATCCTAGTTCATGCGGATACATACGACAGAAAGTTCTGGGCTAATCGCCCGTTTGGCGTTGAGACTTTGGTCTGCGACAACTGGGAGTTCGGATGGGAAGAACTTCTTGATTCAGCCGGAATGAGAAGAACAAACCCGGGTACGTTCTAGATTTACGGAATGTATCGCGTTTTGATTTGAATATTTCCGTGCGATTTCCCAGGACACAGGTCTGAAATTACGCTTGCCAGCATGGATTTGGGCATATGGGGAGCAGCAGCAAACGACACTGACTACAAGCCACCACGGCACCGCACTCTACCTATCTTGGTGTCAATCACGCAGATTGACGATCAACCGACAGTTTTCCATCCTGCTAAGAAGGACAGCAATATCTGCATACCTGAATAGCAATCGAACAGATGGAAAATCCGCTTCGGGTCGAGAGTTGTCAGTGAGATTGAGTTTTGAAGCAGACTATTAACAAACCAAGTCAATACTCGCTAGGCAGCATGATGACCCAGTGTTCGCCATCCCAGCAAGCGTAAAGGGTGATGCCGGCCAAAGGAAAGTCTGTGTACGGGATCTCTTGGCGAGCATGTTCATTGTCATTCCCGTCCTCATAAATCATCACCGCCCTGCCCTGCGCTACTGACACTCGCACCAGGACAAACCAATCCGCTGTACCGATCTCGCAAAGGTGACTGGCAATAGCGTCCATCATCCAAAAGCACTCAGCCTCTTCTGCCAAGTACTTGGTGCCATCTGTCAGCAGGTGCCTGCGACTAATTCGGTAATATCTTGTTGTTCCAATAAATTGCTTGAGTTGGATTGCGTCAAATTCTTTCATCTGTAGTCCTCTTGTATGACTACAGTTTGTTTTCAGATTAACATTTGGACAACCGATATTTATTAACCCGATAAATTGGACGACTATCGAATAGAAATCACCAGGCTGATTTGAAAGAACCTGCCCTAAAAATCCGTATCGCAGAAATTTAGACTTGCAGACCCCGTTCGTACAAGAGATGCAAACCGCACTAATCGGCGATATTTCACTGCTTAAGCGTAAAACTCAATGCGTTTTAAAGCACTACAGCACACAGATTTCCCTGCCCGAATACTCATTGTGCAGGACTTCACAATAAACGCTTGTAGGGCTTTTAAAGCAATCTCGTGGAGGTTATCCACATTCAGTGCTATTTATCCACAAAAAATCTATGAAAACTGTGCTTTTTATATATTTCTTAATTCGACAATTGATTTTATTGAAGAAATTTTCCAAGAAAATGTTATCCACAGCTGATTCAATATAGCTAAATATTACATTGATGACCCGATTATCTCTCGGGTTACCAATATTGCGGTTGTCCTATCAGATAGATGAAAACATAATTAATACAACGAAATTAACAGATTTAAGGTGAAGCCAAATGTCACAAGCTCGAACTCTAACTGCTGCTGAAATAGACCAATTACTAGCACACATCGATACAAAAAAATATGCATTGCGCAACAGATGCATGATGCTGTTGACTCATTGGGCCGGACTTAGAATCGGAGAAGTAGCCAGTTTGCGTTGGTCGGATGTAACTACGACTGAGGGTGTCGTAAAGGATGAAATTCGACTTTTACCCGATATGACCAAAGGCCGTCATGCAAGAACTGTGTTCATCAATGCGAAGCTGAAAGCAGAATTGCAGACGTACGCACAGAAAGCCAAGTGTGTGGACCGCAGCTACCCATTTTTTGCAAGCCAAAAAAGTGTAAAGGTAGGTTTTAGCGCAAACAGCTTGGCTCAAACATTTGCATTACTATACACAGGAGCAGGACTTGAAGGCGCTAGCAGCCATAGCGGCCGCAGAACGTTTTTAACGAACCTCGCTAACAAAGGAACCGCAATTCACTTGCTCAAAACACTTGCTGGACATCGCAGCATCCAAACCACTGCCACTTACCTGTACAGCAGCCCAAGCCAATTGCGAGCTGTTGTGGAACTGGTATAAATTAGAAGGAGAGCAAAAACCGCCCCACTACGCAACTTGTATCATAATGATACAAAATCCTCAATTACACAGTTTATTACACAGGCTCTTTTTTTTTGATTTAACGTATTGATTTATATTGATATTTGGCGAGCCTGGATTCCTATTACTCGGCAGGTCCCTGTTTCGAGTCCAGGTCGGGGAGCCATAGTATTACTACATGGCTCAAAATATACTTTAGCGTTAATACTTCCCTACTTCCTACATTTCAACATGCTTAAAATATAAGCTTTTTATAGCAGTTATTACACAGTGAAGAACACATTCCCTTGAGATTTAGGTTATGTCATCGCTCTTGGTCTAAGCTTTCATCAGCACGATTTCAGTTAAAACGATCATTGCTACCCTACATTAGCAAGACACGATGGACAAACTATGTAACGGATTGTTAAGTCCTGGGTTTGCAGTTATGCAGTAACAATTCGTAGGTCAGGTGATTCTTGTGTGTAGCTAGGCGCTCCAAGAAATCTATGATAACAGCGTAAGAGTCCTACCCATTCATCTTGGCCGACTGAGTCAAAATCATGGAAGCAGCGAGCTCTTGATAGATAAAAAAAGTATACTAATACCCAATGAATTCTCAATTCACGTTTACATCCCTAAAAGGAAAAATCATGCAAGTTAAAAGTCTGTTGATTGTGTCAAGTCTCGTTGTGTTGGCCGCTTGTTCAAGCACCAAGCCTGAAGCTCCCCAAGCACCAATGGCTTTAGAGACACCTGTCAATTCCACTGCCAATTTACCCAAGGCTGCTTCAGCAGTTGCCAAAGTTGAGGTTTCTCCTTTCGATGATCCTACCTCTCCTTTGTCCAGAAAGAGCGTGTTTTTCGAATTTGACAAATACACGATTTCTCCTGCTGACCAAGTCATCGTGACTGCGCACGCAAAATACATCTCAACTCACAGCTCTGCCAAAGTGAGATTAGAGGGCAATGCCGACGAGCGCGGTGGCCGTGAGTACAACTTGGCTTTGGGTCAAAAAAGAGCCGATGCGGTTAAGAAATCTCTCGTGCTTTTGGGCGCTTCAGAAGCCAGCGTTGAGTCTGTGTCTTTTGGCAAAGAGAAACCAGTCGACTTCAGTCACAACGAAGATGCTTGGGCCAAGAACCGCCGTGTAGACATCAAGTACTCCAGCCGTTGATTTCTTAAGCGCTGAAACCCGAAAAACGCTGCACAGTCAACGTTTTTTGGGTTCATCAGTTTGGGAAAACAGTCTCAAGCGACTAACTATCGTTTGTAGTAATATGAATATGAGAATTTACGCTAGTGGAGATCGTCTCGCTCAGCTTGGTTGTAAAATTTATCGAAAATTTAAATTCTAATTTTTTTATAAAGACCCCTTTTTATTCAAATCGTCGTTAAATAAATATATTTTTGATTGATAAAACCAAATCATAATTGCCTTATAAAAATCATATTTGAATTCAGTTTTATGCGGATTATCTCCAGCCCAGTAATGACTATATTGTCTATTGGTCATGGTTTTCGTGCTACAAATCCAATCAATGCTGACATCCCACTGTGGCATACACCCTCTTGTAACGTAGTTTCATAGGTTTCACAAACCAGCACATCGAAATCTGAAAAGGCTTGACGAAGCAATTCCTCGTCATACAAGTGTTCAGGCCTATCAGGACCACCAGTTTTAAACATTAGCTGATTTTTTCCATAGCCCTGAATCAACAACACACCGCCAGACCTTAAGCTTTTCTTGATTTTTTCGAATAACTCTGCTCGTTCATCAGGCGTTGCAAATTGGAAAAAAATTCCAGCGATTAAATCGTAATGTGAAGTTTTCCAATCAAAATCTTGCCAAGCATTGCAATTGAAATTGACATTCACTTTTTGCTTCTCAGCCAAATTTTTTGCCTTTTCAATGGCAACTGCTGAAAAATCAAATGCGTCTACGGTAAAACCTTGCTGCGCCAACCAAACACTATTTCGACCCTCGCCATCGGCCAATGCCAATGCATGTCCATGCCCTAGGCGCGCGGATTGCGATACCAAAAAAGCATTTGGCTGTTCACCGAAAACGTAGTCAGGCGTGGAAAAGCGTTTGTTCCACATATCTTGGGGGTAGGAAAATCCAGTCATGATCACAACGCATTCAATGGAATTTTGGCATAAGCGATACCGTTGTCTTCCTTTGGAGGAAATTCACCGGCTCGAATATTGATTTGCACCGCTGGCAAAATGAGCACAGGCATCTCCAAAGTCGCATCGCGTTTGGTGCGCATTTCAACAAACTGATCCTCGCTGACGCCATCGTGAACATGAATATTCTTGGCTTTTTGCTCAGCAACGGTGGTCTCAAAATTAATTGATCGACCATTAGGCGGGTAGTCGTGACACATAAACAAGCGAGTCTCTGGGGGCAAGCTAAGAATCTTGCGAACAGATTGAAACAAGGTTTTTGCGTTGCCACCCGGAAAATCGCATCTCGCAGTACCTACATCTGGCATGAACATGGTGTCTCCCACAAACAGCGCATCACCAAATTTGTAAGCCACGCAAGCAGGAGTGTGACCTGGCACAAACATGGTTTGGCCAGTCAAAGCACCTAACTCAATAAAATCACCATCAGCGAATAAATGATCGAACTGCGAGCCATCCAACTTGAAACTTGCTTCCATGTTAAATATGCCTTTGAACACTTTTTGCACGCCGCTAATGTGATCCCCAATCGCGGTTTTACCACCAAGTTGCTGCTTTAGATAAGGCGCAGCACTTAGATGGTCGGCGTGGGCATGTGTTTCTAAAATCCATTCGACCTTCAAATTGTTGCTCTTTACAAAGTCAATGACCTTATCAGCCGACTTGTGACTTGTCCGGCCAGACTTAGGGTCATAGTCCAACACCGAATCAACGATGGCGCAAAGAGAACCTGGTTTTTCAAAAACCACATAGGTGATTGTCCATGTTGCCGGATCAAAAATGCCATGTACCTGAGGGTTCACTGTTGCCGTGCTCATCAAAAGCTCCTATTTAATTAAAGTTAATATAATATATTGACAAATATTATGTTTGTCAATATAATTTTTTGTATTCAAAATTAACAGCCTTTAAAACTATCTATGGACACGACCGGCTTTGATCTCGAAAAAATGCAATCCTCAGCAGCAAAAGCATGCAGGCTGATGAAAGTGCTCTCAAACCCAGATCGACTGATGCTTTTGTGCCAGCTTTCTCAAGGCGAAAAGCGCGTGGGTGAATTGGAAGAAATCACCGAGATTGTCCAACCCACCCTTTCGCAACAGCTCACGGTATTGCGCGAGGAAGAATTGGTAACCACTCGAAGAGAGGGCAAAAGCATTTATTACCGAATTGCCAGCGAACAAGCTCTAGCTGTGATGCAAGTTTTATTTGATCAATTTTGCGGTCCTCACGCGGGAGACAATACATGAACATAGACTGGCTGCATTTCACCCCTTTGACCTCACTAACGGGAGGCATCATTCTAGGAATGGCTTCTGCCATTTTCATCTTGTTAAATGGCCGCATATTAGGAATCAGCGGCATCTTGGGTGGCTTAATACCCCCAAAAATCGGGGACACCTCATGGCGTGCTGCCTTTTTGATTGGACTCTTGTCTGCCCCCGCTGTGTTTCATGCTGTGGTACCAACAGAGTACGTCACAGCACCCCGAATTGATGCCAGTGAAATAATTGTAATTTTGGCTGGTTTATTGGTTGGAATTGGAACCCGATATGCCTCTGGTTGCACGAGTGGGCACGGCGTTTGCGGCCTCTCTCGATTATCGCCACGCTCATTGGTCGCCACCCTGTCCTTCATGGGCGCTGGGTTTGTGATGACATTTGTCATGCGCCATGTCGCCAATATCTGAGGCATTCAAATGTTAAAAAAAAATCACCTTCACCGAGTTTTTGAATTCACCGCAGGCCTGCTGTTTGGCACAGGCCTCATGCTCTCCGGTATGACGGACCCAGGAAAAGTAATTGGCTTTTTAGATTTATACGGAGCTTGGGACCCTTCATTGGCTTTGGTGATGGGAGGTGCCATCATCGTTGGCTTCATTGCATTCACAGTCGCAAAAAAAAGAACCTCCACATTCTTTGGAGGTATCTTGCGCTTTCCAACGAGCACTGCGATTGACAGAAAACTCTTAATTGGCAGTCTTATATTTGGCGCAGGCTGGGGCTTGGCGGGATTTTGTCCTGGTCCTGCTTTGGTCTCTATGGC
>CAIKYO010000398.1 GCA_903831655.1 uncultured Burkholderiales bacterium
GATCGGATTCCGCACATCTTTGCATGACGGGCCCGAAAATCTCGTCCGTTGACCACTTTGGGCCCAAAATGGCAGCCCGGGGCATGAAAAAGCTGGTCGCCTACTCCTCGGTTGCTCACATGGGCTTTGTGAGTTTGGGTATTTTCCTCTTTACGCCCTTGGGTATCTCTGGTGCTTTGGTTCAAATGGTGGGGCATGGCTTTGTCTCGGCTGCAATGTTCTTGTGCATTGGCGTGCTCTACGACCGAGTCCATTCCAGAGAGATCGCCTCTTATGGAGGGGTGATCAACACCATGCCAACCTTTGGTGCGTTCGCCATTTTGTTTGCCATGGCCAATTGTGGTTTACCTGGAACCGCAGGATTTGTGGGTGAGTGGATGGTGATTTTGGCAGCTGTGAAATCCAGTTTTGCGCTGGGCTTGGGCGCAGCCTCTGCGCTGATCTTTGGAGCGGCCTATACCCTTTGGATGGTCAAGCGTGTCTACCTGGGTCCCGTTGCCAATCAAGATGTACGAGACCTGCTCGATATCAATTCTCGAGAATTTTTCATGCTCGCCTTGTTGGCTTTGGCTGTGCTTGCCATGGGTATCGACCCCAAGCCGCTCACCGATTTGATGGGCCCCTCTGTCCAAGAGCTGGTTCGACTCTCCTCTTTGAGCAAAATTTGAGCGCGATAGGCATGTCAACAAAACCCCTTTATACCTTTATCGAAGAGCAACTACACGATGATTGACTTTCAAAGCTGGAACAGCCTCTCACCCGAGATTGTCCTCTTGTGTGCGACATGTGTGATCGCGCTCGTGGACTTATGGGTCATCTCTCATGGGCGCACGCTCACCTATGTCCTAAGCCTTTTGACGCTGGTTGTTGTGAGCGCAATGGAGGGCTCATTGGCTTTGGCAGATCAGGTGAGTTTTGGTTTCTCACACATGGTGGTCTTTGATCCCTTGGGTCATTGGCTCAAGTGTTTCTCCGCTTTGGCTGTCTTTGTGACCTTTGTGTACGGTCGCCCTTATGCCCAAGATCGCGAAATGCTCAAAGGCGGGGAGATGTTCACACTCGGACTCTTTGCACTCTTGGGCATGATGGTCATGATCTCTGGCAATCACTTTTTGGTGATTTATTTGGGACTTGAGCTTTTGACTCTTTCAAGCTATGCCATGGTGGCATTGCGCCGCGATCATGCGCAAGCGAGTGAAGCGGCCATGAAGTACTTTGTGCTGGGCGCGTTGGCCAGTGGATTTTTACTCTATGGCCTGTCCATGCTCTACGGTGCGACTGGTTCTTTGGACATCAGCAGCGTTTTTGCTTCCGTCTCCAGTGGACAAATCAAGCACCAAGTTTTGGTCTTGGGTTTGGTCTTTGTCGTCTGTGCCTTGGCATTTAAACTGAGTTTGGTGCCTTTTCACATGTGGGTGCCTGACGTCTATCAAGGTGCTCCCAGTTCAGTGACCCTCATGATTGCTGGTGCGCCCAAGTTGGCCGCATTTGCCATCGCCATTCGTTTGCTGGTGAGTGGACTATTGCCCCTGGCACAAGATTGGCAACAAATGCTCATCATCTTGAGCGTGTGTTCGTTAACGGTTGGAAATTTGGCGGCCATTGCACAAACCAACTTGAAACGCATGTTTGCGTTTTCCACCATCTCTCAAATGGGCTTTGTACTCATTGGTTTGTTTTGTGGTGTCGTCAATGGCTCAACGCTCGATGCAGCCAACGCCTACAGCTCTGCTTTGTTCTACATCTTGTCCTACGTGCTGACCGTGCTGGCTGCCTTTGGCGTGATTTTGATCTTGGCCAGAGAGGGTTTTGAGAGCGAAGAAATCTCTGACTTGGCGGGCTTGAACCAAAAGAGTCCTTTGTACGCTGCCATCATGACCATATGCATGTTCTCCTTTGCAGGTATCCCACCCATGGTGGGTTTTTATGCAAAGCTCTCCGTGCTCCAAGCTCTCTTGGCCTCGCAGCAAACGGGCTCCACTGCATTGGTGATTTTTGCATTGATCATGTCCTTGATCGCTGCCTTTTATTACCTCCGGGTCATCAAGGTCATGTATTTTGATGAGCCATTGACCGTGACCCGTGTCTCGGCCAGTTGGGAGGTGCGTTGCCTCTTGAGCTTGAATGGCATCATGGTGCTGGCCTTGGGCGTCTTCCCTGGAGGTCTGATGGCTTTGAGCGCGTCGGCCATTTTGCGCTCCTTGGGCTCCTAAAATCAGGGCTCGCCTGAGCCCAGCATGGGCTCATTGATGGGTCTTCGAATCATCCCCCTGTGACCCAAAGACCCCAAGTCCACGGTGAGTGGCAACTTGTGCGAATTTCAGTCATAATTTGGTCATGAAAGTTCTAGATTTGCAATGTTCCCAAGAGCACCAATTTGAAGGTTGGTTTGGCTCTGAGGATGATTTTCAAACTCAATTGGCCAAAGGCATGGTGGAATGCCCCATGTGTGGCGAGCACAACATCATTAAGCGCTTGTCTGCACCTAGACTCAATTTGTTGGCCTCACGCTCCTCTCGAACCGAGGGCTTGTCTACCGCTCAAGTTCCTACACCTCAAAGCGTCTCTCAAGGTGCTCAATCCAAGAGCATGGAACTTGATGTGGTGCCAACAAGCCCCTCAGGGGATGCCACCAATGTGGCTCTGTCCAAGGACCAATTACCCCAAGATGTGCAAGCTCAACTGCAAGCCGCTTGGTTGAACATGGTCCAGCACGTGATGGCCAATACCGAGGACGTCGGCTCTCAATTTGCGGAGGAAGCCAGAAAGATGCACTACGGTGAGACTCAGGAGAGAAACATTCGTGGACAAGTGAGCGCGGATGAATCCTTGGCTTTGCTGGAGGAGGGCATCCCAGTCATGCCATTGGTGGTGCCCAATGCCATGAAGGGGCCCGTTCACTGAAGGCAAGCGCTCAAGGTGTCTTCAAATGTTTCAAGAGGGCTTGTGAGACTTGGGATTCAATTTCACCAAGTTGCTCCAAAATTTCAAAGTGATTGACCCCATCACACCAAATCATTTGTGTTGCATGTCCCTGTGAGCTCAAGGCCTCGTGCATGGATGAGCTTTGCCGGATGAACTCGGGCGACTCCTGGGTGCCGCAACAAAAGGTGACCTCCAATCCTGGGGGAGATATGAAGCGCTTGATGTGGCGCTGTGGGCTCATGGTTTGAAGTGTTTCTTTGGAGAAGTTCACATATTCACTCCTTGAGGAGTGGCTCACCGCTTCCAAATCATACATTCCGCTCACCAATAAAAGGGAAGCCATTGAAGGCTCTTGCAATTGCGAGGCTGACCAGTCGCTCACTTTAAGAGATGCGGCCAAGTGTGCTCCTGATGAATGCCCCAAAACGTGAATTTGGGCGGGGTCTCCACCAAGAGCGGGAGCGTGAGAGGCGCAAAACGAATAGGCTTGTTGTAACTCTTTTAAAAGCACTGTCAGCTCGCCATCACAGTCGGTGACAGCACAAAAGTTGGGCACCACAAGGTGGACACCTCGCTCCAAGAGCCATTTCATGGGTAGAGCATATCCGTGGCTGTGACCACTCTTCCACGCACCACCATTAACAAAAAAAACAACGGGGGCTGGGCTGCTCTCATGGATGTCGTGAGCTCCGCTTGGAGGTGTGTACCAATCCAGAGTCGTGTGTGCTTGAGCGTTGTAGGAGAAGGTTTGCTCAAGACCGAGTGCGGGATGGTCTTTTAACCATGCTCGGTTTTTGGTAGATAGCTCCTCGCATCGCTTGGTAACCTCTGCCATGTTGGGAGCGTGGTTGCTTTGCAAATAGGCCCAATCGAGTTGTTCCTGTGTGAGCTCTGTCCAAGGTGTGATTTTCATGGATTGAGTTTGATTCCAGACGTTTTGATCAAATTGGAGCGGCTCAGACTTTCGCTTTGAATGTATTTCTTAAACTCATCTGGTCCCAGTCCTTCGTAATCATAAGCTTTGCCCTCGATCTCTTTGTCTCGAAATGCACTTTGCGAGATCACGGTTTGAATGTCCGCATGAATGCGATCGACCAAATTGGGAGAAAACGATGCGGGTGCAAACACCCCAACCCACACATTGGCGTCCACCTCAGGATAGCCCAATTCGACCATGGTTGGCACATTGGGGTACTCCTTGAGCCGTGTTCTTCCCCCATAAGCCAAAGCGGTGATGGATTTGTTGGCCAGATGGGGTCTGGCAGAGATGACGCCGGACCAGGTCATGGGAATCTCTCCACTCACGACAGCCAAGACCGCCTGTGGAATGCCTTTGTAGGGGATGTGTTCAATGGAGATGCGTGCCTTTTGTTTGAGCATTTCAGTGGCCAGTTGGGGTTGACTCCCAGGACCATAGGATGCGTATGACAAGGAGTTGGGCCGAGCTTTGGCCTGCGCAATCAAGTCTTGCAAATGGTTCATGCCAAGCTTGGAGTTGACCACCAACAATTGACTAAAGGAGACCAATAGCGTCACGGGCTTGAAATCGAGCAAAGGGTCATAGGGCAGTTTGGCGTACAAGTGGGGGTTAATCGTAAAGGTTGCATCGGTGCTCAAGAGCAACGTTTGGCCATCGTTTGCATGGGCCACGAGTTCTGAACCAATCAAGGTGTTGGCGCCGGGCTTGTTGTCAATGGTGACACTTTGGTGCCATCTCTCTTGGAGTTGATTGGCCAGTGCTCTGGCCAGCACATCGACACCACCCCCTGCGGGGTAGGGCACTACGATTTTGACGGGACGCGTGGGCCATTCCTGAGCTTGAGTCAAGCTCGAAAATGCCAATAGGGCGCAAGCTAGACAAGGGATTAAAATGTTTTTAAACGACAAGATGAAGTCTCTCTCTCACTAGGGGTCAGCCATGTTCTCACACATTGGGTGCCTCATGGATGTACATGCAGGCCCCTTTGGCTCAAATTATGACACAGCACCCTTTACAAGACGCCTTCTCAAACCCTCCAACACACCTGCCTTTGTTGCCTCCTACCTCATTTGTGCGCATTACAAAAGAGGCACAAAAGCATTTTGAGGGAGATCGTTTTTCTTTCATGCAAAGTGGTGACCCCGCTCAACCTAGCATCGTGATGCTCCACGGAATTGGTAGCCATGCGGCTTACTTTCGCTTTCAAATGCACGCTTTGTCAAAGTCCCATCATGTGGTGGCTTGGAACGCACCTGGTTATTGGCTCACCGATGCATTGAGAGTTGATGCGCCCTCAGACCTCGATTACGCTCAAGCCCTTGCCGGCTTTTTAGATGCATTGGGGCTTGATCGAGTGGTGCTCTGTGGCAATTCATTTGGCTCAGCCGTTGCCCAAGCCTTTGCGATCCATTACCCTGAGCGGGTATCTCACTTGGTACTCTCTGGCACTGGCGTTGGCCAAAGAGAGATTGGTGAGGCAAGACGCCAAGCCTTTGAGGCCCGTGCACAAAGGGTGATGGCTGGCGGCTATGCTTATGGAGATGCGGGTGTGGATTCGTTGGTCGCGAAAGACACGCCTTTATGGATCAAAGACATGCTGATTGACATCAGCCGCGGCATCCAAGCCAAAGGGCTTTTGGCTGCGGTGGCTTTTCGCTTGAGTAATTTTTACTCCCCCGATCATGCGCACCTCATTGAGGCGCCTGTGATGATGATTCAGGGTCAAGAGGACCGCACCAATCCCAGACAAGAGAACGCAGATTTGCTCAAAGCCGTGCTCAAAGAGGCTCAACTCATTGAGCTCCCTTTTGTCGCTCACTTGCCAGAGGTTGAGGCCTATGAGCGCTACAACGCGTTGGTGCTGGATTTCATCTCCTCCAACTCCGACTCGCTTAGCCAGTAATGGGGACCGCAGCAGATTCAACGCCACCAAATCAGGAGAACTCGATGTTCATGGAAATGACAGATCATGGGATGCAATTGCACTCGCGCTTGAGTGACTTCTTTGATGAGCACATCTACCCCAATGAGGGACGCTTTCATGAGGAACTGCAAAAGGCCAGGCACGCTGGAAATCCATGGGTCAACATGCAGCTCATGGAGGAGCTCAAAGCCAAAGCCAAAGCCAAAGGATTGTGGAATTTGTTCTTGCCTCATGCCTACAAAGGAGAGGGCGGTGTGAGCAATTATGACTACGCACCACTTTGTGAAATGATGGGGCGCGTGATCTGGTCTGCCGAAGTCTTCAATTGCTCCGCCCCTGATACGGGCAACATGGAGACGTTTGCCAAGTACGCCACACCCGAGCAGCAAGCACGTTGGCTCGAACCACTTTTGAGAGGTGAGATCAGGTCTGCCTTTTTGATGACCGAGCCAGCTGTTGCTTCCTCTGACGCCACCAACGTGCAGTGCAGCATTGAGCGTGTGGGCGGGGAATATGTCATCAATGGACGCAAATGGTTCAGCACTGGCGCAGGTCACCCCAAATGCGAGATCTTCATCGTCATGGGTAAAACCGACCCAAGTGCTGCCAAGCATCAGCAGCAGTCCATGGTTTTGGTGCCACGCCATACACCTGGGGTGAACATATTGAGATCCCTCTCCACCTTTGGCTACGACGAAGCGCCACATGGACACATGGAGATTGAATTAAAAGATGTGAGGGTTCCTGTTGACAATGTGTTGCTGGGCGAGGGGCGCGGCTTTGAGGTGGCTCAGGGGCGCTTGGGGCCGGGTCGAATTCACCACTGCATGCGCTCCATCGGAGCGGCTGAGAGGGCGCTAGAGTCCATGATCGATCGACTTCAGTCACGCATCGCTTTCGGCGCACCTTTGGCCTCTCAATCGGTATGGCATGAGCGCATCGCACAAAGTCGCTGCATGATCGATCAAGCCAGGCTTTTGACATGGCATGCAGCCCGGCAAATGGATCGGGTGGGCAACAAAGAGGCGCGCAAGGAGATCTCGATGCTCAAAGTCATCGCGCC
>CAIKYO010000399.1 GCA_903831655.1 uncultured Burkholderiales bacterium
AGAGCTCATACTCCTCTCGAATGGGAGGTGTGATATTTCTCATGCTGCATACGCTCCAATTATCGGTGATTGTGATTCCATTGCTATCGTTTGTTCACCAAAAAGAATGCGACGAATTCGGTGTGCGGCATCCTTAAATTCTTTATCACCTTGATTTGCAAGATTGAATTGATGGCTGTTAATCTCCGCTTTTAATCTGCCTGGGTGAGGCGAGAGAAGGCCAATACGATTTCCTACAATTAATGCCTCATCAATCGAGTGAGTAACAAAGAGCAGGGTGAAGCGAATCTCCTCCCATAATGCGAGAAGTTCTTCTTGCATCCTTCTTCGCGTTAGCGAGTCAAGGGCTGCAAAGGGTTCATCCATTAAGAGGATTTTTGGCTCCATTGCCAAGGCGCGTGCAATAGCTACCCGCTGCTTCATTCCGCCCGATAAAGTGTGTGGGTAGGCGTGAGCAAAATCAATTAAACCTACCTTTTCAACGTATTCTAGCGCTCGCTCTGTAGCTGCCTTTTTGTTTAGCTTTCCTGATGCGATCAATGGGAATATAACGTTTTCCAGTACCGTCTTCCAAGGTGGTAGCTGGTCAAATTCCTGAAAAACAGCCATTCGATCTGGGCCGGGTTTTGAGATTCGGACACCATCTAGACGTATCTCACCTTCACTAGGTTGAGTAAAGCCACCTATCGCCTTTAGTAGAGACGATTTCCCGCATCCAGAGGCACCCAGTAATATGAAACGATCGGATGTGTGAATATCAAAGCTAATCTGGTGCAGTGCTTTTACAATCTTTTTTTCTACGCGGTATTCCAAGCTAACTTTGTCAACTTGCAGAGCGGGGGCCGGAGCCACATCTTTGTGCGAATGGAGATTATTAACTACCAGGTTGGGCATATGCTTCTTTAAAAAAGTAATCTTTCCAAGATCCGGCTCGATTTTTTAAAATTCCAAGATCATTGAGCTTATCAGCGTAGACATAAGTTCTGTATGGTGAGACAGTAAAGTCAATTTCAGGGTCATTGATAATCTTTAAAACAAACTCAGGTGATAGTTTGGAATTTTGGCTACGTATAAAGATCTCGGCAGCAGCAGTTTTATTTGCTTTAATGAATTTAGCGGCCTCAAGCAAGGAGTCGTAAAACGCCTGATAGGTTTTCGGGTTCTCATCATGAAATTTCTCGGTTGCGTAAAGTACATTGAAGGTCGCCTTGCCACCCAAAATATCATAGGAGCTTAAAATTTTATGAATATTTTTGTTTTCTAATTCCTGGTAGTAGAAAGGTACGCTCGCAAAGTGAGTATCAATTTCAGACCCTCCCGATAAAAGTGCTGCAACTGCATCCGGGTGCGACAAACTCACTGAAATACTGTCAAATTTTTTGTACTGGTCCTTGCCGAATAATTTTGCAGTTTCAATCTGTAAGGTGCGCGATTGAAATCCTGTGCCAGCAGCTGGTACAGCAATCCGGTCTTTATCGCTCAGGTCTTGTAACGTCTTCACTTTAGGGTTGTTGGTAACAAGGTAATTGGGTAGTGATCCCAGCGCAGCCACTGCTCGCACATTTTGACGCCCCAGGGTTCTATCCCAGGTGGTGAGCATTGGAGGGACTCCTGCAGAAGCAACATCTAAAGATCCAGATAACAGGGCTTCGTTCATCACGGTTGCGCCTGATACCTGAAGCCAGTCAACCTTAATGTCAATACCTTGTTTTTTCCCATTTTTTTCGATGAGCTTTTGATCTCTGACTACATCCAGAATGAGGTAAGCAATACCAAACTGCTGGGCGACGC
>CAIKYO010000400.1 GCA_903831655.1 uncultured Burkholderiales bacterium
CAAGTCGCACCCCCCCTCGAAGAACAGGCCAAATTGGTGCCTGACGGCGGGAGGAGAACCCTTCATGCAGGGGATCACCACGGAGGCGGGGACAATGATGACGGATGGAGCCAGCGCAATCATGGCCACGGGGACGATATCACTGTCCTTGTAAGGCATGTTCTTTTTGATCATGCTGTTGGAGATGATCCCCGCAGCACTAATTAGGAAGGTATATCCATCAGGAGTACTTTTTGCTACAAAGTCAGCTCCAACCGTTGCGCCAGCTCCCGGCCGATTGTCAATCACAATGGATTCATTGAGGTGCTTGGCAGCACCTTCAGCCGCTGCACGTGCAATCAAATCATTGGCACCTCCCGCGGCAAAGGGAACCACAAACTTGATGGGCTTATTGGGCCAAGCGTTTTGGGCTGTAACGTTTTGGGAGAAAAGATGGAGGACGCATCCAAGGATTGCAATCCATGAGTAGCTGAAGCTTGATTGACGTTTCATATTTCACCTTTTTGGTAAAAACTGTATAAAAAGGGTGTGAGCCATTTCAAACAATACTCAGTACTCTCACCGCAGAAGGAACTCTGAAGTTTACTCCTTTCAGCAAGAGCACAAGGGGGATCAATTCGCGCTAAAACTTTTTGTTCAGGTATTCACCAACCCAACGTCCTTGACCAATTTGGTCATTAAGTCGTGATCGGCCATGAACAAAGTTTTGAATTCTTCAGAGCTCAAATGCGATGGCTCAATGCCTTGAAGCAGTAGTCTTTTTGTGACTACCTCATCTCGAATGGCTGCATTGATCGCTGAATTTAAGCGTTCGACATTGGCCTTTGGGGTGGCCGAAGGGGCCAATAGGCCAAACCAGGATTCAAAAGCGAAATCTTTTGGGCCATTCTCACTGATACAAGGTATTTCGGGTCTCAAAGTTGATCTTTTCTTAGAGGTGATTCCCAACGCTTTGATCCGAGGATCTTGAAGATAAACACCTGCCCCTGCTGTAGGGACAATCACCGCGTGAGCTCTGGCTGCCATAACATCATTTGCTGCCTCTTGAGTCCCCTTATAAGGCACATGAGTCATATCAAGGCCCACGGCTTTACAAAAGTAGGCCATTGCCAAGTGTGTTGAACTTCCAATTCCTGCTGAGCTGTAATTGAGCTCACCCGGGTGTTTCTTAACATGAGAGATGAATTCGCTGAGCGTTTTGGCTGGCAAACTGGTGCTCATCATTAAAACGTAGCTTTGCATACCTATGTTGGCTACAGGAGCAAATTCTTTGATCGGATCGTAGCTAGGTTTTGCTCCCAATGCTGCAGTAATGAAGTGGCTTGATGCAGCCATCAAAAGGGTTTTGCCATCGGGTTCGGATTTAGACACAAAGACAGTACCAATTGCTCCTCCAGCACCTTGATGGCTCTCAATAATCCAATGTTCATCAAGCCTTTGAGCCATTTCTTGGTAAATGGCACGCGCAGGATATTCCCTTGCTCCGCCTGGTGCGAAGGGCACCACAATGCGACCGATGCCATGGCCATTTTGTGCATGACTCTCGCAGCCCAAGGCCGAGAGAACAGCAAGAGAAACTAAATTTCTTCTCTCAAGGTTGATGTACATATCAGTTCTATGCTTTTCATTCAATTGAAAAAATTATTTAAACCGAGTCGAAGGCAGAAATAAATCTTCTGGCTGATACAGTGATGGAATTAGACCTTGTTGGTAAGAGTAGAGAATCAACAATTCAAGTGCTTTGCGATTGGCCTCAATGCCAAAAGGCGTTAGATCACGCCCGTCATGGTGCGTAACGCCCGATTTAGATTTGCTTTCTAATAACAGTCGATAGATTTCATTGGCCATTTCTGGGTTTTTTTCCACCAAATCGGTTTTGATCATCATCATGTGGTTGATGGGGACCAATTGATGGCGCTCACCCCAGGCTTTTGCTGCCTCATGTGGGTCAGGAATCACGGATTTAAGGCGTTCATCGTCTGGTAAATCGGTGCCGATGATCGCGGCATCAAGTTGACCGTTCATGAGCATGTCGACCATGGTTTGATCGCTTTTGGCTCTTTTGAAGCCCTTGGGGTCTGGGAATTCTTCAAGATGTCCGTCCTCAAAAGTGACCCATTTGATTGAGCGCAGATCAACTCCATACTCATTGCTCAAAATACCTCGAACCCAAGTGACTGTGGTTTGCGCATGCGCTCTAATACCAATCGTTTTTCCCGCAAGTTGCGACACACCAATGCGGTTTCTCTCTTGGTTATACACCAAGCAATGGTGTTGATACCTTCCAGCGCCCACAACTGCAGGAATCATGGTCAGTGGTTTGTGATATGCGTGCGCTTGAAATGCAGTGACCAAGGCCAATTCGGCCAAGTCAAATTCAATATTTCGTACAACACGCTTAAATGCTCGATTTGGAACTTTTACATCTGCAAAATCAAAATCAAGCCAACTGGATTGAACATCCGAGTTTTTTAAGGCAGTCGTGTTGGGATAGGTTCCTAAAAGGGTGTGAAGTGTTTGTTTCATTTTGCAATTAATCAATAAAAAGTGATTGAATCATTTTGAATGATTACAGGCCTGCTATCGCGTTCAAGTTTGGGTAGAGTTGATGAGCGGTTTTAGAAAATATCCATTCTCTGTCACTCAAGCTAAGCTGGGCAGTTGCACTCAAACCTTCTTGAAGTTGTTCAGCAAGTGTACGGTTGCAAGCAGGGAAATTGGAGCCCCAAGCTATGCGGGATGACCCAAAAACTTGAACAGCTTTTTTGATGAATTCAGTTTGAGTTGAGTTTCCTAATTGTGAATCTCTCACATTGTGAGTGGTGTATTTGAAATGCAATCCAGAAAAACGTGCCAAATCAAAAAGGCTTTGGGCTTGGGAGTAAGGATAACCGTCGCTCAGCTCAGGCCTTGCAAAGTGGTCAAGTAAAACAATGGCTTTTGGGAAATGGGTCAATAAATTGGCGACAGAAGGAAGTCCGTTTGAGCGAAGTTGGACACAAATGGGGATTTGTTTTTCGCTGATCCAGTCCCACAATGGAAACGCCTTGGGGTCATCGAGGTGCTTAGAATCATCTGATGCGGTGTGTCCTGCGATGAATACACGTACACCGCTGATACCCAACTCAAGCCAATGCTCTAAGTGCTCAATGGCTTTTGGGTCGAGAAAATCTACACTGCAAACGCCGATAAAACATTCAGGACCGGCCTTTACGCTGTGTGCTACATAACTGCTGTCATGACCATAGCAAGTCGAGGCTTGAACCAAGACAGATTTGGCAACGCCTGCTGTGAGCATGGCTTTTTTCATCCCCACTTCATTGACAGGTCTCTCTTTAGACCAATCGGATTGTTTCCCGCCAATAGAGTCTGCGATTGGGAATCGCGCATGGTCCTCGGAGATAACGTGACAATGTGTATCTACAATTTTTTGAATATCAGTTTGCATAGCTTCAATTTAAGTTAAATGATCAATTTGAAAGTGTTTTATGCGCTAGAAGAAATTAATTTTTCATTTGAAGTTGCTTGATAAAGGCCTTAGCGATTTCGTCTGTTTTAAGGTTGCCGCCCACGTCAGGAGTAACTTGCCCGGATTTCATGAGTTCAAGCGTAATTTGCTCCATTGCTTGAGAAGCCGCTATGAAGGATTTGGAGTCATGCTTTTGACCGTACCAGTTAAGGAGCATGGCAGCTGAGATGATTTGAGAAAAAGGGTTGGCAATGTTTTTGCCAGCAATGTCTGGCGCTGAACCGTGGGCAGCTTGTCCCATAGCAAAGTCGATGCCGGCATTGAGTGTGCCCGCCAAGCCAAGACTGCCTGAGAGCTCAGAGGTAAGGTCTGAGAGGATGTCGCCAAACATATTGGTCGTCACAATGACATCAAATTGATCTGGAGCACGAACGACATGAGCCATCATGGCGTCAACGATAAAGTCATCAATTCGAACATCCGGAAATTCTTTGCCCACTTGGTGACAAATGTCGATGAACATGTTATCTGCAATTTTGAGAACATTTGCTTTGTGAACGATGGTCACATGCTTTTTTCGATTTTGGGCCAGGATGAAAGCACTTCTGGCGATTCTTTCACAGCAATGTCTTGTGATTCTTCGAAGCGATATCACAACGTCAGGAGTGATTAGCATCTCGCTGCTACCGGATTCAACATTTCTATCGGCGTAGAAGCCTTCTGTGTTTTCTCTGACAACAATCAAATCAAAATCTTGCTGAACACGTTTGGTCAGTCCAGGATAGGTTTTTGCAGGTCTGATGTTGGCATACAAGTCCAAATTTTTTCGAAAAAATAACGAAGCATTGATCTCTCCTTTGCTCGCTTGACCAAGCTCCAAAGTGGACATGGGGCCGAGCATGAGACCATCGGCCTTCTTGACTTTTTCCAATAGTTCTGTTGTGACCGTGGCGCCTGTTTTCTTTAAGCTCTCTTGACCTGCTGACTCGTGACTGAGTTCAATGTTTAGTTCAAAGCGCTTGGATACAGAGAGTAGGACTTCATCGCATACTGCCATTGTTTCAGGGCCGATGCCGTCGCCGGGAATAACAACAATTTTCATAAAATTTAACTCACGGTCAAAATGGAAAGTTCTCGATCATAACGCTCAATTTGGCGTTCTATATCTAACCACTGTGAAAAGTCACAATGTGCCCGATTTGATCAATTGCGAGCTCGAAGGGTTTAATTCTCTTCAAGTCAAAGCATTGACTTTGTAAGCCAATGCTGTTGGTGCAGCTAATTTTTTTTATTTAATCTTGTTTCAAAACAATTGTGCTGGGCAGTCTTTTCTCGACAGCAAATCGAATCAGCGCTGCGGTTCGATAGATGCCGTGAGCAAATTTTCCATAGGGAAGTGTTAGAAATAGTGCCATTACACTTGCCAAGTGTGATGCTAGCAATATGGGGAGTGCTTGAGTCTGTCCACAAAGCCACAACAACAAGCCTGAACTCGATACCAAAATTAACAAAGCGATGAATCCTAAATCCATGGGCTTTTGTTTCAAGTCTCCGTGGTCCTTGTGTCTTGTGATGTTCAAGTAACCCAGCCCCATTGAGCCGAACAAAAGAAATACACCTCCAATCGAACCTAAAATTTTAGGTAGGGTATTTAATCCATAGGGAGCTTCAAATCCTAGTAAGTAGTGGTCTAGGGTAGCAACACTGGTTGAGGCAAAACACAACAAAAACCCATAGAACGTAAGGTGGTGCATCCGCCTTCTGTATAAAGTGAATGCATCATCTGCGTTGTTGCATCCATCCTGGTGTCCACCGTCCAAGTATTTAAGTGTCGCAACGTTGTGGGTCGCTTGCGCCAAGTCAAGAGCAGATGCTGGTGTGCTGGATGTCGC
The DNA here is from genome assembly GCA_903831655.1 of uncultured Burkholderiales bacterium. GTDB lineage: Bacteria > Pseudomonadota > Gammaproteobacteria > Burkholderiales > Burkholderiaceae_C > Limnohabitans. Next base: position 5,362 of record CAIKYO010000400.1, read on the forward strand.
TGTTCTCAAGTAACCATTAAAGCCAAGTAAGCCGATGCTCAATGCCAGGACGTCAAACAAAAACACTGGAGCAAATAAGCTCACCATTGTGCCGTGATCCATGAGTTGATAAAACTGAGTAGCTGAGGCGGCGCCTTCGTTGCTGAGAACAATCAGTTTGATAAATACTGTGAGAGCAATGAACAAACACAGTGCCAGCCAAAGGCCGTTTTGAGCGTAGGTTTTACCCATGAAGTGCGGCCAAGCAAAGCGTTCATAAGTTTTTAGCCGGACTTGAGCCATAACCTGTGGAATGTTGACCCCGAAATCATGCGGTGGTGCATATTGGCAAGCGTGCAAACAAGCGCCACAGTTGTGGCATAAGTTCGCCAAATAGTGCACATCACTTTGCGGAAAGCTCAGCCGGCGAGTCATGGCAGGAAATACCGCGCAAAAACTCTCGCAATATCGACATGCATTGCATATTTGAAGTTGTCTGGCCGCTTGCGATTCAGGAGATTCATATTCCCGGTTTTGAGCAATGGACTTGGCTTCTTCGACGAGTTGATTGATGACTTGCATGTGGGGTATCTTTGACTATTTTTGTTTTGTGTTGAAGGCGACAGGGTTCATCAAGCTGTTGTTGTGCTTGAGCGTTGAGCCGAGAGGGCAGCTTGACGACCTGCGATGCGACCAAAAGCGGTTCCAATGGTCATACCTACACCCGCCGTATAACCTTTGCCTAAAACATTGCCTGACATGATTTCTCCTGCCACAAAGAGATTGGGGCTTGCTTTTCCAGCAAAATGAACTGCAGTGGTTTTATCTGTTTTTGGACCCAGGTAGGTGAAAGTAACACCAGGCTTGACTGGATAGGCATAAAAGGGCCCTTGATTGATGGGGATTGCCCAATGACTTTTAATCGGTGTTATTCCTTGTGTGACACAGTTGTCAAGTTTGGTGTGGTCGAATTCACCCTTTTGACAGGCTTCATTAAAGCTGTTCATGGTTTGCATGAAAGTATCAACATCCAAACCGATTTTTTGGGCTAATTCCTCTAATGTGTCAGCAATGGTGCCATCAAAGACAGGTGGCATGAAACGACCGACCGCTTTGGCGTCAGTAATGGAGTAAGCAATTTGTCCGGGCTGCAATGCCACAAGTCGCCCCCAAATGGCATATCTTTTGGGCCAGAAATCTTCACCTTCATCGTAAAAACGCTTGCCAAATTTATTGACCACCACTCCAAGAGAGACGCAATCGATGCGAGTACAAATACCTCCGTCATACAAAGGCGCACGTGCATCAATTGCGACCATGTGAGCTTGGGTTGGGTCGCCAATCATGTCAGCCCCAAGCTCCTCGAGTTGTTTGATCATGGTGCCTTGATTGAAGCGAGTCCCGCGAATTAGAAAATTGTCTGCAGGGTATTCTCCCCATTCATTTTGACCCCAAACTTCTCGCAGCCAAGGAATGTTGGATTCAAATCCCCCGCATGCCAATACACAGCTTTTTGCGAAAACCTCCTCTTTGTGGGCCTCATTCTCACCGGTTCGATGAGAAACGATTGCGGAGATAAATTGGCCATCTTTGACGTTTAAGTGAGTGACGGTTGCTTGATAATCAATTTGCACACCTAAATTTTGCGCGCTGCGAAAGTAAGCATTTATCAGTGCTTTCCCCCCACCCATGAAAAATGCGTTGGTTCTTGCCGTATGCAGGGCCCCAGAGAGAGAGGGTTGGAAGCGCACGCCATGTTTTCTCATCCAAGGTCTGCAAGTTGATGAATCACGAATTGCAATTCGAGCCATCTCCTCATTTGTAAGTCCACCAGTGACTTTGAGTAAATCTTGCCAGAACTCTTCTTCGGGGTAAGCATCCACCAAAACATCTTGCGGTTCATCGTGCATACAACGAAGGTTTCGTGTGTGTGCTGAGTTACCGCCTCTCCACTCTTTAGGCGCAGACTCCAGTAAGCGCACCGTGCATCCTTCCTCTGCGGCCATTAAAGCAGCGCACAATGCTGCATTGCCTCCGCCAACAACCAAAACATCAACAGATTTATGCTTTGACAAAACTAAGCTCCTAAAAAAGACAGCAATTAAACTCAATTAGATGGTCAATGAGACCTTAAGATCTGGTCAACGAGCTTGTAGGGCTTTTTCTTTCCAAAGCTGCCATGGACGCTCCAAGTGTTGATCGTTCATGTTAGAAGTTGCTGATGCTTCAGCATCGCTTAAAAACTCAATCTCTCCAAGCTTCATCGATTCCAATTGAAGTTTGGCATTGGTCTCGGTGTAGATTGCTCGGTAGACAGCTTGTTTGATGGAGTGCGCGACGGCAACACTTCCATGCCCCCGCATGAGCGCAACAGTCGATGATCCTAGGGTATTTGCAAGTGCTTTTCCCAGTTTTTGGCTGCTTATGAGTAAATCTGATCCTTCACCAGCGCTGTGTCGGATCTCAAATATGGGGGTGATCGCACCAAGAAACCCGCTCATGTGGCAAATGGGACGCAATCTTTGCGAGGTAACTCCAAATGGAATTACCGAGGCAGAGTGAGAATGAACAACGGAATGGATGTCTGGGCGTGCACGGTAGATTTCACTGTGAATATAGCGCTCTACATAAGAGTTTCGTTTTTGTTCATCGTGAATCACTCCGTCTAAGTCACAAAGCAAGATATCTTGTGCTTTGACCAAACCAGGCGCCATACTTTTTGCAATGAAAAAAGTAGATGGATCCAGCGGGTTCCTGACGCTAATGTGCCCAAACCCGTCTAATACTCCCTCGTTGTACAAAATGTGGTTGGCTAAAACGAGGTCTTCGATGAGGTCTTGATTGTTGGAGGTCATGTTCTTGGAGAGTGATTGCTTTAGCGAGCAGCGGTTACTCGCGCAAACAACGTTGTTGAATGTGAAAGATTTGAATTTTAAGGCTGAAACAATGCGTTCATCTTTTGCGCAAGATCTCTTAAACCCTTGGTCGTGAGCTCAAATGAGCTCTTATCTGATCGGTCCGTAGACTCACCTTGGGTACTTTGTTTATCCGTACAAAGTTTTGGTAATGAAAGGTTTTAGGAGAAAGGGGCAAATTTCTTGCCAAACAGACTTTTAGGTTGGCCTCGTTTGTGCTTTAGAGTTAACTATGGCTTTTAGTTTGCCAAGGTGGATCGCTTGAAAAGAATACAAAATTTGTATTTATAATTAATTTGAGGTATAAATTGATATTTTGGTATTAATTATGAGGTGTCGTAACTTCAGTTTTAAGCGTAACAGTCGAATCATGAATGGATTGGAAAATAGATCAAGGTGATGGTTTGTTTGACAGTTGATGGATAAAAATGTTTAGAAATAAAAAAATTGTTGGTTTAATCATCTCCTGCTTATTCGCTTTGGCGAGTGCAGGGGTGTATTTCTACAGCCTTCAATTGTTGGACGATGATGAAATCCAGGCCCAAGGCGAGTCTTCACAGCCCCAAGAGCCTGAGCTTACCGAAATCAATCCAAAGGTGCAGTTGGCTCATAATGAGGGGGCTCAAAAAGAGTTAGAGCCTGAAGGGCACAATTCAGGCAAAGGCACTGAGGAAAAACATGGGTCCGAGCAAACAGCTCAAGAGCATGAGCCCAAAATGGAAGTGACCGATGCAACATTGAAAGCCCATGAGGACTTATTGGCATCGGAATCCTACGACAACGGGGACCGAAAAAAGTATCGGCCTAAAATCATTGGTCGATGTAAGAAACTTTTTGAGCAATTTAACCGTGAAACTGTTCCAGAGAATCAATTTCACGCGTTCGCATTTAGTTTTGATGGACAAAATGGATATTGTGCTGTTTCAGGTGCTCAGAAAAGCGATAAATTGGCAAAAGAGATCGCTTTGACTGATTGTGAAAAGAACAAAGAAAATGCACAAGGATATGCACCTTGCTACATTTACACAAGCAATAACTAGCCAAACAAGGTGCCAAGATGAACTGTCACAACTGTGGAAAAACAAATTCTTCGCAAGCCAAATTTTGTGGCAAGTGTGGCTATTCGCTTAAAGCTTTGTTGGAGCAAGAAACAGCACTCAGTCAAACAGAGAATGCGGTTGAATCAAATTCCGTTGAGACTGCTGCACCTCGTGAAAATAAATTGATACACCCCAATGAGGCTGGATTTAGGGAACCTTCAATTGACCCTGAGCTTTCGAAATTCTCTCCTGATATACAAGACGAAAAACTGGAGTCATCCAAAGCTGTCAGTTTGGATAAGGACAAAAATCCTCAAATCGATCCGGCACAAAACCCAGAAGTTGTCGAGAGCCTGCCCTCGGCGACTGAGCTTAAATCGCTCATCAATTCTCAGTTCAACAACAATTACACCAACCAAGCTGCCATTAAAAGGTACTTGGATGCACACACTGAGCAGCTAAAAGCAATCACCTTCCAGCTCGAGAGCATTAAAAACTTTCAAGCCACAATTAACTACGAGTTGATCATCAACGAGATCAATGACAAGTACAACGCGATTGCTGAAAGCATCAATCAAAGGCCGCTGGTTTCAAACTACACGCCGCCTGAAAACTTGGAATCTTTGTTGGGCGAGGTGGATGAGAAAACACATTTTTTATTCGAGAAAATTAACTCTCTATTGCTCAACCACAATCACCAACTTCTCAATAATTTTGAGTCTGTGATTCAAAATGTAGAGCACAAGAATCAATCCACCTTTGATTTGCTAGAAAAGCAGTTGCAAGACAACAATCAAGTGGTTGCTGATTATTTGAAACAATTCTTGCTTGACTTCAAAACTCTGGGGCAAGAGGATAGTATTCACATTGAGTCAAGAATATTAGATCACATCAATGAGATCAAGCATCAAAGTTTAGACGCAACACTTGAGATGCAAAGAAAGACAACTGCAATTGAAGAGTTGCTCAACACCTTAAACGCCAACGCCAGTGTTGAGCCTTCCTCAAAATTAGTTGATTTGGTGGCAAAACACATCAAGTCACAGGCATTGACTGGGTTTGAAAAAATTAGCACTTTGCTCGACGCAAACAACAAAGCGCTCAGTGTGAGCATCGGTTCAGAGCTAACGCCCCTGATTGACAAAAAGTTAAACGCCATGAAAGTGGAGTTGTTGCATGAACTCTCTCACGCCCTGGGACAAGAGGCGGTTCATGGAGGTAAGAAAGTTGGATCCGCCTCGGTGAGTCTCAACAAAGTCAGAGCACTGGTTAAACACTCCGATGGTACTTTGGGTACGAAAGAGAGTGAAGAAGATGCAGATGGCAATTCCTCTTTGAGTTTTACGACTTTCGTCACTGGTGTTTTGTGTGGTGTATCTGTGTTGTTGGCTGCTCTGAGTTTTTATAATTTTGTTCAGCACGAAGTTAGTCACGCCACTCCCGTGCATCAAAAAGCTTCGCAGGCTAAATCTTCTAAGCATGAAGAGTGAGAACTTGATGAGCACACTTCATGCATGTCGCGATTGTGGGTTTGAGAACCCCATTGGACATTTGTTTTGTGAAAACTGTGGTACCAGTTTGACCGATTCGGACATCGCGCCGGTTTATATCAACACCCTCAAGCATCAATGTCAATTGATCACACTCAATGTAACCTACCGTCGATATTGGTATTTGTTTTTGACGGTCGTTGCTGCCATCACTTGTCATTTGATTTTTTTCGATATTCAATACACTGCAGCAATTGCCTGTTTTGGACTGATATTGGCTTATGTAATTCCAAACCGCTTTCAAAGCATTGTTCATCTACCCATACCACCTGAAATTTTGTCCAAGAACATCATCGCTTATGGTCCAGCCAATAAAGCGGGTTGTTTTTTCTTTTCATCAGGTTTACTGTACTTTTTGGACGATGGTTTTTTCTATAAATCCTATTCCCTCAAAGGTGACACGTATTCCCAATTTATTGAGAAATCGAATATTGAACTGATTCGGGGCTTGGAGCATTACCCGATCGGACGCTCATCTGCCAAAATTTCAATTGAGGGGGGAGGACGTGTATTAGAGCGTTTCAACGTCTACAAAAGATCCCAATGGCTGATGCTTTTTTACAAGTTCGGAATGGATGTCTGTCTTGAGGAGATGGTTTTTTCTCAAAAAGAAACCTAATTTTTAGTCCTTAAGTGTTATTTTTGTGTTATTTTAAATATTTTCAATTTTTTTTCACGCTTTTGTAAACCTGTATCAGAGTTCACGCGTTAAGAGTGAACAAGAAGAGGTATTAGCATGAAAAAGTCATCCCTTTTGGTTCAATCTTCACGCTCAATTGTTGAGAAAGGTTGCCATTTTGTGAATTCAGAACGCACCAATATCAAAGAGACATTTGATCGTTTGAGGGCTGAGATGGCCCAAGAGGCGGAGCAAAAGAGCCGTCCAGTGGCCAGAATTTACTCTGGATTCAGGGCTTTGAAGG
>CAIKYO010000401.1 GCA_903831655.1 uncultured Burkholderiales bacterium
AGTACCAAGCCTCTGGCTGCATTGGCTTTTTCAATCAGTCCACCTTGTGAGGCCCAGTCTCCTTCGAATTGATTTTCAATTCTCATGGCCAAAGCCTCTCGGTCAGCCACACTGGCTTGGTAGGTTGCATCGGCTTGGCGCTTGGTGGCCATCAAGCCACCACCCGTATACAAGGGAAGACTCAACTGAACGCCTACTTGGCTGTTGCGGTATTGATAACCCAAGGTGTTGGTGGTGTCACTTTGCGCATTTGTGCTTTGACCGAATGCGTCTAAAGTGGGGTAATTGTCATACTTGGCTTGTTGTGCTTTGATCTCGTTGATGCGCTCTGCAGCCTTTGAGGCCAAGAGCTCTGGAGTTTGCTCTTCAATGCGCTCCCAAAGTGAGTCTTTTTCAAAATCCACAAAACGCACTTTGTCCTCACTGGGCAAGTGCCGGTTCATCCAGTCGCTGGCATCTATGCCGCTTAACAACTGAAAAGCTTTGAGCTTGGATTTCAAATTGAGCTCTGCATCTTTGAGCATCGCACGGGCCTGAGCCAATTGAGCTTGCGCTTCAATCATGCTGTCCCGTGTTCCGTCTCCCTTTTCGAAACGAAGGGTTTCTTGTTTGGCAGATTCAGAGACCGTTTGTATGGTCTTGGCATAGATCTCTTGGTTCATCTTTGCCGATAGCAAATCTAGCCAAGCTCCGCTTGCACGGTTCCACAAGTCCGATTTGGCCGATTGAAATTTCAACTCACCATAATAAGCTTGTTGTTTACCCAAATCCAAACCAACCCAATCTCTGGGACGTACAATGCCTTGCCGAATGGACAATGAGTAGTTGTAAGAGTTGCCTCTAAAGGGTGTTGCCTGAGGACCCAGGCTTGTGTTTTGGGTGGTGGTTTGAGATAGACTGGCTTGAGAGCCTTGAATGTTGGCTTGCGGGAGGAGACGTGAACGAGCAATGTCTACGTTTTCTTTGGCAGCAACCCGGTTTGCTGCAGCAGACTGAAGCGCTGCGTCATGACCCCAAGCTGACATGAGTGTTTCTGAGAGACTTTGAGCACTCGCATTCTCTAGATAAGAGAATGCGATCAATGAGAAAACCCAAACCCAAGTCATTCGTTGGAGTGCAGGTGTAAAAGCGATTGGACCACGTGCTTGACGCATAAAAAGAGACCCATCAAAAAGTTCATATAAGATATTCATATAGGATATCATAAATTCTTTCATTTTGCAGCATTATTAGCTGATTGAATACTTAAGATTTAAATAAAATAGAGTATTCCATAGGCCATTTTGAAAAAAACGACATGAAAACCAAGCTGAGTGTCAAAACCAATTCAATGGGTTACAAGTTGAGATCGACTGGGACGGAAAGTGGAAGCAGTCAGAAACCAGCCCTCGACCTAAGACGGTAGAGAGGTCAGGCAGGAGAGAGCTTGTCGGGTGATGTAGTGTCCAAAGCTTTGACTTTAAAGGCATCGATCCCGTAAAAATCCATGACCGTGCTTGATGCTGCTTTGAGTCGGGTGTTGTTCAGGTGAGCATACCTCTCAGTGGTTTTGATATTGGTATGACCCAATATCTCCTTGACATCGTAAAGGGTCATGCCTGAATTGACCAAGGCAGAAGCAAAGGAATGCCTCAAGTCATGCATCCTCACTTCTCCTAAACCAGCAGCTTTTCTGGCTTTGTCC
>CAIKYO010000402.1 GCA_903831655.1 uncultured Burkholderiales bacterium
TGTTGGAAGAACCATTTATCTAGATAAAAACGCCAAAATGCAATACCAAGCCATGATGATGACCGGTGATGCAAACGCAGTTGTCTATCTTGATGACGAAGAAGTTGCAGCCAATGTCAAATGGCAAGAATACTACCGTTCGTGGGATTTATGGAAGAAAAAATGGCAAAAGAAATTGGCCATCGAGAAAGCTGAAAGAGCCTAACCTTAGTTAGAAATGGGTTGCAAGCAATATCTTGCAACCCACCGCTTGCAAATCAAGGTGTGTTCAACTTAACACCAGGTGCTGCAAACTCTTTGGGATAAACAACAACCCATTTTCCGTTCTGCACTTGCTTGACTTTGTACAAATCTGAACCACCCATAAAGTTATTGGTTCCATCCCATCTCATTTTTCCGATGATGGTGTCAACCTGATTTTTCTTGATCCAAGCGGCAAGGGTTTTATCGTCTAAACTTTTCGTTGCAACGATTGCTGCTTCCAAAACTTGCCAAGTAGAGTACGCAACTGAAGCCATCAGGTCAACGCTGGGATCGGGTAGATTTTCGTTCTTTCCTTTTTCGTGAAACGCTTTTATAAAATTGGCGGCAACAGGATTATTGGTAAATGGAGGATGCTCCTCGAATACAGTGAGAGCCATTACACCCTCGCCGTTTGGAGATTTTGTCATCAAACTTGGAGCGGGAAAGGTAACGAAACTCAATGATGGTGAGTAGTCAATTTTCTTCATTGCATCGATAAGCAAGTTGCCCTCAACACCAACACCTCCGACCCATAAAAAATCAGGATTGGCATCCTTAATACGAGCCGCAATAGCTCCAAAATCTCGATTACCAAAATCCCAATCTAAAAAAAGACTTTCCTTGATTCCTCTTTTCTTCAGCTCCTCTCTTGCCCCTTCAGAGACAAAATAAACGGATGGAAACTTACTGCTAACAATAGCAACACTTTTGATGGGTTTCGAGGAAGTAGCTATTGAATCAAATACAAGCTTAGGCCACACCCGCTCGATCTCATATGCACCACCAGATACAGAGAACTGCATATCGTATTTAGCTTGAGAAGGAAGGCCAAAGGTATTGTGCAGCAACACCTTGTTGAATCTTTGCGCGACTCCCATAGCCGCTAAGATTGCACCTGTAGCGTAAGGACCGATTACCAAGTCGACTTTATCATCTGTGATTAATTTTTCATAAAGTATTCGAGTTAACTCCGGCTTTGACTGATCATCTTTCAAAACCCACTCGACCGGTCTTCCTAGCAACCCTCCTCTTTTATTAATTTGTTCAATAAATATATCCCCAGCAATTTTTTGCATTGCTGTGGTTGCACTAAACGGACCTGTTAAAGCCAAAGTACTTCCAATTCGTATTGGTGTTGTATCGGCAAATGCACAAGTTAGACAAAAGAAATATAACGATACGAATAAATAGCCAAGTCTATGAAAATGTCGCATGAATCACTCCAGTTATGGTTGGGGTACTTACTGCTCGATTTTGATTCCATTTTTCTGAATCAAATTTTTATATTTCAAACTTTCACTTTGAATGAATAAAGCCGACTCCTTGGGGTCAAGTCCAACCGCGACATGACCAATTTCACCTAACTTTGACTTGATTTGTGGATCTGAAAGAATAGATTTGAGTGCAAGATATAACTTGGAAACAATTTTAGGGCTAATATTTTTAGGTCCTGAGATCAACCACCAATTTGTGAGATTGAGGTCGGGAAAGCCAGCCTCTCTAGTCGTTGGTACGTTAGGTAGATCATCAAAACGCTGAGAACCAGTGGTCGCAAGTGGTTTAATTTTCCCAGCTTTAACTTGGGTTCCGACTGCGGACCAAGAACCAAATGCTAGTTGTATATCTCCCCCCATCATGGCCATCACCATGGGCGGGGTTCCTCTGTAAGCGATGTGCTCAATACTGTTACCCGATAATTGAGAAAACAAGGCACCTGCCAATTGAGGTGGCGATCCAGTTCCGGGTGATCCGTAGTTGAACTTATTTGGATTAGCCAAAGCTTGTTGTGAAAACTCTCTGAGAGTTGATGGTCCTGAAATAGATGTAACAGCAATCAAAGGGGCTTCAGCCACCATACTAATTGGCTCAAGTGTAGATATAGGGTCATATCCCAGATTGGGAAATAAGTGTTGATTAACTGAGTAATTTGCGGTTGGTGCCATCAGCAAGGTGTATCCATCAGGCTTAGCATTGACAACCTCTAAGGTACCAATTTTTCCATCTGCACCTGTTTTATTGTCAACAATAAAACGTTGTCCAAGCTTAGCTTCTAAAGCTGGTCCGATCACTTGAAATATTGCATCCCCAATACCTCCAGCAGCATAAGGATAAACGACTCTTACAGGTTTTGTTGGCCAATCAATATTTTGCGCATTTGAAACATGGTTAAACAATGTAACAAATAAAATTAACGAAGGCAGTTTGGTTAAAAGAATAAATAGAGAACGCATAAGAAAGATGACACTCAAAGGTTTAAATTATGTAACCCTTTGAAGGTAAACTTTTAAGCGTTTTAACTGTTGACAATATTACAAAAAAACAATTAAAAAATAGAAATCAACTTAGATGATCACCTTTCACAAGTGAATATTGCTCCATGTCATAAATAGAATCGTAAATTTTTAATTTAGATCGCTGGATACCCTCAAATTTGAAGCCCAATTTTTTCAATATATTAGAAGAAGCATCATTGTTAATATGAACGTCGGCTTTAATTCGAAGAATATTGGGATCTTGAAAATGATGAAAAATAACACCTTTTAAAGCTTCAAACATGAGTCCTTTTCGCCAATATTTTGGGAAAAGACTAAAACCAATAACCCACTCATCCCAAGGTCTAATCTGGGGTTTTAATGGATAAAGTTCACATTCGCCAATGAATTCATCGTTATCCTTGAGACAAATAGCTCTTTTCTGATAAAAACCTGCGACATTCAGATCCATAAATATTTGAATGCTGGAGTGGAGAAGTTCTCGACTCTGGGGTACCTCAGTTCCTGCAATTCTGGCAAATTCAGGATCAGACATCATTAGAAAAAAGGCATCTGTGTCTTTTAATTCGATCGGTCTAATTATCAGTCGGTCTGTAACGATGGTTGTGCAGTGTGTCATTTGTAAACTAAAGATAATTTTAGATTTTAAGACTCAAAATCATTCACCCACAAAGGTTTACGTAAAGTTACACAGACTGAGATTCAAAATACATTAATTGGGGATTGCAAATATCCGTACTTTTGTTTTGACTCTCTTTCCCACTTTGAGATCAGTGTCTCATTTTTTAAGGTAAGACCAATATCATCCAGCCCTTCCAAAAGCATCATTTTTTGAGTGGCAGGCACAGTGAAACTACAAATTTCAACTTGTTTGTCATCAAAGATTTTGCATGATTGAAGATCAATTGATATTTCGACGGGTTTGGTATCACTACAAACAAGCTTTTGAAAAAAATGGTGATCTTTGGCATCTAGCGAAATCGGAAGGACTCCATTTTTAAAACAGTTTTCCATGAATAGATCGGCAAAACTCAATCCAATCAAGCAATCAAACCCAAATTCTTGAAGCGCCCAGACCGCATGTTCTCGGGAGCTTCCACAGCCAAAATTATCACCAACCAATAA
>CAIKYO010000403.1 GCA_903831655.1 uncultured Burkholderiales bacterium
TCCCACCTATGTGACGCCTGGTGTTGTGGTCCCATCTGTTGCGCAGCCCGTCTACACCAATCCTCAAGCGCCAGTGGGTTATTACTGTTCCTCATACCAGCAGTACTATCCTCAGGTTCAAACTTGTCCAGTGCCTTGGCAAATGGTTCAGTAACCCAGCTCAGGCTCGGCCAAGCCTGATGAAAAGCAACCCCAGCATGAGTTTGAGGGTTGCTTTTTTTTGGGTGCTCCCCGCATGGGCACTCCTCTACGGGTACAAGTTCCGTTTTGTTTGGGGGATTGCTTGCGTCACCGACTGAGGCCCATACAGCTCAAGCAATGCAGGAGAGGCGAGACAATTAAACGAGAATTGCTAAACCTAGGCGCATCGGAGGGTGCTGCTCAAAAGGTTTCTGCGAATTCACGGTGCTGGCGGAGAACAAGAGATGGCCACATCAAGGGGGTACTGTCCACCAAGTCCTTTGATGGAATGAAAGCACCCCAACTCACATGAACCTCCACTCTTTGAACTCTCGGCGCGCGGACCCACATGACCGGTGTTGTGTCTTAGGGCGGAGTCGGATTGAATGTTCCCCTGTGCCAATTGAGGTTCAAGTTTTTTAGGCTGGAGAAGAAACCTCAACTCACCTAAATTTTTAGTTTATAGTCTTCATTGAAATAAAAAAAGACTTGGCCTAGGTTGTCAATCAGACCTTTTGCTCACACCCACCCATTTAACCATCTAATGAAGATTGCAATTTGGCCTTTGCCAGCACTTTTGGCTTGGAGCCTATCGTGGGGTTTGTTTTCCTTTTTAAACGCGTTAGACGTGGATGACGCTTGGTGCCTGGTCGCAGCCACGCTATTGAGTTTGCTGTTGTCCGCATTGGGTACGACCCTTTGGAGGCGTTGTTTGATTGTGATGGGATTTCCCTTGTCACAGTTGTTGGTCAACTCTACTGCGTTGTCCATGCCTCCTGTTGCATGGCTGTGTTTGCTGGTTTTGATTGCCCTGGTGTACCCTCTGAATGCTTGGAGCGATGCACCCTTGTTTCCAACACCTTCGCGTGCCCTGGAAGAAATGCCAGCTCACATTCAATTGACCGAGGGTGCACGAATTTTGGATGCGGGTTGTGGTCTAGGCGACGGCCTGAAGGCCTTGCGAAAAGCTTATCCCCAAGCCCAGTTCTTCGGTCTGGAGATGAGTTGGTTGCTGAGAGTTTTTTGTGCCATCAGATGCCCTTGGGCCAAAATCAGGCAAGGCAACATCTGGTTGGCCGATTGGAGCAGTTACGATGTCGTCTATATGTTTCAAAGACCTGAGAGCATGCCCAAAGCGATGGAGAAAGCCAGAACTGAGTTGTCAAGCGGCGCTTGGTTGGTGAGTCTAGAGTTTGAGGCCCGAGACTTGGTGGCCAATGCAATTTGCATTGGCGCAGATTCAAGGCCAGTATGGATGTACCAAGCACCTTTTAAGATGAGAGCCGCTCAAAAACATTAAGTTTTAGATGAGGCATCAAATGTTGCATGCCTTGGGTTCTTGGATCAATGTACTTCAAGAGTTTTCTTTCGCACCATTTTGGCTTGCTCGTCAATGAAGGGTTTTACACCAATCAACGGGTAAATTTCATTGGGGTAAATGGCTTGGCCTTGACTCAATACGAGCGTGATCCTTCTCAAGTCTTCGATGGATTGTGTTGGTTGCCCTTTGACCAAAATGAGCTCAGCTCTTTTGCCCTCTTCAATGGAGCCCAATTGTGAGAGTGCGCCCAGTCGCTTGGCTGCACCGTGGGTGGCCACTTTAATGGCTTGCGCAGGGGTGAGGCCTGCCTTGACATAAAGCGCCAATTCGCTGTGAAGCCCAAAGCCGGCAAAAGTATCAGTGCCGGCAACAATGGGGATGCCCTCGCGGTACAAGAGCCCCGTGAATTCAACCATTTTTTCGTAAGATTTTCGATACCTTTGCGCAGTTTCTTCGTCTGGAATTTGCATGGTACCCACTCGAAATTCACGTTGTGTGTCGGGCGGCAAATGGTCCATGATGGAGATAAATGGGGCTGAGAGCTCTCCGTCTTTTTGCTTTAAGAAATCAAAACCAGCCAGAGTGGGGTCGACTGTGACATGCTTGTCTTTGAGTAGAGCAATGAGGTGTTGGACAGGGGGTGAATTCAAATCGAGATCGGCAAATTTTTCTGCTGGCAAATAAAAACGGTCCAAAGTTCTGGAATCGGTCTTGTCATTGGCCACCAAGTGCAGCAAGAGTTGATTGATGTGGTTGATTTCATCAAATCCTGCTTCTATGGCTTGCTCAGAGCTCATGAATGCAGGTACATGACCACCCACGGTCAATCCTTTGCTGTGGCTATAGTCCACGATATCTTTGACGATGTCTTTGGGAAAACTGCTGTAGATTTTGATGTGGGGATAGTCGTGATTGAAGTAATAATCGACGGCATTTTTAGCCTGCTCCAGGTTTTCAACCATGATGCCATCTGAGTTGGCGTACTCACTCTTGCCCTCGATCAGGCCACTGGCCACAATGTTGGGTGACAAAATAGTTCCCTCTTTGACACGACGAATGAGTTGTTGAACTTCCTCGTTCACGTTTCCCATGTCTCTGATGGTTGTCACTCCATTGGCCATGTTGTAAGTGGCAGACCAACTGTTGATATGGGCATGCATGTCGACCAAAGCAGGCAGGAGCACTTGCCCCTTGGCATCAACCTCTGAGTCGGCATGAATGGGTTCACCGCTTGCGTCAGAAATTTTAACGATCTTGCCCTCTTTGATGTAGACATGTTTGGGCTCAGTGAGCTCTCCCGTTTCACTGTTAAAGAGGGTTGCGTCTTTGATGACAAGAGTGCCCTCAACTGGGTGGCGAGTCTCTTGGGCCCGCTTTGCAAGCATTTGATCAATCAATGCGCTTTGTCTGTCTTTGAGTGTCTGTAACGACGCTCTCCAAGGCTCTAAGAAAACGCAGTAGCCGGGGCTCGTGAATGCAAAGAAACGAGGA
>CAIKYO010000404.1 GCA_903831655.1 uncultured Burkholderiales bacterium
CTCTAAATTAAATGAAAGGAAGGTATTATGAATATTTACCCTGAAAATGCAAAAGAAGCTGTTGAAATATGGGACAAGGGCGGAACATTGTGGTCTATTGAAATGGGAGGTTTGGGGCCGGGATATGAGCAAGCAAAAGATTATGATGGCGAAGTTTCCACGGGAGGTTCCAGTGGCTTCCCGGCATTGGTGCTTCCGGATAAAGAAAGTGGGCTCCCAATCATCTTTGGTGGGGCAAAGCTTAAGATATTTGAGCAATCTCGACTCGTTTCTATTAATGACAATAAGGGAAAGGGGTTTGAAGTTGTAGACACAATGGATAAAACTGTCATTGTTCCTGATTTCGCAAGTGCAAGATCAAATATAAAGGTGGGCACCGAAAGACGAATCACAATTGGTGATATACGCGTTACTGACGCGCTCACCATCGATGTTTCCACTAGTGAACCGGAGTTGGCACATGTTTTCTGAGATATACCCGTATCTTTGTCAAATCTTGATCCAACTAAAACGAACATAGCCAGCGGAACCTCGGCTTTCGTATCATTCTCTGAGGCACTCAGAAATGCTTGCAAAGTTGTATTGGGTGTCGATTCAGATGAATTCATCGTGGGGCATCAAAGGATGAATGGCCGGCACTCTGACATGAAGACTGCCAAAATATTCATCGCTGATTCTCACGCGAATGGGGCAGGTTATTCCGTCCAAATAGGACAACGGGGCGAGTTTGAGAAGATTCTAAACGAGATCGAAGGGTCCTTTGGCATAAATTGGCTTGAAGATAGTCATAGTAATTGCTCTACTTCTTGCCCTGATTGCATCAGAAGTTATAACAATCGCAATCTTCATTCACTATTGGATTGGCGCTTAGCCCTGGACCTAACTTCTGCTATCCGTGGCGGAGCGCTACGGAGCGACCTTTGGATGCCCTTCTCTCAGAAACTTATCCAAGACATAATTCAAAATGGTCTGTTGGGTATTGAGTTAGCGTATGTAGAAAAGCTCGGCTGGCCTGGAATCATTTCTAAAGATACAAATAAGGCAGTTGTTTTTGTTCATCCTCTTTGGTTGAAGGAGGAGGACTATTTCGGACCGACGGCATCTGAGATTTCAGAGGAACTTAAAATAGAATATGGTCTACAGAAAGTTTCACTTTCTAGTGCGTTCACCTACAACAGAAACCCCAACAAAATATTGATGGAGTTGCTCGGTTGAATCAACAAGATAGGGTGAAATTCTCGCCATCTTCCTTCATTCGTTTTTCAGCATGCAACAAATCGTTTACTCTTAGGAGCCAGTATCCAAATATTCGTGTGAAGACGCCTCAAATGGCACTTTTGGGTCAAATTGCTCACAAGGTGCTGGAAAATGCATCAAAAATGAATCTGGATGATATGAATATTCTATTCGATAAGATGTGGGAAGAAATTGAGGAAGTATATTTTGATCGATATTTAAGAGAGTGGCAACCTAGCCCTGTTCCACCAATTAGTTCTTGGAAATTCTACTTCAAAACTAGAGTTGCAGCGAAAGGCTTGATAAAGGCTCGATTGCAAGATCCAAAAAATGGGGAAAGAACCCAGTCTGTGGATTCACAAGTTGGTCGCTCTCTTTCAGAGGAATACATAGAAGATCTTGAATTGGGTATGGAAGGTTATATAGATCGCTTGGTTATTTTCCCTGATGGTATTCATATTTATGACTATAAATTTGGTCAAAGCGAATTGAATTCGCCCGAGTACAAAATTCAACTTGGTTTCTATTCGATCCTTGCATCAAGGAAGTTTGGGTTACCCGTCAAAAAGGCAG
>CAIKYO010000405.1 GCA_903831655.1 uncultured Burkholderiales bacterium
AGTCCACCAAATCCTTGAAGAAGGGACGCTCTTTGTGCACTGCGTAAAAAGCCTCCGCCTCGCCTCTTGAGAGGTGAGCCATGCGAGCAGCCACCACTTTGAGGCCAGCGGCTTCAAAACGAGCATAAATTTGACCAATGACGTTTTTAGCAACAGCATCGGGCTTGATGATGGAGAGGGTGCGTTCTTTTGACATGTTCTAGTTTCTTTAATTCAAAGGTTGATCTCAAAAAACAAAGCCCCAAAGGGATCGACAACCCCTTGGGTAGGCCTGTTTTCAGTACAGCCCTATATTTTAACCCTTTATCATGACTTTTAGCGATTTCCCCGTTTGATATTGGCCCTTACAGGCCTCTTGGAGGCGGATGACTTTTCTTCTTTTTGCCTGGAAAAACTCTCCGCTCCAATGTAGCCTTGAGGTGCGGGCTCGCTGGGTGGGGTTGGAGCGCGCTTACCGACCAATGGGCGAGCCCTTGCAGGACCTCTTCCAATAGGTGCAGGAGCGGGTGCAACTCTAGGTGTGGAGGGCCTGGGACCCGCCCCTTTTTGTCCCGGCCGGGCTCGGTTGACCTTGGGAGCCTTGGCGGCTCCAACGGCAGCACTTTGATATGCATCGTGCATGCCCGCGGCTTGCATCAAATCCCTGATGTCACGCTCCTCGAGCTCCATGAAGGCGCCTCTCTTGAGACCTCTTGGGAGCACCATCATGCCGTAGCGAATTCGAATCAAACGACTAACGGCATGCCCTACCGCCTCAAACATTCTGCGAACCTCTCGGTTTCGACCTTCACTGATGGTGACCCGGTACCAACAATTGGAGCCTTCTCCGCCTCCGTTCTCCAATGTGGAGAAATGAGCTGGACCATCTTCAAGATTGACCCCTTCAAGGAGCTTGGCCTTTTCCTCATTGGACAATGCACCTAAAACCCTGACCGCGTACTCACGCTCAAGACCAAAGCGGGGATGCATCAGCTGGTTGGCCAATTCACCCGAACTGGTCAAGAGCAATAAACCTTCGGTGTTCAAATCCAAACGCCCCACAGACTGCCACTTTCCTTGGTGCAGCCTGGGTAATTTTCTAAAGACAGTTGGACGGTTTTGTGGATCATCATGTGTCACGACTTCGCCGGCAGGCTTGTGGTAAGCAATCACCCTGGCTGCTGGAGGAGAGATGCGCACGTGAATGGCTTTTCCATTCACACGAACTTGATCCCCATATTGAATTCTTTGACCCACGTGTGCGGGCTCGTTGTTGACCAAAATTCGACCTTGAACGATCAACCTCTCCATCTCAAGCCTGGAGCCCAAGCCCGCCTGAGCAAGCACTTTGTGCAGCTTGGGTGACTCGGCTTGAGGAGGAAGAACTCGTTTATTGGGAATTTCGTGACCGCTTGGTACAGACTCCAAGGACTCATCGAATTCGCCAGAAACCACATCTTCAAAGCGAATGGGACTGTCCAACTCCCCCCCTGAGTGGTTCAAAGGCTCGAGGTCTGCCTGTGTTTGCTCATCGTGAGTTTGGGATGAGGAGGAGGGAGGATTGGGTTGATTCATTCATGAGCCCCATGATTGGGGTCTGTTGGGTTGGAGTCAGGCGAAGTGCTTGACTGAGATTGGGAAGATTTTGGAGCCTCAGAGGCATCGGACATGGGATCGCCATCATGTCCATCATGGGACTCTTCAGTAGGAGCATTTTGCTCATCACTGCCGCTCAAGGTCAAGTCAAGCTCTTGGGTAAAGACGTCCACATGTTCAGACAAGCCCGCCTCATCACCGCCCAGTGTGGATTCAAACTGCGCAAAACTGGCTTGCGCCTGCTCTGAGAGTGGTTCTTGGCGAAGTTGCTCAATCGAGGACAAGCCCAAATCATCCAAAAATTGTTTGGTGGTTGCAAAAAGTGCGGGGCGACCCACTGTTTCCTTGTGACCAATGACCTCTACCCAACCCCGATCTTCAAGTTGTTTGATCACCAGTGAGTTGATGGTCACACCGCGAATATCTTCCATCTCGCCTCGGGTCACAGGTTGACGGTGTGCAATGATGGCCAAGGTCTCTAAAACTGCACGGCTGTACTTGGGTGGTTTTTCGGGATGCAAACGATCCAAAAAATACCTCATTGAAGGCCGACTTTGAAAACGCCAACCATGCGCCACCTCAACAAGCTCTATGCCCTTGAAGGTGCACTCTTGTTGGATATTTTGCAAAAGTGTCTTGATCGTGTCAGGGGAAATCTCATCCGCAAAAAGCACCCTCATGTCTCTTACTGACAAAGGCTGCACAGAACAAATCAGCGCGGTCTCGAGGATGCTTTGGGCCTGCGAGGTCAACATGAAAAAAACTCCAAGAATAAATGCCCATCTTCCTTGGGAGATGAAGCGGGTCTGAGCGCATCGCCCATGAAACAGACCCAAAATGTTGGGCCTGATGTGGCTGCATTCAATCCATGCCCCAAAGGCTTGGCACTGCTTGTAAGCCTCAATGGACCATCAACCTTTGTGCACGTCAACTTGCTGCAATGCACAAAGAGCAAGTGGACTGGGCGGCAAATAAAGTCCCAGAGTCAATCCAAAATCATGTCTACTGGGATACTGCTCAAATTGTAACTGAGTCCCAGCTCTTGGCTTGCCTCTTGCAAATCATTTGGCCAAGGTGCGCTCCAAGACATGTGTTGACCTGTAAAGGGGTGATCCAAGCTCAACCTAAAAGCATGCAAGGCTTGTCTGGACAAAGACTCAATGGCACGCCCTCCGTACAGGGTATCACCCACCAAAGGGAATCCCTGCCAGGCCAAATGCACCCTAATTTGGTGCGTTCGGCCCGTGTGCAACTGACAATAAATGAGCGCATGCTGAGCATGGTTGGCCAAACTCAAACAGGATGTGTGCGCGCTCTTGCCGGATTGAGTGGTCAAATCAACCACCGCCATTCTCAGGCGATTTCTGGGGTCTCGCCCAATGGCTTGGTAGACCTCCATGCGTTTGCCAACTGGACAAGCCCCTTGGACCAACGCCAGGTACTCACGATGAACTTGCCTTTGAGCAATCATTTGAACCAATCTGTCCATGCATTCGCGGTTTTTGGCCACCACCATCAAACCACTCGTGTCTTTGTCCAACCGGTGAACGATGCCGGCTCGAGGGACAAATTTGGCCTGTTCATCCAAGTGCAAGAGCCCATTGAGCAAGGTTCCCGACCAATTTCCAGGCGCTGGATGCACCACCAATCCTGCAGGCTTGTTGATCACCCTCAAATGCTCATCCTCAAATAACACTTGAAGTGGTATGTCTTGGGGCACAAATGCCAAACTTTGCTCTGTGGGCTTGAGCTCTACCCTCACCCTCATACCCGCTCTCACCTTGGATGACGGCTTGTAGACCTTCTCGGCATCGGTGGCTTGGGAGGCAAACAAACTTTGCATGGGCAGCACCTGAATTTGACCATCCAAGAGCAAGCGCTGGAGGTAACTCCGTGTAAATTCAGGCAACAACTCGCTCAAAGCCATATCGAGTCGCTTGCCATGCAAGGCAGTCCCGATCTCCATCTCCCTCACCTCCTCCCCCTCATTTGGGTTCAAAGGCAGGGCGGGATCGAAAAAATCTTCGACTTCTGACTCAATAATGCTTAGCTTGTCATGCGTCATGGCGGATAATGGAGAGAATAGTCATTTGAATTTAAAAAAAAGGTGTTGTGTGATTCGACTCTCTCCATTATCACTTGTCTTAAACCTTTTGCTCTCCCTTCTTTTCACCACACTCGTTGTGGGTTGCTCAAGCAGCGACTACGATGAGACGGTTGACTGGTCGCCTGAGCGCATCTATGCAGAGGCCAAAGACAATTTAAACAATAAGATTTACGACAAAGCGATTGGTCTTTATGAAAAATTAGAAGGCCGTGCCGCGGGTACTGTCCTTGCCCAACAAGCCCAATTGGACAAGGCCTATGCACAACTCAAGAGCGGTGAAGCCACCTCGGCCATTGCCACCTTGAACCGGTTCATCAAGATCAATCCCGCCTCTCCAGCGATTGACTTTGCCATTTACCTCAAAGGTGTGGCCAACTTCAATGACGACTTGGGCTTTCTCTCCTCCTTTATCCAAGAGGACTTGTCCGAGCGTGACCAAAAAGCAGCCAAGGAATCGTTTGAGTCTTTCAAAGAGTTGGTGACTCGGTTCCCCAACTCAACTTATGCAGAGGATGCCAAACTCAGAATGCGCTACATCGTGAATGTGTTGGCCCAGTCTGAGGTGAATGTGGCACAGTTTTATTTCAAAAAAGGAGCCTACATTGCAGCGATCAACCGTGCTCAATCGGCCATCAATGAATACCGCGGCGTGCCTGCTATTCGCGAGGCTTTGATCATTTTGCGTGATTCTTACGACCACCTACAACTCACCGAATTGAGAGATGACACGCAACGCATCTTGGTGCAATCCTTTCCCGACACCTACGACCAACCCGTGGGAGTATCCGCCAAGGTCAAACCTTGGTGGAGGCCTTGGTAAGCCGAGAGAGCCCAGCCAGCAAGGCCTCTTCACTAGAGGCCTTTGCCATGGGTGGCAAAGCGGCCATGAGGCGTTTACCGTAACCCGTACCCGACAGCCTGGTGTCACAAACCACCAACACCCCTTTGTCGCTCTCGCGCCGAATGAGCCTTCCCGCGCCTTGCTTTAAGGACACGGCGGCTTCGGCTAAAAAGTAGTGATTAAAGGGGCTTTTGCCCAGGGACTCCAGCCTCTTGGATTTCGCTTGAACCATGGGGTCGTTGGGAGGTGGAAAGGGTAATTTATCGATGATGACCGCTTGCAAAGCATCGCCTGGCACATCAAAACCCTCCCAAAAGGAAGCGGATGCAACCAACACGTAGGCTTTTTCGTCAACCCCTTGAGAGGCCGATCTGAAGCGTTGCATCAACTCCGTTTTAGATCCCTCCCCTTGCGCCAACACCTCAATTTGCGGGTCATCCTTTAAGAGCACTTTGAGTCTTTCACTGATGTCCTTTAAAGCACGCAAGGTGGTGGTGAGGACCAAAGTACGACCGCGCAAAACACGCACGATCTTTTGAGCCAGTTCACTCACCTCTTTGCCATGATCGGCGTGACTGGGCAAGACCATGCCCTTGGGCACAAAGAGCACGGCTTGCTTGGGATAATCAAAGGGACTCTTGACCTGCAAGACCTGTGCGCTCTCGAGTCCACAGGGTTGGGTAAACCAAGACAGACTTGCATCGTGACCCAAGGTGGCAGAGGTAAAAATCCAACTCTTGATGGGAAAGGCATTTGCCAAATTAGAGCCCACGAAGGAGTCATCCCCAGATTGGGGGGGACTCTCAACTGGACTGACTTTCGCATTGAAATCGGCTCCCTCCTCACAAACGGGCTTGGGCGTGTCCATCTCCTTGGACGATAAACTGGCTTGACCCTTGATGCGCGGCTCCAAGATATGTGCAATCTCAAGTGGAGCCTGCACCAACCTCACACTTCCCCCCAACTCAACCCACCTCACGCACCCCTCCTTGGTGGGTTGAGAAAAGACATGGGTGAGCACAATGGCAGACTCAAATCTCTCGAGCAACCTCATCCACTCTGGCGCACTCTCGCTCAAGGACTCAATCGCCTCTTGAGCCAAGGTGAGCACCTCCTCAATTTGAGCCAAGGCTTGACTCCAGTCCTCCTCACTCAACCCCTCGGGCGCGTGATCGCCCCAAGCCAATTTCTGTCCTCGATCGAGCGAAGAAAATGTAGCCTTGAGCGTTTTGCTGGCCAACTCCAACTTTGACGACAAGGCCTGCCACTCCCCCATGCCCTTACCCGAACTCACCCCCAGCGCCAACAAATCAGTGGCCAACTCCATTAACTGGTAGGAGCTCAATTGTTCGCCTAAGAAGTTGATTCCGATTTCATTGAGTTGGTGCGCCTCATCAAAAATCAACACTTGCGCATTCGGCAAGAGCTCGGCCATGCCCGTTTCTTTCATGGACAAGTCGGCAAAAAACAAATGGTGGTTGATCACCACCACATCGGCTGCCAAAGCCTCTCTGCGGGCCAAGGCCACGTGGCAGGATTTGTATTGGGGGCATTCACTGCCTAGACAATTGTCGCGAGTCGAGGTGATCATGGGCATGAGTGGAGACCTCTCATCCAAGGCCTCCAACTCACTCAAGTCCCCAGTTCGAGTGGTGAGCGACCACCTCTCGACTTTGGCCAGCAAGCTCACCACATACCGATCTGGAAACAAGCCCTCCTGCCTAGATTGCGCCAATCGGTACAAACAAACGTAATTGGCACGGCCCTTGAGCAATGCCATTTGGGTGGGCAAATTCAAGGCCTTGATGAGAGCGGGCAAATCGCGACCAAAAAGCTGATCTTGTAGGGTTTTGGTGGCCGTGGAGATCACGACCTTTTCACCACTCAAGAGTGCGGGAACCAAATAGGCAAATGTTTTCCCTACCCCCGTGCCCGCCTCCACCACCAAGGCTCCCCCGTGGGAGATG
>CAIKYO010000406.1 GCA_903831655.1 uncultured Burkholderiales bacterium
CATTGACGCAGCCATCCAAATCAAGTTGGATCATTCCTATGATCCCTCGCAAATCAAGGGCGTTCGTGTCTGGATTCATGCCCGCAGACTGACCCATACCAATCGTCCTGCACCCAATAGTGAGCTTGATGCGAAATTCAGTTTGCAATATGTGGTTCTAAGAGCTTTGATGGACGGCCGAGTAGGCATTCAACACTTCGAGCAAGAGCATTACCGAGATGAACGAATACTTTCGCTCTTACCCAATATTGAGGTTGCAGCGTATGACCATTTGATGTTTGATCCTTCCAATCATTTTGCGGCCAAAGTTGAGTTGACGCTATTAGATGGACGCGTTTTTGAGAGTCAAGTATTGCAGCCACATGGAAGAACTTCAGCCAATCCTTTGAGCACTTTCCAGTTGAGGGAAAAGTTTGAACTCTGCGCGCAGCGGGTTTTGACTCCAGAGGGGGTGCAATTGGCTTATGAGTGGATCTCTGAATTGGAGCATCAAGACCATGCAGGCAATTTGGGAGAAATTTTTTGGAATCATTTGAATTAAACCGGTTTTGATTAAAGGAAATTGAACATGCAAAACGAATACGATGTGATTGTGGTGGGTAAAGGAAATGCTGCCCTATGTTCTGCTCTGGCAGCTCATGATGTTGGTGCAAAGGTCTTGATTTTGGAGGCTGCAGCTCAAGATGAATCTGGTGGCAATAGCCGCTTTGCGGGCGGGGTGATGCGCTTTGCGTACAACACGGTAGAGGACTTGAAAAAAGTTACCGATATCACCGAAAAAGAGGAAGCTGAAACTGACTTTGGTACCAATACCGAGGAGGAGTATTTCGACGATCTTTTTCGCTTGACTCAAAACCGGACCGATTTAGATTTGTCAGATATATTGGTCAGACGAAGTCTTGACACCATGATCTGGCTTCGAAGCAAAGGGGTTCGTTTCTCGGCCAACTACGGGCGTCAATCAGGTTTGGTCAACGGGCGCCGAAAGTTTTTTGGCCGCCTGCCTATTGAGGCCTCTGGAGGAGGTGCAGGCTTGGTTGAGTATCTTGACAAGGCAGCGAATCAAGCCAAAATTGAAATCAAATACAGCACGCGAACCACCGCTTTGATTTATGAAGACGGCCAGGTCAAAGGTGTCAAGGCATTGAGTCAAGGCAAACCAGTGGAGTTTAGGGCTCAATCTGTTGTTCTTGCTTGCGGTGGCTTTGAGGCCAATCCCGAGATGCGGGCACGCTACTTGGGTCCAGGATGGGAGTTGGCCAAGGTTAGAGGCTCTCGCTTTAATCAAGGCGATGGTTTAAAGATGGCGCTCGATAGTGGTGCTGCCCCATATGGCAATTGGTCGGGTTGCCATGCAACGGGTTGGGATCGAAATGCACCCGAATTTGGTGATGTGAGCGTCGGTGATAAATTTCAAAAGCACAGTTACATTTTTGGATTGCTGATCAATGCAGAGGGTAAACGATTCGTTGACGAAGGCCTTGATTTTCATTCTTTCACTTACGCCAAATACGGTGGTGAGGTCCTCAAACAAACCGGTCAATTTGCATGGCAGGTTTTTGACTCTAAAGTCAAAGATATTTTGCGAAACGAATATCGAATTAAATTTGTCACCAAAGTCAGCGCCAATACGCTTGAGGAATTGGCAGAAAAATTAGAAGGAGTTGATGCCAAGACGTTTTTAAAAACGGTTCATGAATACAACGCCAATATCAATGATGCTCCCTTTGATCACACCATCAAAGATGGAAAGAGCACCAAGGACGTCGTCTATCCACCCAAATCAAATTGGGCGCAAGCCTTGGATAAACCGCCCTATGATGCATATCAAACCACCTGTGGAATTACATTTACCTTTGGTGGTTTGAGAACCGTTCCCGATCAAGGACAGGTTCTAGACGTTCACCTCAATCCAATACCTGGACTTTTTTGTGCTGGTGAAATGGTGGGGGGTATTTTTTACTTCAATTACCCCAGTGGAACTGGATTGGTTTCAGGCGCAGTTTTTGGTCGCATTGCAGGCACCCACGCCGCTCAACATGCTTTGTCAATCCAGGCCTAGTATCTATCCTCAGCATGGCATCCAATAAACCTCCCTCAAAGTCGGGTGTTCTTGAATCCCAAGGGCAAAGCTCTCCCTTGGGCAATTCAGGTAAGGGATTGTCTTTGGCAGAACAGGCCCACCAAGCCATCCGATTGGCCATCAGGCAACGTCGTTTTCGTTCAGGCGATCGGTTGATAGAGAATGAGTTGGCAGATATGCTGGGGTTGTCCAGAACGCCAATTCGTGAGGCGCTCTCAAGACTTCAAGCTGAGGGGCTAGCTGAGCAGCATCCTCACCGGGGCTTTACGGTGGTTGAGTTCGATCATGCGATGGTCTCGGAGTTGTACCAAATGCGTGAAGCATTAGAGGGAACTGCAGCGCGTATGGCTGCTAAAAATGCAGATGAGGCAGAGTTGTCTTTATTGGAGAGTCTTCACCTGGACTACGCTCAATTGGTTGAGGATGAAGACCCTTTGGAAATTGCTTTGAAAAACAGGCAATTTCACGAGGCTTTGATCTTGTGTGCACATAACCGCTTTTTACTCCGCATCATGGAGCCGCTTCACGACGCATTGGGCCTTTTAGGAGAATCCAATATGTTGGATTTAAACCGAGCCAAGGAAAATGTGGTTGATCACGCCAAAATTTTATCGGCACTGATGGCCAAAGACCCTTTGGGTGCAGAGTCTGCGGCTCGGGAGCACATTAAAAAAGCATACAGTGCTCGTGTCAAGCGCATGTTTGCAAAACAATAAAAATTCTAGGCGTTCAGTCCTCGGTCATTCCAGTGGTTTTAACCACATTTTGAAGTCGAGTTCTTTCTTGGACAACAAACTGCTCAAAGGATGCGCGTGTGCCACCTACGGGTTCGATGCCTACTTTTTTGAGCCGTTCAGCAATACTTGGATTTTTCATGGCTTGATCGATTGCCACAGCCATTGCATTCAAAATAGGTTCGGGTGTACCTTTGGGTGCGTGTAGTCCAGCCCAATGTGCAATTTGAATATCGGTGTAGCCTTGTTCAAATGCTGTTGGAATATCTGGATACATCGCCAGACGATGGGTCCACGTAGTGGCCAATGCTTTGACTCTACCGCTGTTGATGAAAGGCATTACAACAATGCTGGCCTCGGAGGTTGCATCAACTTGACCACTCACAACGGCAGTGAGTGATTCAGAGCCGCTTTTATAAGGAATTACGGCTAGTTTTGCATCCGCTTTTATATTGAGCAATTCGGCCACAAAATGAGGCGTACTCCCCGTGCCGGCTGTCGCAAAGTTAAGGCCCCCATTTTGCTTTGATTTGTTGATAAATTCCTTTAGGGAGGAAAAGTTGGAG
>CAIKYO010000407.1 GCA_903831655.1 uncultured Burkholderiales bacterium
AAAATGACCGAATTGGCTGCTAAGGATGAGCCAGTGGTTAGACGAGTTTTGCCCCGCGATGAAGCCGTTGCTTTTTTCAAGGGCTTAGGGGAAAACTACAAGGCAGAAATCATTCAGAGCATCCCTGCCAATGAAGATGTGTCTCTCTACAGTGAAGGTGAATTCACGGATTTGTGTCGCGGCCCACACGTTCCTTCAACGGGGAAGCTGAAATTTTTCAAACTCATGAAGGTCGCAGGTGCTTACTGGAGAGGCGATCACCGCAATGAGATGCTCCAAAGGGTGTATGGCACTGCTTGGGAGTCAAAGGATGCATTGCAGTCTTATCTCACGCTGCTTGAAGAATCCGAAAAGCGCGATCACAGAAAACTCGGAAGAGAGCTGGATTTTTTCCATCTTGATGAGCATGCGCCGGGCCTTGTTTTTTGGCACCCCAAGGGTTGGACCATATGGCAAGGCGTTGAGCAATACATGCGTCGCATTTATCAAGACAATGGCTACCAAGAGGTCAAAGGCCCACAAATTTTGGATAAGACCTTGTGGGAAAAAACGGGTCATTGGGACAAGTACCGTGACAACATGTTCACCACGGAAAGTGAAAAGCGAGATTACGCACTCAAGCCCATGAATTGTCCCGGGCACATCTTGATTTTTAAGCAGGGGTTGAAAAGCTATCGTGATTTACCTTTGCGGTACGGCGAATTTGGTCAATGCCATAGAAATGAGCCTTCCGGTGGTCTGCATGGGATCATGCGGGTTCGTGGCTTTACCCAAGATGACGGCCACATTTTTTGCACTGAAGATCAAATTCTTCAAGAGTGTTTGGATTTCACCAAATTGCTCAAAAGTGTTTACCAAGACTTTGGCTTCAATGACATCATCTACAAGGTCGCGACTCGTCCAGAGCAACGAATTGGTAGTGATGAGATTTGGGATAAGGCTGAGGCCGCTTTGATCCATAGTTTGGAAGTTTCTGGATGCGAATATATTTTGTCTCCTGGTGATGGTGCCTTCTATGGTCCTAAGATCGAATACACCCTCAAGGATGCGTTGGGTCGTCAATGGCAGTGCGGAACCATACAGGTGGATTTTTCAATGCCGGAGCGCTTGGATGCGGAATATGTGGACGAGGACAGTACCCGCCAAAGACCGGTCATGCTCCACCGAGCCATTGTTGGTAGTCTTGAGCGTTTCATTGGAATTTTGATTGAACAGCACGCTGGTGCATTGCCCACTTGGCTGGCTCCAATTCAAGTCTCCGTGCTCACGATCACGGAATCTCAAGCCGATTACGCTGCCGATGTCGCAAAAATGCTGAAAAATCAAGGGTTTAGA
Organism: uncultured Burkholderiales bacterium; assembly: GCA_903831655.1. Taxonomy (GTDB): domain Bacteria; phylum Pseudomonadota; class Gammaproteobacteria; order Burkholderiales; family Burkholderiaceae_C; genus Limnohabitans. The sequence continues at coordinate 1,336 of CAIKYO010000407.1, forward strand.
GTCCAATTAGACGTCAGCAACGAGAAAATAACGTATAAAATACGTTCTCACTCTATGCAAAAACACCCTTATCTCTTGGTCATTGGTGACTCTGAGAAGGCGTCTGGTGCAGTTGCTGTTCGGGCACGGGGCAATAAAGACCTTGGCGTGATGTCAATTCAGGATTTTCTGAGCAAAATTCAGTCTGATGTTGCCTTGAGAAACTAATTCTTCAACCCACCGCTCTGTATTTGAGTTTGTTTTTGCACTTTGGCCGTATTCGGCTCCAATTTTTGAAGGATTGACACCATCGCTACTGAATTTCGCGACCGCCGTTTGCGCGAGGAACGCAAACACCGCCTTAACCGGGAAATCATGGCTCCGGAAGTTCGATTAACGGGTCCTGACAATGAAGCCATGGGGATCGTGAGCATCGCTGAGGCGTTGCGACTCGCGGGTGACATGGATGTGGATTTGGTTGAAATAGCCGCCACTGCAGTGCCACCTGTTTGTCGGTTGATGGACTACGGTAAGTTCAAGTACCAAGAGCAAAAGAAGGCTGCTGAGGCGAAATCCAAGCAAAAGGTCATTGAGGTCAAAGAAATCAAATTCAGACCTGGAACTGACGATGGTGACTACAACATCAAGTTGCGCAACATCAGGCGGTTCTTGGATGAAGGCGATAAGTGTAAAATAACGCTTCGCTTCAGAGGTCGTGAGATCACCCACCAAGAGTTGGGAATGGCTTTGTTGCAAAGAATTAGGGATGAACTGGCAGACACCATTGTGGTGGAGCAGTTCCCCAAGCTTGAAGGGCGCCAGATGATCATGATGATCGCGCCAGGCAAGAGGAAACCGGGTGGCGTGGCCAAACCCGTGGCTGAGACAACGCAAGTTGCTTCGGCTTAAAGAAGGTCACGCAAAAGAAGTGTCTCGGGGCCAACAAGGTTGCGTCTGGTTCGCAAACGCCTCACGAGCACAACATTAAAAGGAGCATTTGAAATGCCCAAAATGAAAACAAAGAGTAGCGCGAAAAAGCGTTTTAGAGTTCGTCCAGGTGGGACCGTTAAGAGAGGTCAAGCCTTCAAACGTCATATTTTGACCAAGAAGACGACCAAAAATAAGC
>CAIKYO010000408.1 GCA_903831655.1 uncultured Burkholderiales bacterium
CATAGTGCCCGAAAGTTTACTCCAGCACGCTTCAACGGAAAATAGGACCCAATCACATGGACGATATCGCTTGCAGCAGCCACTCGCTCAATACTTTCTTGGGAAATTTTCATGAAGTAATCTAAAATGAACGATCATATCATCCACTTCATCAGGTTTCAACAACAGCCCTCTTTAAGAAATGTTGCTAGCCCCAATGCCGGTTACTTAAGGTATTTTATGATTTTAGTAACACTTCTCTGAGGAGTATTCATATTTTTACGAATTGAGGAAACAGGATACTTCAAAACTAATCGTTTTACCGCTCGTTGATAAGAACGACATCGTCTTTTGGGTAATCTTGCTTGAGTAATTTCATTGATGAGATGATTCAGCCATCTAGATATTTCCTGAGGGGGAAAGGGCTGGCATGGCAAGCAGTTTGCGACGAATAATATTAAAAGACTCTGTAAAAGATAATCGATCTGAATCAATCTGAGCACGTTGGGCTGCTGCATTCATCATGGTTCGTACGGCTCGATAGGCAAGCAGCAAGCCATAAAGCTCTTGGAGGATCATCTCTGGGCTCTGACTGCGCAGAAGAGTTTTTCCATCTTTAAGATGAGTTTTCATTTCATCAAACATGAGTTCTACTTCCCAACGTTGCGGATATAATTTAGCAAGTTCTCTGGCCGGGAAGGTCTTTTCATCAAGCAAAGTCGTCATTAAAATATAAGCCTTCTCTTTTTGTTTTGAGACTTGATATTCAATGATACGCACGTTGATGCCATTGGTCTTATGAAGCCGATCTTTTGTAGAGGCATAGATGGTAGAAAGATAGGATCCATCACTGAAAATTTGTTCTCTTGGCAGCACTGAATTATTTCGAACTCTCCACAAAAGATTGGCACCTGTGGCACTAGCTTCTTTCCAAAAGTGAAAAGAAAAAAACAATCGATCAGCAAGACAGAGCATTTCAGGCGTGAGATTTTTAATCAATGAGTTGGCCAATGTGTTTTCACCTTGATGGTACTTGCCTATAGCAACGGAATGTATTGCATGAGGACCACATTCGCACAAAGCTACAAAGCGTAGTTGAGGAAAAGCCATCTCGCCACGACTCGAGTTTTGTTTTCCAAAATAGTCTCTATTTTGTGAGCTATTGGGCACATCAAGTGTGCTTCCGTCAATAGCCATTAAGCGCAAGCCTCGATAAAAACAACCTTGCTGTCGCATATTGCCTATAAGTTGGGATGTCTCTTCCCAAAGTGCTTTGAGTGGCCCAGCTCCCAATCGATTCCGTGCTCTGATAATAGCCGATTTCCCTGCCAAAGTGAGTGGCCTTTGAGGATCAAGTAATTTAATTCCTTCAGCTAATGACTTCAAAACTTCACGCGTAGCTTGCGTCATAAAAATCCCCATCGAAATAACGTAATATATCAAAGCATCATTGGGTAAGCTTCTTACTCTCTTGCTTGCCAATTGTTGCTTTTGTAAAATAGCCAAAACCTTTCCACGAGGGTATATTTCCCCTAATAAACCTTCTCCTAAATGTTTGGCAATTTGAGTGCCACTGCTTGGAACCTTGACAACCTTGATCCCTCTCTGCCTTTGTATCTTGATTTTTTTAAGTTTCATAACCTTCTTATGAAACACTTAAAAATAAGCTCTTTCAAAACTAATTTCTTAGGTAACCGGCATTGGGGCTAGCCTGGATATTTCATACTGAATCGTCATGAGGAGCCGTGCAAAGCTCATCATTACTGCGTTGGTCTCGAATTGTGATTTGGACAGTATGAAACATACAGCCGTCGTCGCAATCCATCACCTTCGTTGACTCGCTCGCTCCCGCTCGTCTCGCCCTTTCAGGGCTGCCCCCTAAAGCCAGGGCAGTCTCCACCGCGGTCTCCCGACCGCCGGTGGTGTCTGAACCAGGATTCGCAGCGCCTCGCGACGAACCAGTATGAAATATGCGGGTTAACCCGGATATTTTGAGGAGATGGTATTACCTGTTTTTCTAAAGGTTTCGAAACTGACATTGAGTAAGGGGAC
>CAIKYO010000409.1 GCA_903831655.1 uncultured Burkholderiales bacterium
CACCCGTTTGGGTGAGTTGCAAAGAATACAGTCTTCTGCAAACGAACAAATGTCCTCGATTTCACAAGAAAGGGCTCAATTACAAGCCGAGCTTGAGGAGCTTCAAGAGAACAAAGCACTTGAGGCGTTACAAGAGGCCTTGGCCATCAAAGCTCAAAGAGAGCAAGTGTTGGCATCCAAGAGAAGTGTTTACGATGACTTGACATCCAAGTTGCGAGCAAGTGATGAAAGGAGATTGTTGGTGGAGAGAGCTCTAGAGCCTTTGCGTCAACGCATGTCTGATCTCCAACTCAAGGAGCAAGCGGCGAGGTTGAGTTTAGAGCAGTTCGAAAAACATTTATCCGATGCGCAAGCCGATTTGAGTGCGATTGAATTGGGCATTCAAGAAGGTGGCGTTCAGCTCCAAGGTTTGTCCAGCGAGATCGATCGAATTGGACGCGAAATCGCATCTTTAGGTGCAGTCAATTTGGCTGCATTGGATGAGCTTACCTTGGCGCAAGAAAGAAAAACCTTCTTGGATGCGCAAACTGAAGATTTGACACAAGCGATGAATACGCTTGAGGCGGCAATCAAGAAAATCGATTCTGAGACCCGCGATCTCTTGGGTACCACCTTCAACAGTGTTAACGAGCATTTCGGGCGCATGTTCCCAGAATTGTTTGGTGGAGGTAATGCCAAATTGGTGATGACGGGTGAGGAAATTTTGGACTCGGGCGTTCAAGTCTGGGCTCAACCGCCGGGCAAGAAAAATCAAACCATTCACCTGCTCTCCGGTGGCGAGAAAGCTCTCACTGCCATTGCCTTGGTGTTTGCGATTTTCCAATTGAATCCAGCTCCATTTTGTTTGCTCGATGAGGTCGACGCCCCGCTTGATGATGCCAATACTGAACGGTATTGCAAGTTGGTGAAAAGCATGTCCAAGGAAACTCAATTCCTATTTATTTCCCACAACAAGATTGCAATGGAAATGGCCGAGCAACTCATCGGTGTGACCATGCAAGAGCAAGGTGTTTCAAGAATTGTTGCCGTTGACATGGAGTCTGCCGTCTCTATGGTGGAGGCTTGAGGTTGAGCACTTTAAAGAAGCTTGAGGATTTGTTTAAATGAGTACGATGCAAGTAGCTTTGGCCGCTGTAGGCGGGGTGATCTTGGCTGTGGTTGTGGCCCAAGGTGCTTGGTCCTCAAGGCAAAATAAACCCAGACAAGCAGAGGAAAAACCTCCAAGCGGTTTCGATGTGAATCGCTCTGAGCCAAGCTTAGACGGAGATCTCGGACACGAGGGCACGCACCCCCATGACTCGCCCAGCACTGCAATTGAGATCCAAGGTGCATCCCACTTGAATGATGCTCACCAAGGCTCCGGCCACTCTGGGGACTCTGATCCAAGGGGTGAGCAAGATTTGGATATGGAAGTCGCGCATTTGATGCACCATGCTGATAAAGGTTTCATGCTGGATGCTTTGATTGATGTGATAACGCCTATCGAAATTGATACTGTGATTGCCGGTGAATTGGCTTTGTCTCACATGCCCTTGACACGTCGAGTGGGGGGGAAGCTCTTTACCATAGAAGGATTGAATGCTCATCGGGGTGAGTGGGAGGTCATCAAGGCCGGCCAACGCTACAGTGCCTTTCAAGCTGGTGTGCAGTTGGCCAACCGGCTGGGGCCTTTGAATGAGATTGAGTTTTCTGAATATGTTTTGAAGGTTCAGCGTTTTGCTGATGCCGTTGGAGGCGAGCCTGAGTTCACTGACATGTTGGAGGAAGTAGCCCGAGCCAGAGAGTTGGATCAATTCGCGGGCGAACACGACGCACAGCTTATTTTTCAAATCAAGGCCCAGCGCCTAGCCTGGAGTCCAGGCTTTGTTCAGCAACATGCTGCCAAGCTTGGATTTGTAGCCGGTGCAATTCCGGGTCGCATGGTAATTCCAGCTAAAGCGGTCGGACTTCAGCCCATTTTGGTTCTGAGTTTTGACACACAAGCAGCCCTGGCAGATGACCCGGCTAACTCGGCCATCAGGCTATTGAGTCTGACTTTGGATGTTCCCCAGGTCGAGCAAAGTGATGAACCCTTTCGTCGCATGTGGTTTATTGCTCAAGAGCTTTCTCAAAGCATGGAGGGCACCATTACGGACGATCAAGGCTATGTGCTCACCTCCAGTGCACTGGCCAATATTGAACAAGATCTTTTTGCCTTGTATGACGTGCTTGCCTCTAGGGACCTCTCTGCTGGTTCCCCACAAGCTAGGCGCTTGTTCAGTTGATCATTGAACAGATCTGAACTTTCCTTTTTTCAAGTTCTTGGGCTTTGAGAATTCTTGTGTGGAATGATTCAATGCCAAGCTCATCAATTCAACAGTCACCTCTTCAATGATCCCCTCTTTGCAGCGTTACAACGAGCTTAAAAAAGACCTCAATGAGCATGCTCATCGCTATTACGTACTTGATGCGCCGGTGATTTCAGATGCGCAATATGACTTGCTGTATCAAGAACTCGAGGCATTGGAGCGTGATCACCCAGAGTGGATCTCTGCGGATTCCCCGACTCAAAGGGTTGGTGGTGCGGTATTGGAGCAGTTCAACTCCGTGCGCCACGGACAAGCCATGCTCAGCATTAAAACCCAGACCGATAGTGAAGAGTCCGGGGCCAAGAGTTTTGATGATCGGATTCGAAAAGAGTTGTCTCTAGCGCAGAATGATTCTCAGGTTCAATATGTTGCTGAATTGAAATTTGATGGTTTGGCCATCAATTTGACCTATCTCAATGGTGTGCTTGTGAGAGCGGCAACCAGAGGCGATGGGGCTTATGGTGAGGAGGTGACCCAAAATGTTCGCTCCATCATGCAAATCCCCATTCAATTGAGATCTCCAATAAAGGGGGCACCAATTCCTGAATGGCTTGAGGTGAGGGGCGAGGTCTACATGAAACGCTCAGACTTCGATCGATTGAATTTGAGGCAATTGGAGAAAATTGCACAAGGTTTGAAGAATGAAAAAACATTTGTCAATCCCAGGAACGCTGCGGCAGGTGCACTCAGACAGTTGGACTCCAAAATCGCTGCTGAACGAAAACTAAGTTTTTTTGCATACGGAGTGGGTGCTGTCCGAGGCAAAGCGTCCATTGCATTGAATACAAATTTGCAGCAGCATGAACTAGATTCAGTGCTCAACGCATTGACTCAGGATGAAACTGCATCTCGTGTAGAGATTTCTCTCAACGAACTCAGAGCCATGGGTCTTTCAAGCCATTGGGAGGTGTTGAGTTGGCTCAAAGATTTGGGCTTTCCAGTTGCGAGTCAAACTCAATGTGTTGAGGGTGTAGATGGATTGATCGATTTTCATACTCGAATGGGAATTGAGCGGACGTCTTTGCCATACGATATTGATGGAGTCGTCTACAAGGTCAACCGCTTGGATTGGCAGCTTCAACTGGGTTTTGTCACACGTGAACCCCGCTGGGCCGTGGCTCACAAATACCCTCCACAAGAACAATTTACAACCGTTTTGGGCATTGAAGTTCAAGTGGGTAGGACTGGAAAACTCACTCCAGTTGCAAAACTGGCACCCGTGTTTGTGGGGGGAGTCACGGTAACGAATGCAACGCTGCACAATGAGGATGAGGCTTTGCGCAAAGATGTCAGAGTGGGCGACACTGTGATTGTGCGAAGAGCAGGCGACGTGATTCCAGAGATTGTGGGTGTTGTACTTGAAAAGCGTGCTGATCAAAGTTTGCCTTTTGAAATGCCCAAGCGTTGCCCCATTTGCCAAAGTCCCGCTTTAAGAGAGCCTGGACAAGTGGATCACCGTTGCACTGGTGAGTTATATTGTTCTGCGCAAAGGATGCAATCGATATGGCATTTTGCTTCCAAGCGAGCCATGAACATTGAGGATTTAGGCGAAAAACTCATTGAGCAATTGGTGCAAACGCAGATCGTTAAAACGGTGGCCGATCTGTACCGATTGGGTCTGAGCTCTTTGATGGTCCTTGAGCGCATGGCTGAGAAGTCAGCTTCGAATGTTTTAAAGAGCATCGAATCCTCCAAAGCCACTACTTTGGCGAAATTTTTATATGCCCTAGGTATTCGGCATGTTGGTGAATCAACGGCTAAAGATTTGGCCAAACACTTTGGCTCGATTGATGCCATCATGGATGCGAGTGTTGACCAACTCTTAGAGGTACGCGATGTGGGGCCAGTTGTGGCCATGAGTGTGGTTGCCTTTTTTTCCCAACCTCACCACAGGGAGTTGATAGAACAACTGAGGGCCTTGGGTGTGCATTGGCAAGAGGTACAAATTGACTTGGATGCTGTAAAGCCCTTACAGGGTTCGACTTATGTGATCACGGGCACCTTGAATGGCTTTAGTCGTGATCAAGCTCAAGAATTACTTGAATCCTTGGGTGCCAAAGTGGCCTCAAGTGTGAGTAAAAAAACAACCGCGGTGATTGCTGGAGCCGAGGCTGGCTCCAAGTTGGAGAAAGCTCAGGATTTGGGTGTTCCCGTCTTGGATGAGGAGGCCTTTTTGGCTTTACTCGCTCAGCATCGATCTGAATGAAAGGCGAAGACGAATGGCAGTCAAAGCTATTTTAAAAATGGGCGAACCCTCCTTGCTCATCAAGGCCAAAGAGGTAAAAAATTTTGGCTCTCCAGAGTTGTTGCAATTGTTGCAAGACATGAGAGACACCATGTCACAGGCCAATGGCGCTGGTTTGGCAGCACCTCAAATTGGGGTTGATTTACAAGTTGTCATTTTTGGCACCGATCAGCTTAATCCTCGTTATCCAGACGCACAACCCGTACCCAAAACCGTTCTCATCAATCCCAAACTCGAGTACTTGGATGAGCCCTCAGGGGATTTAGAGATGGGGTGGGAGGGTTGTTTGTCAGTGCCTGGTATGCGAGGTTTGGTTCCTCGGTACAAGCACTTGAGATACAGTGGTTTTGATGAGTGGGGAAACGCCATAAACCGGCAAGTCAGTGGCTTTCATGCCCGGGTCGTTCAACACGAGTGCGATCACCTCTTGGGTATTTTGTACCCCATGCGCATGACAGATATGAGTCAATTTGGCTTTGTAGACGTTTTATTTCCTGATCTCGGCCCTCATGAGGATGACTGAATGAATTCGTCATTTGAAGCTTTATTACTCCATTGATTGAGGGCTTACCTCAGGTCTGTCTTGACTCAAAATGAGTGACAATTGCTTATTGCAATTTTTTGTTTTTTTTGTGTCCTATTTTTTTGTAGGCACAAGTGCTTTTTTTGAATGTGAAATCCATGAGTGTTCAGTCCAACGAAGTGGTTGTTCAAACCTACAATCCATCCCCCAGCGCATGTGAGATTGCTCTGCCCGTCAATGCTTGCGATGCCCACGTGCATGTGTTTGGTCCTAGAGTTCGATTTCCCTATGATGCAAAACGTTCATCTACACCCCAGGAAGCGAGTAAAGAGGAGTTATTTGCTCTCCATAGAAAGATGGGCATTGGGCGATGCGTGATCGTGCAGTCCATGGTTCATGGGCTTGATAACCGAGTGGTTGAAGATGCCATACAAGCTGGAGGTGGGAGGTATTTGGGCGTGGCCTTGGTGCCTACCAACGTGTCTGACACTGAACTCAAGCGACTGGCCAATGCTGGATTTCGTGGGGTTCGCTTTAATTTTATGAAGCACTTGGGTGCAGGTGCTCATACGGTACAAGATGTGGTTAACTTAACGCCAAGATTGAAAGCGGTTGGATTGCATTTACAGGTTCATTTCGAGAGCTCAATGGTGCACGAGTTGTCACATGAATTCGAAAAAAGTTCAGTTCCCGTGGTCATTGATCACATGGGGCGTGTAGATGCCACCTTGGGCGCATCACATGCTGACTTTGCCAGACTGGTTAGTTTGTTGCGCAACCCTTTGTTCAGTGTGAAAGTCAGTGGTATTGATCGCATTGATGCGGGCGTGCCATTTTCGGATCCCAATCGACCTTATTATCACGGTATAGAGTTGGCTCGATTGTTGGTTTCTGAATTTCCTGATCAATGTGTTTGGGGTACAGATTGGCCCCATCCCAATCACACTCACATTCCAGATGATGGTGTTTTGATCAATGCGTTGAAGTTGATTGCGCCGTCTGAAGATGCACTTGAGCGACTTTTGGTGTCCAATCCTGAGCGCTTATACGCCTTCAAGAGCTGAAAAGCTCTAGGGCCCGATAACCATTTGACTCACAACCTCTCTATTTAAACCAAGCCCATGTCTACCCAAGCACACAATAACGATTTGCAAATGACCCCTGTTGCTCAGCAACGTTTAAGAGATCGAGTGGTCTTTATCACTGGAGCTGGTTCTGTTGGGCCAGGGTGGGGCAATGGTCGAGCGATGGCCGTTCGATTCGCTCAGGAGGGTGCGTTGGTTTTTGGCCTGGACTTGCACAAAGAAAATATGTCTCAAACTCAAAGTTTGATCGAATCGTTTGGAGGCTGCTTTGAGCCCCATGAGTGCAACGTCACGAGTACTGAATCAATCCAAGAAGCTGTAAAAACCTGTATTTCAAAATTCAACCGAATTGACGTGTTGGTCAACAACGTAGGAGGATCTGCCAAGGGTGGACCTGTTGAGATGAGTGAGGAGGTTTGGGATTCACAGGTTGATTACAACTTAAAGAGTGTGTTCTTGACTTGCAAATACATTTTGCCTTACATGATTGAGCAAAATTCTGGCTCAATTGTGAATGTGGCATCGACATCTGGTACCCGTTGGACAGGCTCAGCACAAGTAGGATACGCTGCAACGAAGGCTGGCGTGATTCAAATGTCCAAGGTGCTTGCTGTTCAATATGCCAAGCAAGGGATCAGGGTCAATTCCGTGGTGCCGGGACAATTGCATACACCCATGGTGGAGGTGAGGTTGGCTGGGCAAAGGGCTGGAGGCAATGTTCAAGCTCTTTTGGAACAACGGCAATCTAGAATTCCATTGCCTTTTATGGGCGATGGACGCGATACAGCCAACGCTGCCTTGTTTTTGGCCAGTGATGAGTCACGTTTCATCACTGCAACCGAGATTGTGGTGGACGGCGGTATGTCCGCCAGATGCGACTAGTTGTCTTTCGTCATTGAGTTTTTTGTTAAAAAAAGAAGTAGGTCCGAAATGAAAAGAATAGAACCCGTGCAACCTGGGACGCGTCCCGAATTGGCCCAACAAGAGGCTAAAATTTTGGCCGAACGTGGGAGGGTGTCTGAACTCTATCAGGTGTTGCTCAATAGTCCTCCCATCTGCCACGGTTGGGAGCAGATGCTATCGGCCGTCAGAAATTACAGCTCTTTATCAGCTGATGTGCGCGAATTGGTGATTTTGCGAGTGGCCATCTTGAATCATGCGCCCTATGAGTTTGATGCTCACGTTCCCCATGCGTTGAAGGCTGGCGTATCCGAGCAAACCATCGATGCACTTAAATCCACGGAGTACAAGGCGGATCACTCTGGTTTTCAAAACGTTTCACATTTGCTTACTCCAATTCAGCAAATTGCATTAAAACTCACTGACACGATGACCAAAGAAATTGTTGTTCCCGATGCTTTATTTGCTCAAGTGATGGAGCATTTCAACCCTCAAGGTCGAGTTGACTTGGTCGCCACGATTGGTGCTTACAACATGGTTTCAAGATTTTTGCAGGCGCTACATGTCGGACACTGATATTGCCCTTTTGCTTTGTCGAATTCATTGGAAGGGTCTGCACGTTCAAGGTGGTTCGGAGTCAGATTTAATTTCAAAACTTCGAGTCTCATTGGCCGCTTTTGAGAAACGCATGAGTTTGGAATTCAAGACTTCCATTCATTTGACCCGATGTGCCTTTAAGTCTGATTTGGAGCAGGGTAGCTTGTTTTACGCCTATTGGAGTCCTCACGTGCGGGAGTTGAGTTCAGACTCAGTAAGTACTCCATTTAGGGTGACTGATGAGGAAATTCTCAATTACCAAGAAGCCCTCAAAACGGAATTGAACTCAGTTAGAGTGAGTGGGGGAGATGATTCGGTGGACATGAGCCTATCGAGATTGTCTGAAGTCATGAACCTTGAAGGTGCGAAAGATCAAGGCGTTACTCAATTTCATTATGTGGTTGAGACCGATGTCGAAAACGGATGGCTCGAAGAGGTCTCTCGTTGGTACGACATTGAGCACATGCCTGGATTGTCCCAGGTTCCTGGATGTGTAAATGCCAAGAGGTACATCAACCTAGATTCGGGACCCTATTCTTTGGCCTGCTACGATTTATTGGCTCCAGAGGTATTGGGGTGCCCTGAATGGTTGGCTGTACGGGGAACCGCTTGGAGTGATGTGGCTCGCCCACATTTCATCAATACCCGTCGAAATATGTTCAAAGTTGTTTGAAGCGTGGATCGTTGTAATTGATTATTAAATGTGGTCTTCAGCACAAGTTTTTACAATCAAAACGATTGAATTGATCATTATTTTTTGGGCCCAGGCAAAATGGCATCGACTGCTGAGCTTGCCGCATGCACTCCCATACCTACAACATCTGCAGCAGCAGAAATTGCTGTGTCAGCGATGGAGAGAACACTGCAGCCATTTAAGCTCAAAATGAGGACGAAAGTGGTCAATCGAAGCCATGGTTTTGAGCGTTGATTTTTAAAGGAATTCAAGGGTTGGCTCCAGCAGCTGGAATAATCTTGAAAGTATATCCGCAAGTTCTTTTTTTTCAGTTCACCACAAATCATCATAATTCTTGCTACGATAGGTGCCCAAAAAGGCTTCAAAACGTTAGAATCTTTCTTTTGGAGCTCTATATATGCGCCTGCTTGGAAAAGCGCTCACCTTTGACGACGTTTTATTGGTGCCCGCGTACTCTAATGTCTTACCCAAAGACACCCAACTTCACACTCAATTTTCGCGCAGGATTGCTTTGAACCTTCCTTTGGTATCTGCAGCCATGGACACCGTGACGGAAGCTCGATTGGCAATTGCCATTGCACAAGAAGGGGGTATGGGCATCATTCATAAAAACTTAACTGCTCAGCAGCAAGCGGCTGAGGTTTTGAAGGTCAAACGCTATGAAAGTGGCGTTTTAAGAGATCCGGTTGTGATTACCCCTGAGTTCACAGTCAAGGAGGTCATCGCTTTGTCTGAACAGTTAGGGGTTTCGGGATTCCCTGTCTGTGAGGCAGGTCGTGTTGTGGGTATCGTGACAGGGCGAGATTTACGCTTTGAAACACGCCACGACTTGAAGGTGACAGAGATTATGACGCCAAGGGGCAAGCTCATTACGGTGCCCGAGGGAACAACGCCTGAGCAAGCCAAGGGGTTGTTAAATAAGTACAAGCTAGAGAGGCTACTTGTCATTGATGACAATTTTGTTTTAAAGGGTTTGATCACCGTTAAAGACATCACCAAGCAGACCAGCTTTCCCAATGCAGCGAGAGATGAGTCAGGTCGCCTCAGGGTGGGCGCTGCTGTTGGTGTGGGGGTTGGAACCGAGGAGCGTGTAGCAGCCCTGGTTAAAGCGGGTGTTGATGCAATTGTGGTTGACACTGCCCACGGGCATTCACAAGGCGTATTGGACCGCGTTCGTTGGCTCAAAGAAACCTATCCCGAAATCGACGTGGTTGGTGGAAACATTGCGACTGCCAAAGCTGCTTTGGACTTGGTCAAAGCAGGTGCTGATGCAGTCAAAGTGGGTATTGGACCCGGTTCTATTTGCACCACACGGATTGTGGCGGGTGTGGGTGTGCCACAAATCACGGCTATCGATAATGTAGCCACAGCCCTAGAAGGCACAGGCATTCCTTTGATTGCAGATGGAGGCATCCGTTTCAGTGGAGACATCTCAAAGGCCATTGCTGCTGGAGCGTCCACTGTCATGATGGGCGGGATGTTCGCAGGCACAGAGGAGGCTCCTGGAGAGGTAATTTTGTATCAGGGGAGAAGTTACAAAAGTTACCGTGGTATGGGCAGCATTGGAGCCATGCAACAAGGTAGCGCTGACCGGTATTTTCAGGAAACCAATTCCACCAATCCCAATGCTGACAAACTAGTCCCCGAGGGCATTGAAGGACGAGTGCCTTACAAAGGATCCATGATCTCCATTGTTTATCAAATGGCTGGTGGATTGAGAGCCAGTATGGGTTACTGTGGTTGTGAATCCATTGAGAAGATGAAGTCTCATGCTGAATTTGTCGAAATCACGGTTGCGGGTATGCGCGAGAGCCATGTCCATGACGTGCAGATCACCAAAGAGTCCCCCAACTACAGGGCGGATTAATTACCCTGGATTATTTGCTCAAGCAGGTAAAAGACTTGTTTGAGCAGTTTTAAATTCAAGCCTTTCTGAAGTAGTCTATTTTTATGCAACATCAAACCATATTGATTCTTGATTTTGGTTCACAAGTGACCCAATTGATTGCGAGACGTGTTCGTGAAGCACATGTCTACAGTGAGGTTCATCCATCCGATGTGACCAATGAGTGGCTCGCAGACTATGTCCGACAAAAAGATGTGAAGGGTATTATTTTGTCGGGATCGCATTCAAGTGTCTATGACGAAGACCAATCTAGAGCGCCAAGTTTGGTGTTTGAGCTCGGCCTACCCGTGCTTGGCATTTGTTATGGCATGCAGACCATGGCAGTTCAGCTGGGTGGTCAAGTGCAGCCTGGTAATCAACGTGAGTTTGGCTATGCCGAGGTACGTGCACATGGCCACACTCAGTTGCTAAAAGGAATTGAGGATTTCTCGACTCCCGAGGGACACGGAATGTTAAAGGTGTGGATGAGTCACGGTGACAAGGTGACCCAAATGCCTGAAGGTTTTAAAGTCATGGCCAGCACACCCAGTTGTCCCGTAGCTGGAATGGCGGATGAGGCTCGCCATTTTTATGGTGTGCAATTTCACCCAGAAGTCACCCATACCGTACAAGGCCAAAAACTTCTCAATCGATTTGTAATTGATATTTGCCGAGTCAAAGCTGACTGGATCATGAAAGATCACATCGAGGAAGCTGTGGCTTTGATCAAGCAGCAAGTTGGTGATGAAGAGGTTATTTTGGGATTGTCTGGAGGTGTGGATTCATCTGTCGCTGCAGCCCTCATCCACCGTGCAATTGGAAAGCAATTGACTTGTGTCTTTGTGGATCACGGATTATTGCGCTTGCACGAAGGCGACCGTGTGATGGAGATGTTTGAGGGGAAATTGCACGCCAAAGTGATTCGCGTAGATGCAAGCGAACGCTTCTTGAGTCAGCTCTCTGGGGTGAGTGATCCTGAAGCCAAACGGAAAATCATAGGGCGGGAGTTCGTTGAAGTTTTCAAAGCTGAGGCCTCTAAACTCAAAGACACCGGTGCAAAAGGTGCGAAATGGCTAGCACAAGGAACCATTTATCCTGACGTCATTGAGAGTGGTGGAGCAAAAAGTAAAAAAGCTGTCACCATCAAGAGTCACCACAATGTGGGTGGGTTACCCGAACAATTGGGACTTAAATTGTTGGAGCCCCTAAGGGATTTGTTCAAAGATGAGGTGCGTGAGTTGGGTGTTGCCTTGGGTTTACCCAAAGACATGGTCTACAGACATCCATTCCCCGGGCCTGGACTCGGTGTTCGTATATTGGGAGAAGTTCGCAAGGAGTACGCCGATTTATTGCGTGCTGCCGATGACATCTTCATGCAAGAACTGAGCAATCACATCGACTCTGAATCAGGAAAGTCATGGTATGACTTAACCAGTCAAGCATTTACTGTTTTCTTGCCTGTTAAGAGTGTTGGCGTGATGGGGGATGGCAGGACGTACGATTATGTGGTTGCCCTGCGAGCAGTTCAAACCAGTGATTTTATGACCGCTGATTGGGCTGAATTGCCTTACGCTTTACTTAAAAAAGTTTCGTCGAGAATTATTAATGAAGTTCGTGGAATCAACCGAGTGACATACGATGTGAGTTCAAAGCCTCCAGCGACCATCGAGTGGGAATGATAAAAATTCTGGTCTTAAAAGAATCTCTAATTCATTTTCACTGAAGATTTAACGGTGTAATTCTTCACGAATAACTCTGCGCACGGTTTCCTCTATTGTATGAATCGTCATAGCCTCTCTAAGGGTGGCATTGATTAAAGTCTGATAGCCTCTCCCACCAGCCTGCGCGCGGTACCAACCAAGTACGTTTGGGTCAAGCGTAATGTTGATTTTTTTTCTTTTTAAGTTCCGAACGAAAAGCCTCCTTACCTTCAAGGGCGGCAACCTCCTTGCCGGCAATCTTCCATACGCCACGATCAAGGTCAAGTTCTGTTAAATCTGGCAGTTCATCGTACTCTTGAGGTGATATCTCGTGCAAATCAACTTTTGCTAAATTACTGCCCAAATTTTGATTGTTCGCGCTCATTTGCTTTCCTCATTGAGTAAATGTGGCGAGCATCGCCACGTTGAACATAGCCAACCACCATCAAACGACCATACAGGGGAGTAGGATTGTCTATCGCAAGCCTTATTATGATTGAATGGAAGTAATTTATTATTATTTACCAACGCAATACAGCGACATCCTTCCTTTTGTTTGAATCTCATTAGATATCAATGTGTTATTATCAATATATTGCAATGCGCAGTATATGAGAACCAGTTGTATTTCTCAGTTTAAGTGACAGTAAACCTCTGGTGCCTGTTAAATATTAATTTTTGTATCAACAAGACTGCATCAAGTCGCTCAAGACGCTACTTAGTTTGGCCAATCGCTCCTTTGTCAAGTAGGTGATCTTGGTGTTAAATGTGTACTCATTTGAGTCAGTGCTCGAAACCAAAATTACGCAATTGAGGTTATAGATGAATTTCAGTTTGTTGTTTGATGCGCCTGCTATTATCCAAATACACTTGTATATTGCAATAAGTGCTTTTTTAGTTGGGTCTTTGCAGTTATTTGGAAAAAAAGGAACAACACTACATAAAGTACTTGGAAGATTGTGGGTGGTCATGATGATAATCATCTCTTTAACTTCTTTTTGGATAAAAGAGTTAATGCCAAATGGTTTTTTTTGGGGGTACTCACCTATTCATTTATTGAGTATTTTTGTGCTGTTTCAAATCAGCTTTGGAGTTTATTTTGCCAGGGTTGGTAACATGGAAGGGCACAAAAAATGTATGACTTATACATACGTTGGCGGTTTGATAATTGCAGGCGCCTTTACTTTTTATCCCGGCAGACTTCTTTATCAAGTTTTTATCAATCCGCTATTGAGTACATAGAGTTGCCGCAAAATCTGTAAATTGAATTTACTTATGTCATCAATAAAGTTGAGATTTAATTTTGAAGCGGTATTGAAAAAGCGGTCATGTTCTACACAGTTGCCGTGTACTTTTTTTGCAGGTCTTGAACTCTGATCTTCACTGGTTTTTTGACCGAGTAAATCGGGCTGGGGATAATCTTCTATATGGCTAAATTAGTGTATATAGTGTGGCCTTGGTTGAATTGGTGCATGTCTTGATACGGACTATTTTTTTTATGGTTAAAGAAAAGAAATGAAGATACTGAGCTTGATTCCACCAATGACCCAACTGAATACCCCGTATCCATC
>CAIKYO010000410.1 GCA_903831655.1 uncultured Burkholderiales bacterium
GATTTACGTTTACCACGACCGCATTGACATGATTGGCGACAAGCAGGCTTCTGAAACAAAGACATTTGAAGCTGCGGATCAAACGGTGCAGGAACTGTCGAGTGTCCTGGGCTTCATCATTAACGGCCTCAACGGATCAACGGTCCTTCTGACTGCCGATCACGGCTTCATGTACCAAGAGTCAGCTTTGGATGTGGCCGACAAATCCGCATTAGATGAAAAACCAAGCGGAACACTGATTGCCAAAAAGCGCTATTTGATTGGAACTGATTTAGGCGAGACAACAAAAGCCTGGAGTGGGAACACTGCAATTTCAGCAGGTACAACACCTGATGGCAGCCTGGACTATTGGGTCCCCAAAGGTGCGAGCCGCTTTCATTTTGCAGGTGGTGCCCGTTTTGTTCACGGCAGTGCAATGCCCCAAGAGGTTGTAGTGCCACTGGTGATCGTTCGCGAGAGTGAAGCCGAAGGTTCGAAAACTCGTTCAGTCAGCATCAGCCTACTGGGTTCTACGAACAAAGTGGTGACCAACACCCAACGGTTTGAGTTCATTCAGACGGATGCCGTGTCGGAACGCGTTCTTGCCCGAACCGTAGTTGTATCCCTGCGGGATGGCGAAAAACTTATCAGCGATCAACAAACCCTCACTTTTGACAGCACTTCACAGTTGTTAGATGAACGAAAGAGATCTGTGTTTTTAACAATTTTGAGCGGCAACTATGAATCACACAAACGCTACGACTTGGTCATGCGAGATGCGGTGACGAAAGTTGAAGTGCTCCGTCAGCCAGTTCAAATTGACTTGGCGTTTGGTAATGATTTTTAAGAATAAGTACAAGGAGTAGTCGATGAGCGAACTTGACGACAAAATAAATCAGCACTTTGCTGGCCTGGTGGTGCGCAAGGACCTTGTGAAAGCCGTCAAAGGTAATGCAATCGTGCCGACCTATGTGCTTGAGTACTTGCTTGGCCAGTATTGCGCCACCAATGACGAAGCCACCATCCAAACAGGTATCGACACCGTCAAAGAGATTTTACGCAAGCATTACGTTCATCGCAATGAAGCAGGTCTGGTCCGCTCAACCATCAAGGAAAAGGGGCGGCACAAAGTCATTGATCGCATCAGCGTTTCACTGAATGACAAAGACGATGTTTACGAAGCCGAATTCTCCAACCTCGGCATCAAAAAGGTTTTAATTGATTCAGGAACCGTCAAAGCTCACCAGAAATTGCTGGTTGGTGGTGTTTGGTGCATTGCGGACTTGGAGTATGAGCATACAGAAGAAAAAGCAGCAACGCCTTGGATTCTTGCTTCCCTCAAACCGATTCAGATTTCACGTTTTGAATTTGATGGCTACGTTGAAGCACGCAAGAAGTTCAGCACTGAAGAGTGGATAGATCTGCTGATACAAAGCATTGGCTTTAACCCGCAGATGTTTGGTAAGCGTAACAAGCTTTTGCAACTGATCCGCTTGATCCCATTTTGTGAGCGCAACTACAACTTGATTGAACTGGGTCCTAAGGGAACTGGGAAGTCCCATGTGTATTCTGAGTTCTCACCGCACGGAATTTTGATTTCTGGCGGTGAAGTCACAGTGCCAAAGCTGTTCGTCAGTAATTCCTCTGGCAAGCTGGGCCTGGTCGGGTATTGGGATGTAGTGGCTTTTGACGAATTTGCTGGCAAACAAAAGAAAGTCGACAAAGCTCTGGTCGACATCATGAAGAACTACATGGCCAACAAGTCCTTCTCAAGGGGTGTTGAAACTCTGGGAGCCGAGGCCAGCATGGTGTTCGTCGGCAATACGGACCATACAGTGCCGTACATGCTCAAGCACTCTGACTTGTTCGACCCGTTGCCAGAGAAGTTTCATGACTCGGCTTTTCTCGATCGGATTCACAGCTACATCCCAGGCTGGGAAGTTGACGTGATTCGTGGCGAGATGTTTTCAACCGGCTTCGGCTTTGTCGTAGATTATTTGGCCGAGATTCTCAAGTCATTGCGAAGCCATGACTTTTCTGATCGCTACAAAAAGCATTTCAGCTTGTCTGAGGAAATCTCGACACGCGACCGCGACGGCATTAACAAGACTTTTTCAGGCTTGATGAAAATTCTTTTCCCACAGGGTGAAGCCACCGAGGCAGAAATTGAAGACGTACTTCGAACTGCTATCGAAGGCCGAAAGCGCGTGAAAGATCAACTGTTGCGCATCGACTCAACCTACCCCGAAGTGCGCTTTGCTTACGAAGGCAAGGACGGCCAGGAAAAGCTTGTTCATACCTTGGAGGAAGACGAATATCCAAATCAGTACCACCGTCGATTGCCGATTGATGGTCAAAACCATCCCGCAGAAGTGTCGCCAATCGATGCAACTCCCGCTGCACC
>CAIKYO010000411.1 GCA_903831655.1 uncultured Burkholderiales bacterium
ATAAATCTGGATTATCTATACAAGCCCACTCTAGTCGAGACAAGAATGGAGTTTGCTCTTCAACGGAACCTTGTTGCGCAGTTAGAGACCTAGCATTATTGTATGAACCTAAATTTAGCATCTGATCATTAGCGGATTTATAAAATGGAAAGTAATGCCTTAGCCTTAGCCCTAACTTCAGCAAGAGCATCTGACCCCACCCTATTTTTATATTTCGCTTTTCTGATTTTCCAATCTAAAGACTTCACTTGATCCGATAAAATAACAGAATTAACACCATCTAAATTAACCAATACCTCAAATGGATAACCCTTAATTTGAGTAGTTAATGGGCAACAAATCATAAGATTTGTCTTTTTGTTATAAACGCTTGGAGTTAAAACAACTGCAGGACGGTGTCCTGCCTGCTCTCTACCAGCCTGAGGATCAAATTCTAGCCAGACTATGTCGCCGGCCTCAGGAACGTAAGGTTTCACCATCAAAGAAGTTCTTTGCCAGCAGGTTGACCAAAATCAGATTCGCCGTGTAAATTCTTTGTAGTAATACCTGCCAATAATTCCTCAAGTTGATATTCTTGCTTCATCATTGGCTCGATGACAATTCGTCCTTTTTGAACTTTTACAGAGACGATTTGATCAATATTTAATTGGGCAGACTTCATTACAGCAGCATTTAAACGCAAAGCAGGACTATTACCCCATTTTTTAATGCTAGTTTGCATACAAAGCTCCTTTTCCTAATGTATATACATTGTATCTACACTAGCAGAGGCTGACAAGTCATCAATTAAAACCCCGCTTTAAGACGGGGTTTTAATTGTGAAGCCATGAAACTAAAAAAATTAAGTCGTTTGCCTGCTAGGGTCATTGGTCCCGTAACCCACAACTGTAGATGCATGACCACCTTTTGCCAATTTCACTGCGCAATACTTAAACTCTGGGATCTTGCCAAATGGATCTAAGGCAGAATTCGTGATTAAGTTGGCAGCAGCTTCGTAGTATGCAAATGGAATAAAGATGACGCCACGTGGTGTGCCATCATCTCGGCGTACATGAATACCTACTTCACCACGGCGAGACTGGACAGTAATCACGTCACCAGCAGATACACCTAGCTGAGTCATATCTTCCCCATGCATCGATACCGTTGCCATCGGCTCAATAGCATCTAATACCGTTGCACGACGGGTCATACTGCCTGTATGCCAATGCTCAAGCTGTCGACCAGTAATGAGTACAAATGGATACTCAGAATCAGGACGTTCATTTGCAGGAATGATATCGGCAGGAACCAATTTCACTTTTCCATCGGCAGTAGCAAACGCATCATCAAATACGATAGGACGACCTGGATCCTCAAGGGATAAACATGGGTACGTTACGCTGGATTCTTTTTCGAGACGCTCCCAAGTGATGCCATCAATAGCAGCATGCATGGCTTGACGCATTTCGTCATAGACTTCAGCGACTCCGTCATTAGGACCTTGATAGTTCCAGTTCAAGCCCATGCGTTTAGCGATCTCTTGAATGATCCATAGATCAGGCTTTGCATCTCCAGGAGGATTGATGGCTTTTTTACCCATCTGCACCATCCGGTCTGTATTGCTGGCAGTTCCCACCTTTTCTGGCCATGCACTTGCAGGTAGAACAACGTCTGCGAGAAGTGCAGTTTCAGTCATGAAGATGTCCTGAACTACCAAGTGCTCCAAAGAAGCTAAGGCGTGACGAGCGTGATGCAAATCAGGGTCACTCATCGCAGGGTTTTCGCCTTCGACATACATGCCACGAATCTTATCGGGATCGCTATCGGGCGCAGTGATTTTGTGCATGATTTCAACAACGGTGTAACCTGGCTTCTTATCAAGTGGCGCATCCCAGAACTTCTCAAACCAAGCATGCGCTTGTGGGTTATCAACGCGTTGATAATTCGGGAACATCATTGGAATCAAACCAGCATCACTGGCACCTTGCACATTGTTTTGACCTCGTAAAGGATGTAGACCAGAACCCGGTTTACCAATTTGGCCAGTAATACTCACAAGTGCAATTAAGCAGCGAGCGTTATCAGTGCCATGCACGTGTTGACTCACGCCCATGCCCCACAAAATCATCGCAGATTTAGTAGTGGCAAATTCTCTAGCAACCTCACGCAGTGTCTCAGCTGAAATACCACAGATTGGCGCCATCGCTTCAGGGCTATAGCCCTTGATATTTTCTTTGAGGGCCTCGAAATTATTGGAGCGATGCTTGATGAATTCTTGATCAACCAAGCCTTCTTCAATGATCGTATAGATCATGGCATTAAGCATCGCTACATCAGTATCAGGCTTGAACTGCATAGTGCGCCAAGCATGTTTACTAATTTCAGTTTTACGTGGATCGCACAACACAATCTTGGCGCCACGCTTAGCAGCATTCTTAAACCAAGTTGCAGCAACCGGGTGATTGGCTGTTGGGTTCGATCCAATCAACATGATTAGACTGGAATGCTCAACATCGTTTACCTGATTACTTACAGCACCAGAGCCCACACCCTCTAAAAGCGCTGCTACAGATGAAGCATGGCAAAGACGAGTGCAATGGTCTACGTTATTGCTGCCAAAGCCTGTGCGTACTAGCTTTTGGAATAAATACGCCTCTTCGTTACTTCCTTTTGCAGAACCAAATCCTGCTAACACTTTATTGCCGTACTGATCTTTGAGTTTTTTCAAGCCACCACCAGCAAACTCAATCGCCTCTTCCCAGGTTGCTTCGCGGAAGATCTCAGACCAATCTTGATCACGCTCGAGCAAAGATTCATCTTTAGGAACGCCAGGTTTACGTATCAGC
>CAIKYO010000412.1 GCA_903831655.1 uncultured Burkholderiales bacterium
CTTTCTCACTCTCCTCAGCCTCTTTGAAACGGCAGGTTTTTTCTTAGAAATTTTATAACCACCCCCTGCAAAATTACCATTCCCCCCGTCGTGGGGTTTGGTAAAATGCGCGGAAACGGTGACTTCAGGCTTCGAGGTAAAATCACGTTCGCACTTCATGTAGGCTTTCATCGTCTCCATGACTGGGGTCCATCTTGCCTTCGAAAAATCTTTCTGCTCCGATAAAGGTTTCGTACCAAATTCTCTTCGAACAAACTCGTTTATCAATGCAGAATTTCCGGCCAGACTTGCGATTGCTAGCGCGACAAAAACACGCAGCGGCTCAGGCATCTCACAGGTTACAGCAGGTACCGCTGCCACTTGTACTGATCCGTCCGGTGCTAGCACTGCCGGTACCGCTGGGGTGATTTCGAAATTTTTCAGCTCACCAAGAAAAAGATAAGCCCTCGGAATGATATGCTCGGGCTTACAGTCCTCGCAATCATTAGCAAATGTCAAGAAGTTTATGACATGATCAAAGAGACCAAATATTGTTCCAGCACCACCAATGTGCTCCTTCAAGACCCTAATCAATTCGTTCAAGTTGTTCCCATGAACATCTTCGGTCACGAGTTGAGCTATGAGGTTATAGGCGATCGAACTGGGTTCGATTGCTTTAACGACCTCATTAAAAGTCTCTCCGTGAAGGGTTTGGAACTTATGGATATCTTCTTCCTTTTTACGCTCCTCCTGCATTCTGTCCTTTGCAGGTCCCACGTTGGTAGCGTACATTGCATCCGAAGGGGGTCCTCGCCTAGGAAGTCCAGGTTGATCGATTAAATTCATCGCTCCTTTCTTCCTGAGGATTGGCGTTAGGGTTGAATTCAACCAACTCTTCAGCTCTTCAGAACTACGTCCTTCGAGCAAAACCGGGCGGTCCTTGAAAGTCGAATCCACATCGAACTTTGCACTCCCGGTTGGAGGCACCATGTTGCGATTTGAGAAATCGCTGTAACTATTAGAGTTGCGGTTGAAAGAACCATTAGAACCACGCCTGTTATGGAAACGGCGATGGTCGTTATTCTTCTTGGACTGAGTAGTAGAAAACATTAGGCAAATTAACTTAAAAGAGCTTTTAATTAATTAATTTATTTGATGACTTAAATCAAGATTAATTGTAATTTTAATTACCAAACAATCAATAAACCAAAAGACGTCTTGCTGGCTTGCCCGGTATTCCAAAATAAAATACCGGTACAGTACCATAATAACAAAACGTACATACACGCACTATAAAATAAATAAATAGAGAAAAACACTTCTGTTATGCACCGTTGTGCGCTTTCTCGATTGTGTACAATTATGTGTTGACATGGAAAACCATTACCGGTGGGGTACTCCAATCTGGGGTATCCCAATTTCCATAATAACAACTACATAACCGTATCACATTTATTCCACAGAAATTGTCTACTTACTTATTCAATTAATACCAAGAAATATCCTAGAAATTTCTCTCTAGTAATGCGCATACCGGCATATAGTGTAATTTCGACACGCCCCCTGACCAAATACCAGGGCATTTTTGGTCAAATATCGAAATTAAACTATTACCCTAACCTCAAACGAAAAAGAAACGCTGTCGTACACACATAAAATTACGAACAGGTAAAGAGAAAGAATGAAGTTAGTCTTGTGTGGGCGGCGGCCCCATAAAGCGGTTCACCAGACTCCAGAGCAGAATAGCTTCCAACGCCTTCGTCATGATGTCTGCTAACTGATTGAGAGTCTCCACGAATACCAACTGAAAAGTTCCTTTGGCATGCTCTCGTTGAATCCACTTTAA
>CAIKYO010000413.1 GCA_903831655.1 uncultured Burkholderiales bacterium
AACCCACCCCAATTTGAAATTTATCTCTAGCAAAATTCAACTCAAGGATCAAGACTTTGATGCACATTTGCCACTGGGAAGTTTGGGGAGATGGTTTGGCAAAGACATTCAATCGATTGCTCTAAATGCTAACAAGCATTTGAAGGTCGATGAGACACGAAAAGCCAAAACAATTCAACAATACAAAAAGAGTGGTGACATTTGGATAGGCGTAAATTGGAAAAGCAAAAGTTTGACCACTGGAAAAGACCGTAGCCTTGACCTAACAACCTTGATTCAAGCATTGAATCTTGCTCATGTTCGCTTCATTGATCTTCAATATGGGGACACCACCTCAGACGTGCAATCCTTGAAAGACACACTTGGGATTGAGCTCTTTAGGATACCTGAGTTGGATACTTTCAACGATTTAGATGGCTTGGCCTCGGTGATCACCTGTTGCGACTGGGTGGTCTCCGTGGACAATTCAACCGCTCACCTGTCCAGTGCAACTGGAACGCCAACCCTGATCTTGTTGCCTTTCAACGCCGATTGGAGATGGCTGAAATCGGGCACTAAAACCCCATGGTATGAAAATACGCTGTTGTTTTGGCAAAAAGAAATGGGTAACTGGCAAGGTGCGCTAATAGAGTTGTCCGATTTTTTAAAAAAACACATGAAAAATAAGATTGAAAATTGATGGGGTAAGTGTTTACCCTAATTCAACGTAATGTCCATGCATTAAGTAGTCTTTATTTGTTGCAGAGTCGCAGTGTTTTTTGATCGATTTGCGCGCTTTTTACTTAATAATACGTATCTCTTTGTAATTGACTTTGGAGTTTCAATGAAATTTTCATCTCTCATGCGTCTTGGCGCTCTTGTAAGCGCGCTGGCTTTGGCGGGTATGGCACAAGCTCAAACCGTCAAAATTGGATTTTTGAGTTCATACAGTGGTGCCGCAGCAGCTCAAGGTGACCAATTGGACAAGGGCGTGAAGTTGTACATGAAAATCAATGGTGATAAATTACCACCAGGCGTTAAGGTTGAGGTCATTACTCGTGATGACACAGGCCCCAATCCTGATACAGCCAAGCGAGTTGCACAAGAGTTGATTGTGCGTGACAAAGTGAACTTTTTAACTGGTTTTGTGTGGACTCCCAATATGGCTGCCATTGCACCACTGACCACTGAGGCAAAGGTTCCATTCATCAGTATGAACGCTGCGGGTGCCAGGATCATGACCAATGCTCCCTATATGGCCAGGGTCTCATTTACCCTGTGGCAATCTGCCTATCCTTTGGGTCAATGGGCGGCTAAGAAATACAAGAAAGCTTATACAGCGGTCAGTGACTTTGCGCCTGGCCATGAGGCAGAGGAAGGTTTCATCAAAGGATTTAAAGAAGGCGGTGGTGAGATTGTGGGCAGTGTTCGTGTCCCTTTGGCCAACCCAGATTTCATTCCATTCATGCAACGAATCAAGGATGCCAAGCCAGATGTGATCTTTGGATATAACCCAGCTGGTAAGGCTGCATCAGGGATGATGAAGGCCTATGCTGACCTGGATTTGCCAAAGGCTGGAATTAAATACATTGGTACGGGCGACATTGTGACCGATGAAGAGTTGCAAGGCATGGGTGATGTGGCGCTGGGTGTGACGACAGTTCACCATTACTCCGCTGCCTCTGATCGCCCCTCTAACAAGGCTTTTGTGGCCGCTTATCGCAAGGAATATGGCGAGGACCATACCCCTGGCTTCATGGCTGTTGGGGCATGGGATGCAATGGACGCAATTTTCTACGCTATCCGTGAACAAGCTGGAAAAGTTGATCCTGATAAGACCATGGAATTGCTTAAAAAATACAAAAGCACGACCAGCCCAAGAGGTACTTTTTCGATTGACCCAGAAACTCGTGATGTGATTAACCCAGAGTATTTGCGTGAAGTCAAAAAAGTTAATGGAAAGCTTGCCAATGTTGAAATCGAAACCATTGGTACAGCCATCAAAGATCCAATGAAAGAAGCAGATAAAAAGAAATAATTATTGGCTCTAAATCAATCCCTTGGCCGTGAGGTCAAGGGATTATTTGTTTACATAGGTTTGTTTTTTTAATGGATTCTTTTCTCGCTTCCCTGGTCAGTGTTGCATTTCATGGCTTGGCCTATGGGATGATTCTTTACGTGATCTCAGTTGGCTTATCGATCACGATGGGATTAATGGGGTTTACCAATTTGGCCCATGGCGTTTTTGCAATGGCCGGTGGGTATGTTTTGGTAACCTCGTTGTCTAAATTTAATATTCCCTTTCCGTTGGCTTTGTTTTTGTCATTTTTCTTGGTTGCGCTCGTAAGCGTTATTTTGGAAAAACTTTTGTATCAAAAACTATATGGAGCCATTGAACTCGAGCAAGTGCTCCTAACCATTGGCATCATCTACATAGGCGTTGCTTGTGCACGCTTGACCTTTGGCACATTGCAGCAACCAGTTGTTTTGCCAGAGTATCTTCGTGGGCAGTTTTCTTTGCTAGGTCGAGACTTTCCCGCGTACCGTGTTTTTATTATTTGTTTTAGCTCCTTGATCATTGGCTCTCTTTGGTTTGGTGTAGAGCGAACCATTTGGGGCGCAATGGTTAGAGCATCTGTCGATCATGGCGCAATGGCTCAATCAATTGGGATCAATACAAAGCGACTTTTCACAATTACTTTTGCCTTGGGCAGCGGCATGGCTGGATTAGGTGGAGCATTGGGTGCAGACATCGTTGCCATCCAACCCACGTATCCTTTGGAGCAATTGGTCTTCTTTTTGATTGTTGTATCTGTTGGGGGCTTGGGTAGTTTGAAGGGGCCGTTTGTTGCTGCATTGCTGATTGGTGTGACCGATACAGCATGTAAATATTGGATTCCTGAACTCGGCTCATTCTTTATCTACATTGCAACCATTGGACTCTTGCTATGGCGACCGGCAGGTCTTTTTGGGAAGAGATCATGAGTCAACACATTGGATACAGTGCTGATGCACGACTGAGGTGGACAGAGGTTTTGCCTTGGGTTTTGAGTGCTTTGGTTTATTTCTTTTTACCTGAGTATTTGTCCTTGGGCGCTCGCGTGCTCATCTATATTTTGTTTGCGTTGTCGCTTGATTTAATTGTCGGATACTCAGGCATCATCACATTGGGACATGCCGCATTCTTCGGTGTAGGTGCTTACACCTGCGGTATTTTGTCAGTTAGATTCCATTTGACCGATCCCGTTGTGTCTCTTCTCATCAGTGCAATGGTTTCAGCTTTTTTGGGTTTGATCACTGGAGCTATTATTCTTAGAACCAAAAGGCTCACTCAGTTGATGTTGACCTTGGCCATTGCTGCACTTTGTTTGGAAGTTGCAAACAAGGCCACTAACCTCACTGGAGGTGCAGATGGTCTTTCAGGCGTATCCATTGATCCCATTATTGGATTGTTCAATTTTGATATGTTCGGTAAGACCGCATTCCTATGGTGTTTGCTGGTTCTGTTTGTCGGATGGTATTTGGTAAGAAGGGTGATTTTTTCTCCATTTGGTGCGTCATTGACTGGCATTCGAGAGAACAACCTTCGAATGCAAGCCATTGGGGCTGGCGTATATGGCAAGCTCATGTATGTCTATACTTTCTCCGCTGCCCTTGCCGGTATTGCTGGAGCACTTTTGACCCAGACCAATCAATTCGTTGGATTGAATGTGTTGGGTTTTGAGCCATCGGGTGAACTGTTGGTGATGTTGATTTTAGGTGGCGTAGGTCGCATGTATGGGGCTTTTGTTGGCCCTATAGTATTTTTGATTGCCCAAGACTACTTGGCAAAGCAATTTCCTGAATATTGGACGTTGGGAATCGGCGTGCTCTTACTCGTGGTTGTTTTGTTTGCAAGAGGGGGTATCTTGGGTATGTTTGATCGCATTTTGGGGCTATTCAAGGGGAGCGCAAAATGACCATGGCGATTCAAACAAAAGGCGTTTGCATGAGCTTTGGCGCTTTAACGGTTGCTGAAGACATAAATTTTGAGTTGCCAGTTGGTGCACGGCATGCTTTGATTGGTCCAAACGGAGCTGGCAAGACTACTTTTGTTAATTTATTAACAGGTCGATTGACTCCCACCTCTGGTAGCGTTTTTTTGGGTGACTTGGATGTCACTCATATGTCGCAAGCTGATCGCGTCAAGCACGGATTAGGCAGAACTTTTCAGATCAATACCTTGTTCAACAAAATGAGTGTATTGGATAATGTTTGTTTATCCATTGCGGAGCGCGAGAACATCTCCAATCAATTTTGGTCTACAGCAGCATCGCAAAAGCGAATCATCGAAGAATCCCTTGAATTGCTAAATTTATTGGGTATTTCTGGCGATGCCAAGGTGTTGGCCAAAGATTTGCCTTACGGTAAACAGAGATTGGTGGAAATGGCCATTGCGCTTGGTTTAAAGCCCAAAGTACTTTTGTTGGATGAACCTGCAGCAGGCGTTCCCTCGGTTGAGTCTCACCGAATTCTTCAAGCCATCGATTCGCTTCCCAGTGAAATTGCGATCATGATTATCGAACACGACATGGATTTGGTTTTCAAGTTTGCCAAACAAATAACGGTGCTGGTTCAGGGGAAAGTCCTGTGTGAAGGGACCCCGGACGAGATTGCAAACGATCGGCGAGTTCATCAAGTTTATTTAGGTGAAGGCCATGAGTGATCCATCTTTAAAAAATGTGCTGGAGCTCAATGACGTTTGGGCTGGGTACGCAGACACAGTTGTATTAGAGGGCATCAATCTTAAATTGCCCGACTGCGGCTCTTTGGCGATTTTGGGGCGAAATGGTGTGGGTAAAACCACTTTGTTGGCCACCATCATGGGCCACACCCAAATGAAGAGCGGTCAAATAAACTTCAAGGGTCAATCCATTGAAAAAGCGCCAATTTATAAGCGCTCACGCTTGGGAATTGGATATGTTCCCCAGACTCGTGATATTTTCCCCTCGCTCACAGTTGCCGAGAACTTAAAAGTGGCTCAACGGCCCGGCCGCTGGCCGCTAGAGCGCGTTTATGACCTGTTTCCTAGGCTATCTGAGCGTCAACACAACATGGGTAATCAGCTCTCTGGTGGAGAGCAACAAATGCTTGCAATGGGTCGAGCATTAATGGGAAGTCCCGATTTATTGCTTCTCGATGAGCCCATGGAAGGTTTGGCCCCAATTATTGTAGAGATGCTTTTGCGCGTGATTGAGAGACTAATCAAAGAGGAGTCTTTGAGTGTTATCTTGGTGGAACAATCTGCAAAACTGGCGCTGAGCGTCACACAGGATGTTTTGGTTCTCAGTAGAGGTCAAATCATTCACCAAGGGCAAAGTGAAGCTTTGTTGTCCAATCCAGACTTGCTTTCGCAACTGATTGTTGCGCACTAAATATTAGTCGATCTTCATGCCAACAGCGTGTGCGATGGCTCCGTATTTGGCGTGATCCGTTTTGATTCTTTCGCTGAACTCATTAGAAGTAAGGGGTGTTGAGCTGCAGCCAATTTTTTCTAATGATTGAATCAATGAAGTAGATTTAGCGGTTTCAAATACCGCTTGTGCGAGAGCATCAGTGATGGCACTAGGTGTGTTGGCTTGAGTCGCAATCCCATACCAAAAACTTTCATTGATGTCAGTCATTCCTTGTTCACTCATGCTAGCAACGTTCGCCAACTGTGGCATCCTTTGTGTGGTGGTGACAGCAATTGCTTTTAATCTGCCGCTTTGTGCAGGCCCCAAGACTGGAGTAGGAGTGCTGAAGTAAATCATAGAGTCTTGATTGGACATCACGTGTTGCACTGCCGCTGCCTCACCTTTGAAGGGAACATGTGTGATACCAAGCCCCGTTTTAGAATTGAATAGTTCGAGTAGTAAGTGAGAGAAAGCGCCATTTCCACCTGATGCTCCAAAGACCATGCCGGGTTTCGATTTGATCAAAGCGATCAATTCATTGACGGAATTCACTTGCATGTTGGTGTTGGCAATCATCACCATTGGCACTTCACATACGGCTCCCAGTGGTTTTAGGTCTTTGAGAGGATCGTAGTTCAATTTGTTGTAAACCGCGGGATTGATGGCCATGACGGATGTGAAAACTAAAATCAAATTAGAACCGTCGTTACTTGAGTGAAGAAGTTGCTCAACCCCGGTACCTCCATTTGAGCCGGGTCGGTTGTCCGCTATCACATTGGAGCCTAGTTTTTCACCTAGATTTTGAGCAATGACCCGTCCAATCGAGTCTGCCCCACCTCCAGCGACTTGAGGAATGATCAATCGCATTGTTTTAGGTGCTTGCCAGCCTTGCGCTCTGAGATCAATGTTTGCATTGAAAAGAACAAAGATGAGAAGTAACTTTAGGATTTGCATGTAAAGAATGATTAAAAATGGATCGTTTTCAATGATGGCACCCAACTCCTTTATCTTTCAACGGCTAAGCTTTGAGTACTATGTAAAACCCCAAGTTCATTGCTTTTGTTGATTGCATTACGAAATATGCTTACCCTAGTGAGAATGTGATTTGGTGGTATTCCCTAGTGTTACGTTCGAATAATTGATCAAATAATTATTTTGTAAGTCTAGTTTCTAGCTAAGTTCAGGGATTGCCCCTGAGAGACATCAAGGCTTCAAAGGAAAGACCTTCCATGGATCTCATTAAAGTTCGAAAAAAAAGTTTGACCGTAGAAACCATTTATCACGAAGGTGGGCCAGTGGCCAATAAGCCTTTGAAGTTAGCTGCGGCTTGTGCTGTCGTTGCCAATCCGTATGCAGGGCGTTATGAGCCTGACTTGATGCCCTTCATGGCTGAGTTGCGGAAATTGGGCTCCGTTTTGGCCCAAGAACTGATCGATGTATTAGGTCGTGAGCAAGTTGAGGTTTATAGCAAAGCAGCCATTGTGGGTGTGGACGGTGAAATGGAGCATGGTGCCGTATGGCACGAGGCCGGTGGTTGGGCCATGCGATCCTTGCTTGGCGATCCTAAAGCCATTGTCCCCTCTGCAAAAGCGGTCGCTCACACTGGTTTTCGTTTAATGGTTCCCCTGCACTATATTCATGCAAGTTATGTTCGCAGTCACTACAACAGCATGGAGATTGGTATACAAGATGCCCCTAGGCCTAAGGAGATTTTGTTTGCGTTGCTTATGGGAACTGGAGGTCGAATTCATGCCAGGTTGGGGGGGCTGAGTAAAGAAAATGTCAGCGTCCACGATGGTCAGCGATAATCAGTGTATTAAATATTTCTCAACAAATCTTCCCTTATTTAGTTACCAAGTAGAGTTCAATTAAACTCAAGCGAAATATCAATTGGATCATTTCGCCATGTCACACGCAGAACTCATCGACTCCTCAGCTCCTGTTGCTTTGATCACAGGCGCAAACACTGGAATTGGAAGATACACGGTGCTTGGGTTGGTCGAGCGTGGATACAAGGTCTACATGGCTTGTAGATCAGAGGAAAAGACCCAAGCCGTTATTGTCGAAATTTTAAAAACTCATCCCAATGCGTGGGTTCAGTGGTTGCCTTTGGATTTGGCTAATTTTTCGTCCGTTCAAGACTGTGCTAAATCTTTTTTATTGAATCAATCGCAGCTTGACTTGCTCATCAACAATGCAGGTGTAGGAGGGGAGAAGGGGCTCACCATTCAGGGGTTTGAGATGGCTTTTGGAGTCAATCACATGGGACATTTCTTGTTGACCCATTGCCTGATGGATGCTTTACTCAGAGCGAGAGCCCCTAGAGTGGTCACAGTGGCAAGTAACGCTCACCGATTTGCATGGGGTATCAACTGGTCCAAGATCAGGCAAGAAACAAGAAGTATTTTGGGTGCAAAAGATTATGCTGTCTCAAAGCTTGCAAACATTCTGTTCAGCTCTCAATTGTCTAAAAATTACAGTCATTTAGGATTATCAACTTACAGTTTGCATCCAGGCGTGATTAGATCTGAATTTTGGAGGCATTTACCACCTGGATTAATGCCTTTGATCAAATGGGGGCCTTTGATCTCACCTCAGCAAGGTGCATGCACAAGTTTGCACTGTGCTTTGGATGCACCGCACAGCGAAACTGGATTTTTTTATGCCAACTCGAGCATTAAAAAACCCACTGTCTTTGCTCGCAATGAATATTTAGCCCTCGAGTTATGGGAAAAAAGCTCCGAGTGGATAAAAAGGGGATAAATCAAATGGCGCGGGTTAAACCCACATTAGTCCATTAAACGCCTTCAATGATGCGAATATCTCGCACGACAGAATTATCTCCAAGCGCCTTTACAGCCAATTTGTAATTTTCGCTGGCATAGGTTGCCAAGGCATGCTCAAGGTTATCGAACTCGATGAGCACGGTTCGTTCCATTTTTCCACCTTCTTTGACTGCACTTGGCATGCCGCGAGCTAGAAATTTACCGCCAGCTTGTGCAATTGCTGGTCCAGCAATCGCGCCATAGTCAGCAAGACTTTGTGCATTGTGTATCTCATGATAAAAGGTGATCCAGTAAGCTTTTGACATGACGTGTCTCCTGTTAATTTGGTTGCAAATCTTGAGTATTGAGAGTGGTTAAATACTAGTGAACATTCTAATTTATTTCTGTTATTCTCATTAGGCGTTGATAGAGGCTGTGTGCGAGATGCTTTTTAAAACTGGATGGGTCTGAAGATGAATGTATTTACTTGTTTGCTATCGTTTTTGCTGCTTTGTGTATGCTCTACAGGTGTGCTCGCCCAAGAATTCACTGTTTTCACAACCGGGACTTTGAAGGGGGTTTTGAGCGAAGTGATTCCAGACTTTGAGAAAAAAACGGGTTTGCATGTGACCGTGGTCAATGAGACAGCAGGAGTCTTGTCGAAAATGGTTGGAGACGGAAAGCCCTTTGACATCGTAATACTTCCACCACCAGTGCTTGAAAAATTCTCTAAAGATCAAAAGTTGATTCCCTCTAGTGTGCGGCCTCTTTCAAAGGTCGGCATTGGCTTGGCGACAAAAAGTGCTTTACCAACTGAAGAATTGAAAACCATAAGCGATTTCAAAGTCTTTTTGGAACATGCTCAAAAGATTGCCTACATCGACCCTGCCTCAGGAGGTTCAAGTGGTATTTACTTGGATCAACTCTTCAAACGTTTGGGTTGGAGTGATTGGATAAAGCCTAAAGCTGTTCTTGTGCAAGGTGGGCTTGCGGGTACGACACTCATCAATGGGCAAGCAGACCTAGCGATTCACCAATTGAGTGAATTGCTCCAAGTCCCTGGAATTCACGTTGTGGGTTTGCTTCCTGAGGAAGTGCAAAGTTATACCTATTATTCAATTGCGGTGGGTTCACAATCAAGACAAGTGGATCGGTCTATGGAATTTATATCTATATTGGTATCTGAACAAACTGTGAAAATCATTTCCAAATTGGGAATGACGGCTTTGAATTAAACCTTAGAAAGGGCAAGTGTTATGAATCTCCCAAGCTACGAAGAATTTTGTGATCAAGCGATGAAAAATGGATATGAAGAGGTGATCGTGCGGGAATGGAAACCCAATCAAGTGGTTGAACTTCATCAACATGAGTTCAAAGTGAGCGCATTGGTTGTGCGAGGTAATTTCACTTTGACCATCGATGGTGTTTCGAGAGAGTTGAGCGGGGGTGATCGCTTTGAATTACCAAAGTTCAAAGAACACAGCGAACACTATGGTTCGCAAGGGGCTACATTCTGGGTAGCAAGAAATTACTCATGACTGTTTGAATCGGCATGTTGATCGTCATGAGGTTGTTTTTTTTGGTTGGACTCATGAGTTCAATGTTTTTCTATTTGATGCACTTAAGAAGAGGCGAGGCGAGATATAAAAAATTAAGCCTCTATTCTTTGGTGACGACTTTGCTATTTTTATTGTTGTTCTTTGTGGGTCTGGTAATTGAAAACCAACTCTATCCTCCTGTACCTTGAGAATGAGTGTGCGCTTAAATTTTGTAATGAAGCCGAGTCTCTGTTTTATCCGAGTCAAATAAGTAAAACTCTTCTTGCGTGGTACTCAACTTTCCTTCTTTGAGGGGTTGGCCCCTGCGCTTCAGTTCAAAAATGGGAAAGTGATGCTTGGCATTGAAGTCGTGATACTGGTGCTGAAAAATGAGATCTTTAAATCCCCGCATCGATATGGCATCATCAACCCATCGCCCAGTCAAATGTTGTAGATGGACTAGCGCATATATCTTTCTTGTCCCAAAGTTAATTAAACCGGTGTCTGGATAAAAAGTGATTGGAAAATGCGTTTTGATGTCCTCTAGACTCTGCAAAATTGTGTCACTTGCAATTGAAATTTTCAAATGCTTGGAAAAAAATCCTTTACACGCTACTTTTTTGCAATGCACTTTAAGCGAGTCAATGGGTACTGACTCCTTGTGCGTTGCTTGAAGTTGAGTATGAATTTGCTGAGTCACAAATCCATATCTCACGATCACTCCATGGCCATCAACAACAACTGATTTTGAAGTTTCAATTTGTTTTTGCATGGAGTTTAACGATGTTGGTTAATCCACTCGTGCGCCTGAATCTTGGACCACTTTCGCCCATTTTTGAGTTTCATTTTTAATAAAAGCTGACATTTGTGCTGGCTTCACGCCGCCGGGTGTTACGCCTTGTTCATCAAAGTTTTTAACGATGCTGGGATCATTTAAAACAGCGCCAAGCTCCTTGGTGAGCCGCGCCTCAACGCCAGCGGGGGTTCCATGGGGGACCATCAGTGCAAACCAAGTGATGAAATCGTAGCCCTTCACGCCCGATTCATTGAGGGTTGGAACGCCAGCATACGCCGATGATTTCTCCATGGTTGTCACAGCCAGTGCTCTGACTTTGCCTGCTACGACTTGAGGGTGGGCCGAGGGACTGGTTTCTATAGCCATTTGAATTTGACCTCCCATCAAATCCGTCATCATTGGGGCGCCACCTTTGTAAGGGACATGTGAGATTTTCCCTCCAATCATCATTCCAAAGAGCTCTCCTGCCAAATGTTCTGTACTACCAGAGCCTGCAGAACCGTAGTTGATTTCGCCCGGATGAGACTTGATGAAGGCGATCAAATCGGCAACTGATTTCACGGGTAGGTTGTTGTTGACGATCAAAACGTTGGGGGTCGTCGCGACCATGCCGATGGGATCAAAGTCTTTTTCAAAATCGTAATTGAGTGATTTGTAAAGATTAGGTGCCATCGTGTGTGCGATCGTGGACATCAGCAAGGTGTAGCCATCGGGCGGCATCTTAGCGACGACACCAGCAGCCAATGTACCTCCAGCTCCTGCTTTGTTCTCGATGATGACAGGTTGTTTGAGGTTTTCTGTTAGCTTTTGACCGATGGCTCGAGCCAAAATATCAGTTGTGCCGCCCGTGGCAAAGGGAACGACCAATGTCACCGGCTTGGTTGGCCATGTATTTTGAGCATGCAACGCGGGCCCGAAAACAGTTAGAGCAATGCCAAGTGCGGCAAATAAAATGTGGTTCAAACCATGGTGTATTTGATAATTAGATTTCATGTGTCATTTGTGTTGAAGGAATGGTTCCCGATCGCCCTGCGAAAGTATACGCATCGGGCCAATCGGGCGTTTAAGTTGAACCATAACATTTAAATTTAAATTCCCCAATAGCAAAAGTCCTCAGCTTTGGGATACTTCACACAATCTGATTAAAATGTTTTGATGCTCACAAAAAATAATCCTGCTGCTGCCATGTTTGGCATCTCTGTTGTGATCATCTTGATTGCCTTAGATCAGACCATCGTGGGGACTGCTTTACCCAGAATCGTATCGGAGCTTCAAGGATTTGGTCTCTACCCTTGGGTTGCCGCTGCTTATTTGCTGACCAATGCCACATTCATTCCGGTTATCGGTCGATTGGGGGACTTAAAGGGTCGGAAACCTTTTTTACTGGCTGCCATCATCGTTTTTACCGGTTCTTCAGCACTTTGTGGCTTGGCCAACAACATGCTCGAATTGGTTTTGGCGCGTGCCCTCCAAGGGGCTGGTGGAGGCATGCTGGTTGGCTCTGCCTTTGCCAGCGTACCTGATCTTTTCCCCGATATGAAAGAGCGAGTGAAGTGGCAGATCATGATGTCTTCTGCATTTGGTATTGCCTCGGCCCTTGGCCCCGCCTTGGGAGGGTGGATGACCGAGCACTTTGGTTGGAGAAGTGTTTTTTATGTCAATTTACCCATTGGTGTGATTGCATTGATGTTTGTTTGGTCGCACCTGCCTCACATCGTTCATGAAAATAATCGATCACAAAAAGGGATGGATTGGTGGGGTGTGGCTCTTTTGGTTTTGGCCATTTCAGCGATTTTGGCAACATCGGAGTTTGGCGAGTCACTAGGATTTTTTAGCTGGGTATTTTGGGGCTTGGTGGTTTCTTCCGTATTTTTTGGTTTCATTTTTGTAAGACACCAAAAAAGCAGTGTTGCACCGATCATTCCAGCTCATTTGTTTGACAGTAAACCGGTGAGGATCATGACCGTATTGGCTGGACTGACCGGTTTCATCATGTTTGTGCTGATTTTCTATGCGCCACTTTTGTTACAAGCTGGATTTTCTCTGTCACCCCCCGATGCGGGCCTATTGGTGACCCCCATTTTGGTGATGATTACAGTCGGTAGCATTGTGAATGGACGATTGATTACGAGAGTTCAAAAACCTCAGCGTTTATTCACTTTTGGCATTTTGTTTCTAATGTTGGGAATTTCGCTTGTGACATTGATCAAGCCCGAAGATCCAGCATATTACTTGGTTTTGGTGTTTTCTTTGTGTGGATTCAGCCTGGGTTTTCAAATCCCCAATCTAATTGTTCAAATACAAGCTTTGGTGGCCAAAGCCGATCTTGGTGCTTCCTCAGCATTGGTTCAAACTTTGAGAACTCTGGGGGGTATGTTTGGAGCCAGCATTGGTGGAGTCATCGTCAATTACAAGTTCCAGCAAGGCGTATCGAATGAACTCAGCCAGGCAGGAATCAGGGATCCGAGGGTTTTGAAACTATTCGAAACGCCGCAAATATTAGTCAGAGAGCTCGATCAGCAAACGCTATCTAATTTGGCTGCGCAATTGGGTTTCTCAGGTACTGAACTGATCGCGCATACTCGAGTCTTGCTCATCAGTGGTGTGCATAACGCACTTTATTTTTGTATATTGTTGGCTTTGATAAGTTTTTTGGTGAGTTTAAAACTCCCCAATCTCAATGAAATGAAAAAAATGTAAGGTATGAACAGGCTCTAAATTGGGCTAGAGCATGGGCAAAGAAGCTCTTGAAAAACAATTCTTCACCCCTATAATTCAGTCAATCAAAGGTGAAATTATGCTTAAATTCGATAAAAGTAAAGTCTCGGTGTTGGCCGTGATCGCGTTGGTTGTTGGTTGTGCCGGCCCCGCGTACCGTCCTATCATTGACACACAAGGCGTTGACTTCAATCGCTATGAGGCAGATTTAAGGGATTGCCAGTCTTTCTCCACTCAGACTGCTGATGCGGCCAAGTCGGGTGCAGTTGGAGCCACCGCTGGAGCGGTTTTGGGCTCTGTTTTGGCTGGCGTGACTGGAGACAATAGAAAGTCCAGTGCCGAGTTGGGTGCCATAACTGGTGCAATTAGTGGTGCAGCCAGTGGCGAAACCAATCAAAGAAACATCATTCGCCGTTGTTTGGCCGGTAGAGGCTACCGTGTTTTACAGTAGTTTTTAATTGGATTTATTTGTTTTTGTTAACTTTTTGGATTGGGTTCGAACATGTCAGAAACATCACATATTCCCTACATAGCGATGGTAGAAAAGGCCTTTGATTTATCCAAGGCAGCCAAAGAGTACACAAAAAATGCTGGTAAGGCAGTTGATCACATTGATATTTTAGAAAATATCTTTTTGCCCAGTGGTGACGTTGACCTTGAGAGAACCAGCAAGGAGGGCGGGACCCCTTTGATGAAAGTTTTTTTCACAAATCCTTACGGGCTTGAGTTCAAACCCGATGTTGGCAATTGGATTCCATTTCGCCACGGTCCCATCAATTTAGACTTGGATTGATCTTTTTAAAGTGGATTGCTCGCTTGGGGGTGGTGCAGATCAAGAACCAAGCTGTGTTTTCCTAGCGCATGAACGTGTTGATGTAATCTGCGCCCAAGCCCACTTTTTCAAAATGGGCTTTGTACTTTTCTATTCTTAGGAAAACGTCATCGTATCCGGTTGGGTTGCCTTGTGGGTCAACGTAAATGAGAGATCCGTAGACCATAAACAGTGTGATCATTTCATCGCAATCCTCGGGAACCACCAAAGTGTGGGTCTCACCTGGTGGTTCAAACACATAATCCCCTTCATTGGCCACCCAATCGTGCTCTAAATAGAGCCATTTCCCTTTAAGAACATGTGCATGAACTTGGCCCGAGTGACGGTGTCGTTGTAAAAGACCCGAACGTTTCACTCTGAGTAGGTGAACGTAAAAACCTTGTGTCACATTCAGATGAAGTGGTCTGGAAGTAACGCCCTCGGATATAGGAGCCCACAACTTGGGATCTTCGTTCAAAATATCTTTGATCACCATGTCTCCCCTCATTCCCCAGGGTTGGGGTTTTTCATAGGGAACACGGTCTTTGGATATGTCGATGTGTTGGGTGTTCATTTTTTAGATTTTTTTAAGAGGGTCGGTATTTTTACTTTAAAAAGGTGCAACCCACCTTGTCTAGAGTATTCAGAGTTTTTCTGTAAATGACGAGCTCGCTGGTTTTAACATTGAGTTCATAAGTGTTTTCGTAGGGCAAGGAGGGGAAAGTAAAGGAGGTGAAGTCGTTGTGAGAAAAGTAATTTCCAATCAAGTCAAATGGAGGCTTGCCGACATCACTCCCATCGTCCTTGGCTC
>CAIKYO010000414.1 GCA_903831655.1 uncultured Burkholderiales bacterium
CAACCCGCCCAATGGTCCAATATAAAACTAATCTTTGAATTTCTGTTATGCCTAGTTCCGCTCTAGGGACTCGACCAAGGTAGCTCCTCATAAAATTGAAGAACTTCCTGATAAATATCGTCAAACACAGGTAATGACACGTCTACTTCTGCTGCCATATCCCCATAACCTTTGGCGGCCATTTCCATAATCCTTGGGTCAGACATAGGGTCTGCTTGAACTTGAATTCCTTTGGACTGCGCGGAGGCCACAATCAAAGACTTGAGCATGGCACGCTCAGGCTGAGTCCAATGATCAACGTGGTTAAGGGGTAGAGCTAAGCCATAAATATCTTGGCGACGGTTTCGATTTCGATTTCGGATAGTTTGTTGAAGCAGAGATCGATATTTTTCAGCCGTTAAATTGACGAGCCTGTAGGCTTGCAACTCTGCTCCATCGACAAGTTTGAGCACCCCGGTATCAAGGCGGATTCGTTATAGCTGCAGTCAATTTCGACTACCGTGGGGGATTGCTTGGTCAACAGTCGGTTCATTGCCCTCAATCAATAGCCAAAATTTGCAGCAATTTCCTTGTTAATGCCACTTTAAGTCATTGAACTTAATCAAGTTTCACTGTATATTAAAAAAATGATAATAGACATTGAAACTCAACTATTGCCCGCCAATGCTATCAGGCAATACATCAATGCCAAGCAAGCTTTTACCGCTCTGCGCGATGCCGAGAGGGAGGCAAAACAATTTCGCGGCGGCATGTTTTGGCGAGAGGTAAAGGGTCATCACTACCTTATCAGAACAACAACCAGATCTGCTCAAACCAGTTTAGGTCCAAAAAATGTCCAAACTGAAGCGATCTTCGACAAATTCACGCAAGGTAAAAAAGTAGTGGGTGAGCGTCGGGCTGGCCTCATTAAGGCGCTTGCCATGAACCAACGCCTTAACAAAGCCCTGTTTG
This sequence comes from uncultured Burkholderiales bacterium, assembly GCA_903831655.1. Lineage (GTDB taxonomy): Bacteria > Pseudomonadota > Gammaproteobacteria > Burkholderiales > Burkholderiaceae_C > Limnohabitans. Next base: position 952 of record CAIKYO010000414.1, read on the forward strand.
TTGGAAGAGTGGATGACAAGATTATTGATATTCTCAATGGGCTAAGGGAAGTTGGTTTGGAAGATAATTTCACGGTGATCGGAACCAACGCTCTGTATGCCTATGAAGCAACCGCAGGCGTTAGGATTGATCAAGGCCATCTTGCAACGAATGACCTAGATCTACTTTGGGATAACAGGCGAAAGCTAACGATTGCCGTGCCGGAAACTTTTGCTGGCGGCATGATCGGTTTTTTACAGAGAATAGACAGAACATTTAAGTTGCGGCCAGATCAAAATTACACAGCCGTTAATGCAGATGGGTATGAGGTTGATTTACTGCGGCGTATGGGCCATGGTCATGAAACTGAGGCGACTAGAATTTCACAAATTGACGGTGATTTTTGGGCCGTTAAAGCAAGAAATGCGGATTGGTTATTAAGTGCGCCAAAATTTAAAGAAGTGGTGGTTGGCACAAACGGGGGAATGGCAGAGATGACAACGGTTGACCCGCGAGCGTTTGCCTTATTTAAGTTTTGGATGTCCGAGCAAAAGGACCGTGATCCCCAAAAGAAAAGGCGCGATGCAAATCAAGCGATGGTCGTAGTGCGACTTGTAAAAGAACATTTACCTCAACTATCTTTTGACGATGTTCACTACATGCCAACAGCAATTCGTAATTTAATTAAATAATCAATGCCCCTTATCCTCTGTTTTAAAAGACGATAAAACTACAATATTTGAATTCAAATTAATGGTGAATAAACTAAAATAGGGTATCCGCATTTTGTTGTTGATTTCATTCAACTCCATTTTTTCAGTGAACGACGTAAGGTTGCATTAAAATCAAAAATAGTATATATTTAATATATAAAAAATAAGGTGCCGCAATGAGAATTTCAAACGAAAACCTGTTAGTTAAGTTCCGTTCTAAAGATACCCAGTTCGGTGTGACTCGAACAACGGTGAAAGCGATTGCCAAAGAACTCGATGTCAATGAAACGCAGGTTATCCACATGGCCCTGTCAAAATTCGCCGCTGATGTTTTACCCTCTTACGCTCCTGATGATGGTCCATTAACAGCAAAACAACTCTTGGCATTACGCAAGGATGTAGCCAACCGCTTACCAAAAGGCAAATTGATTTCACGCGATACCTTGTTTGTATGACTCAGGCTTGGCCGCTCCCTGCGCCTGGCGACATCGTTTGGTGCTTGTTTCCAGAAATTCCCAATAGTGAACCGGGACCCAAACCTCGGCCCGCCATCGTCCTAAGTGTTGAGCATCGGGATGATGGTGATCAAGTAAGCGTGGCGTATGGCACCTCGCAAAATCTAAGGCGACTAAAAATGGGTGAAGTAGCCATTACTCAGGCCAAAAACCCGGCCGCTTATGCGCTAGCTGGATTGGCTTACGATACCAAGTTTGATTTCAAGGTAATTGTGGATCTGCCATGGTCTGAGCGCTACTTCAAGGTGCCTACCAGAAGCCCACACGGGAATACGCCCAAACTAGGGACTTTGCATGCAACCGTTCTTCATGCAGTTGAAGCGGCTTATCGTGCAGTCAAATTACCTTCCAAGACCAAGGATTTGGATTCCAAAGACTAGCTAAAAACGGTCACGCTGAGTCTGGAATCAGCA
>CAIKYO010000415.1 GCA_903831655.1 uncultured Burkholderiales bacterium
ATGGGGACCTCTATTGCCACATCACTGTGGAGACGCCCGTCAAGCTCACTGAACATCAAAAGAAACTGCTCAAAGAACTTGATGAATCGCTTAAAAAGGGAGGGGTTAAGCACTCTCCCAATGAGGGCGGTTGGTCAGAAAAGTTGAAAGCTTTCTTTAATTGACGGCAACAAACGCATGAAGCTCAGTGCGGTGATCTTGGCAGCGGGATCTGGCTCGCGAATGGGTCATCGCCCAAAGGGCTTACTGGAGCTGAACGGTCAAACCTTGATAGAAAGACTGATCGAGTCTCTTTGGTCTGTAGGGATCAAAGACATTGTCGTGGTGCTTGGACATTATTCGGACGGTTTCAAACACATACTCAAGGATCAGCCAGTACGTTGGGTGCTCAATCCAGATCCTGAGCGAGGACAAGTGTCCTCCCAAAGAATGGGCTTGGAGCAGACCTCAGCAAATGCAGATGCCATCTTAATGGCACTGGCCGATCAGCCAATGATCCAAGCCGAGGACCTTAAAGAGTTGATCAACGCATTTGAGACCAAAGAGCCCCAAGTCATGGCCGTTCACCCAAGTGTGGGTGGCGTACCGGGAAACCCAGTGATACTCACTCAAGCATCTCGCCAAGCCATCCTTCAAAGTGAGCATGACATCGGCCCAAAACAGTGGAGGCAGTCCAATCCCAATTTAGTACTGGGATTTAAAACGTCCAACCTTCACTTCATCACAGATGTCGACACCGAAGAGGATTTATTAAAACTTAAACAAGAACATGGACTCAACCTGACATGGTCCAGTGGGAGTTGAGCAGAAGAGAAACCAAAGACCCGGATGTTTTTCAAGTCATGCGTCTCCCATAGCAAGGACTCAAAGGGCTGATCTTGATGAGCTTCAGCGGTTCAAAGGAAGCGGTCTAAAAGCTTTCTGCTGTGGCGGTCCATGCCGGCCAAGTTTTTGATGAGGTATTGCACTCCGTATGCATCGCTCACAATCAGGGTATTGGAATTCAAACGGCGGATATCCTCTTCGCCTTTTAACAATAACTCAGTTGCCCCTTTGTGGGTTTGAATGCGCCAGCGACAAGGTGTCACAAAAGAGTTGACGGAATCCAATTTTAAAATTTCAGGCATGAATTCACGATTTTGAATACACGTCTCCACCACCTCCCGCAACTCAGAGGGCAAGGAGTCCAGGTGATCAATCCACAACAACTCTTTTCCCTCTTGACTGAGAATAGAGACTCCTTCATTTGGAGCGTGTATGGGAAAGGCTCTGACGGCAATCACACCCACGTAATCGCTGCCTTGGTGAGTCAGGTGCCATACTCCTTTGGCATCGTTGTAAAGAGAAAAATCAGCTTGGCTTGGTGTATGGGTGCTCATAAAACGTCTCTCCTGCTTTCTTGAACACCTGCATCCATGGGGTTGGTTTGATCGCTTCGAGCTTGGGCTTGGTACAGTCGCCAGTAAGCCCCTTGGGCTTGCATCAACTCTTCGTGATTGCCTTGTTCGATCAATTCACCTTGCTCCATCACAACCAAACGATCGGCGCGCTGCAAAGTCGAGAGTCTGTGAGCAATCGCAATGGTGGTTCTACCTTGAACCAAGTTGTCTAGCGCTTTTTGAATTTCTTGTTCGGTCTCCGTATCCACAGAGGATGTTGCCTCATCCATGATCAATATTCTTGGATTGATCAATAGCGCCCTGGCAATCGAGATGCGCTGCCTCTCACCACCGGACAAGCCTTGGCCCCTCTCCCCTACCAAGGAGTCATAACCCTGGGGCAAGCGGAGGATGAATTCATGCGCGTGCGCAGCTCGTGCAGCAGCAATGATCTCCTCACGAGAGGCGTCACTTCTGCCATACGCGATGTTGTCAGCGATGGTTCCGAAAAACAAAAACGGTTCCTGCAAGACCAGCCCAATGTGGCTGCGGTACTGCGCCAAGGGAAGCCTTCTGATATCGACGCCATCGATTTTGATGGAGCCTTCACTGACATCATAGAAGCGGCAAATCAAATTCACCAATGTACTTTTACCGGATCCACTTTGACCCACCAAACCAATCATCTCTCCGGGTTGGATATCCAAATGCAGGTGCTTTATGATCAACCGATTGCCATAGCGAAAAACCGCATTTTCAATTTGAACCAGGCCCTTGACCTGAGTTAGATTGACGGGATCAACGGGTTCAGGAACACTGGAGACGTGGTCCAATATTTCAAAAATTCGTTTTGTTCCAGCCGCAGCCTTTTGGGTGTGCGAGACGATTCTGGACATCGAATCTAGACGGGTGTAGAAACGACCAATGTAGGCCAAGAAGGCAGTCAGCACACCCACCGTGACTTTGTGTTGAGAGACTTGCCATATGCCAAAGGCCCAAACCACAAGCAAACCAATCTCCGTCATCAATGTGACTGTGGGAGAGAACAAGGACCACAAAAAGTTTATGCGATCGTTGACCGCCAAGTTGTGCTGATTGGCCTCTCTAAAGCGCGCACTCTCTCGTCCCTCTTGAGCAAAGGCTTTGACCACCCGAATACCTGGGATGGTATCGGCCAAAACGTTGGTGAGCTCAGACCAAACTCGATCAATTTTCTCAAAACCCATCCTCAAGCGGTCTCTGACCACATGAATCAGCCACCCAATAAAAGGCAGTGGCAACAAGGTGGCCAAAGCCAATCCAGAGTCAATGGAGAAAAGAATGATGGCCGTCATCACGATCATCAAAAAGTCCGTTGCAAAGTCCAACAAATGCAAAGACAAAAAGACACACAAACGATCTGTCTCTCCGCCTATTCGGGTCATCAAATCGCCGGTTCTGCGCCCCCCAAAGTATTCCAACGACAGCTTCATCAAATGATCGTAAGCAGCGGTCCTCAAATCAGCCCCAATCCTCTCAGAGACCAGCGCCAAAATATAAGTTTTAAGCCATCCCAAGGCCCACGCCAGAGTGGCGGCGCCAAAGAGACCGAGCAAATACATCGCAACCACATGGAATTCGATTTTTTGCCCATTTTGGAAGGGAATCAACACCTGATCCATGAGGGGCATGGTCAGGTAAGGAGGAACCAAGGTTGCCGCTGTGGAGGCCAGGGTCAACAAAAAACCCAATATGAGTTTGTTTTGATAGGGCTTGGCAAATCGCCAAAGTCTCAGCAGTCCCCATGTAGAGGCTTGGGTCTGATCGTCATCCAAAGAGTCGGCAATGACCAAAGGATTGTGAGCGAGAGAGAGGTCCGAGATGGAATTCTCATCAGTTTTCACCTCACAAACTGGGCACGGCTGGGTGGGATCGATTTTGACACGTCCACAACTGGTGCATTGCTCTCCAAAGGTCTCTGAGCTGGCAAAATGTTGAGTATCGAGTTTCTTTAAATTCGAAGCCAGAGCTTGATTCCATGCAATTTGGAGTCGATTGGCCTCCAAATTTTGAGCCAAAGTAAAACGCCACTTGGCCAGTCTTTTGTCTTGCCCCATCAGCTCTAGGGCGGCCACGCCAGCGTAATCATGAAGGGTCAGTTTGGCCCCTGAACCAATGGGATAGATTTTACAAGTCCAATTGCTCGCCGTGCCTTGCTGCAATGGAGTTTGACTGGGCAAAGATGACCGCTCCCATGACAAGAGCCTTTGGTCTGTGGCGAGCAACAAACCCTTGGAGAAACAAAGTTGTTCGTCCAAGTCAACCTCAAGCACGGCTAAAACGTTTTCAACAGTATTGAGCTGGGCTTGAACCAAGCTCTCAAAGCCTTGAGGAATCGAGATTCGCTGACCTGGGGTCATGAGTTGAAGCAATTAGGAGTGGAGAAAAGCATGTGTGTCTCTCAGAGTTTCACATGCCAGAACAAAAAAATGGACCCAAACCGAGTGGCATGATGCCCAAACAGCCCCCATTGTAACTTCCACACCATGCTTGCCTTATTTTTAACCTCAAATTGCCTCTCGGTCGCAAATCAAGTGACAAAAAAAGCCATAATGTTCGGTCAGTGGCCGCTTTAAAACCCCATTCCTCACAATTCATTTCATCACCTCTATGTCACACCCAGACATCAAAATAATTCGAATGCGTTACCTCAGTGGGCCCAACATTTGGACCTACCGCTCAGTGATAGAGGCATGGGTCGATCTTGGAGAGTTGGAGCAGTATCCCTCCAACACCATCCCAGGTTTTTACGATCGCCTCTACGCATGGTTGCCCGGACTCATTGAACACCGATGTGGTATTGGCGAGAGGGGCGGATTTTTGACTCGCCTCATCAATGGCACTTGGGCGGGTCACATCATGGAGCACGTGGCTCTTGAGCTCCAAACCCTCTCTGGCCTTGAAACGGGTTTTGGCAAAGCCCGTGAGACCTCGACCTCTGGCATCTACAAAGTGGTCATTCGCGCTGAACAAGAAGAGGTGGGCCGGCAAAGTCTATTGATGGCCAAGGAATTGGTCATGGCCGCCATCAATGACAAGCCCTATGATTTGCAAGGCAACGTCAATTTGCTAAAAAAACTGGTCGATGAGTTGTGTCTTGGCCCAAGCACCGGTTGCATCGTGGCCGCTGCCAACGAGCGTCGAATTCCCAATATCAGGCTGACTGAGGGCAATTTGGTTCAGCTGGGATATGGCGCCAAACAAAGAAGAATTTGGACAGCCGAGACCGATCGCACCAGCGCCATTGCGGAGAACATCTCCAGTGACAAGGACTTGACCAAACAACTGCTCGCCTCTTGCGGCATTCCGGTACCTGAGGGCGAGATTGTCGAAAATGAAGACCAGGCCTGGCAAGCGGCCCAAGACATTGGCTTGCCCGTGGTCGTGAAACCTTCGGATGCCAACCGGGGACGCGGAGTGTCCCTCAATTTGAACACCGAGAGCTCCATCAAAAGCGCATTTCACATTGCCTCCAAAGTCGGTACCGAGGTGCTCGTTGAGCGCTACGTCCTCGGAGATGAGCACCGTTTGCTCGTGGTGGGCGACAGAATGGTCGCAGCCGCCAAGGGAGAGACTGCCAGCGTCATTGGAGATGGTGTGCACACCGTTGCTGAGCTCATTGATCTGCAAATCAACTCAGACCCCAGAAGAGGTGCAACCGAGGATTTCGTCCTCAACTCAGTGAGATTGAACGATCACCCACAAGCCGTCCTTCAAATCGAGAGCCAGGGCCACCTAGTCACCGATGTATTGCCCAACGGCAAAGAGCTCATTGTTCAAAGAAATGGCAACATGAACTTTGATGTAACCGAGCAAGTTCACCCCGAAGTAGCCGCCATGGCTTGCTTGGCAGCCAGGGTCATTGGCTTGGATGTAGCAGGCATTGATTTGGTCGCACAAGATGTCTCCAAGCCGCTGAGCGAGCAAGATGCAGCCATTGTGGAGGTCAACGCTGGACCCGGCCTATTGATGCACCTCAAGCCCGTTGTGGGCAAGCCCCGCGCAGTGGGAAAGTCAATCATTGACCATCTCTTTCCAAGCAAAGAAAACGGACGAATTCCAATCGTTGGCATATTAGGATCTGAGCAAACTTGCCTTTTATCTCACCTCGTGACTTGGTTGCTGCACTTATCGGGAAAAAGGGTTGGCTTGGCATGCGAGGATGGTTTGTACATGGATCAGCGCAAAGTTCAAACCACTGACGCCAGGAACTACCACGTTGGAGAGAGGCTACTGATCAATCGCACACTTGAAGCGGGCGTTTTCCAAACCTCGCCTTGGCACATTTTGCAAGACGGCTTGCCCTACGACCGCTGCCAAGTGGGAGTTGTCACGGATATGAAGCGAGAGGCCTGGGATTTGTCGGATCACGACATTCACGATGCTGAGAAATTCAACAATGTGATGCGAACTCAAGTAGATTTGGTCTTGTCCAACGGAGTCGCGGTTTTGAATGCAGAGGATCCCTTGGTGGTGAATTTGGCCCAGTACAGTGATGGAGAAGTGATTTTCTTTGCAACCGATGCAAGCTCTGACGTCCTCCAAGCTCACAGAGCCCAAGGCAAACGCAATGTTTACTTCAAAGATGGACATGTGGTATTGGCCAGAGGGGACCAAGAAACCCTGCTCTTTCATCTGGACTTCCCCCCGATCGCAAGGCGAATCAAACAAGACGGATTTAACCTCTCGACCCTATTGGCTGGTATCGCAACCGGCTGGGCTTTGGACATAGCCCCGTCACTGATCCGAGCAGGTTTGAAAAATTTTGGTCAAAAAAACATTGACTCCCCACAAGTATTGAGGACTGCAGACTGATGGACGTCTCACGCATCAGGGCTCTTAGAGGCCCCAACCTTTGGACACGACACACGGCCATCGAAGCACTCGTTAGGTGTTCAACTGAGGAATCCGATCTCTCGGGTCTGCCCGATTTTGAGCATCGCTTGAGAAACCTCTTTCCTGGAATGGGCCCCTTGAGACCCAACGAAAGAGGAGCCAAAATGAGTGCGGCTCATGCGCTAGAAATTGCAACCTTGCATTTGCAAACCGAAGCGGGTTGCCCCGTGACTTTTTCTCGCACAACATCCACCTCAGAGAGCTTTTTGTATCAAGTCGTTGTCGAGTACACCGAGGAAGAAGTGGGTGTTTTGGCGTTGAAATTGGCGCAAGAACTCTGTCACGCAGCCGCCTCCAATCTTGGCTTTGATTTGGACAAAGCCATCAAAGAATTGCGTGAGCTCGATGAGGATATTCGACTAGGACCCTCAACAGGTTCCATCGTTGATGCCGCTTTGGTGCGAGGTATCCCCTTTAGACGACTCACCCAAGGCAGCTTGGTTCAATTTGGCTGGGGATCCAAACAAAAAAGAATTCAAGCCGCTGAGATCGATGCAACGAGCGCCATCGCCGAGTCGATTGCTCAAGACAAAGAACTCACCAAAAAACTGTTGTTTGCAGCAGGGGTGCCCGTACCACTGGGCAGACCCGTCAAGAGTGCAGAGGATGCTTGGGCAGCTGCGCAAGAAATTGGCCTTCCCGTGGTGATCAAACCCCGCGATGGCAATCAAGGCAAGGGCGTGTCGGTCAATATCAATTCTGAAAAAGAGGTGCATGCAGCGTTTGAAAATGCCATCCATTTCAGAGAAGAAATTTTGGTTGAAAGGTATCTACCAGGTAACGACTACCGACTCTTGGTTGTGGGTGACCGATTGGTTGCAGCAGCCAGACGAGAGCCTCCCTTTGTAACAGGTGACGGCGTGCACACGGTCAAAGAACTGGTCGACCAAGTCAACTCTGACCCCAGAAGGGGCGATGGACATGCAACCTCCCTTACCAAGATTCGCTTTGATGAGGTGGCGCTGGCTCGACTTGAAGAGCAGGGACTGAATGCTCAAAGCATTCCCGCCAAGGGTGTGCGAGTGATCCTCAGAAACAATGCAAACCTCTCAACGGGCGGTAGCGCCACCGATGTCACCGATGACGTGCACCCCGAGGTGGCCGCCAGAGCGGTTGCTGCTGCACAAATGGTGGGACTTGATGTTTGTGGTGTTGATATCGTTTGTGAATCTGTTTTGCGCCCTCTTGAGGAACAACAAGGGGGTGTGGTTGAGGTCAACGCCGCACCAGGCCTTCGAATGCACCTTCACCCCTCATACGGCAAGGGTCGAGATGTAGGTGAGGCAATCATCTCTCAACTCTATCCAAAGGGCGATGATGGACGCATACCAGTCATTGCGGTTACTGGCACCAATGGCAAAACGACCACCGTTCGATTGACGGCTCATTTGCTCAGATCTAGTGGCTTAAGAGTGGGCATGACCAACACAGATGGTGTGTATGTCAATGGAAGACAAGTTGACAGTGGTGACTGCTCGGGACCTAAAAGCGCCAGAAATGTACTCATGCACCCCGATGTCGATGCTGCAGTTTTTGAAACAGCACGCGGAGGCCTCTTAAGAGAAGGCCTGGCCTTTGACAAATGCCAAGTTGCTGTGGTCACCAATATCGGCATGGGCGACCATTTGGGTTTGAACTACATCACAACGGTAGAAGACTTGGCAGTGCTCAAGCGAGTGATTGTTCAAAACGTCTCTCAATCGGGCATGGCCGTGTTGAACGCATCAGACCCCATCGTGGCTGCTATGGCTTCCAATTGCCCTGGACAAATCACCTTCTTTGGCTTGGACGCCCACCACCCCGTCATTGCAACCCACAGAGCCCAAGGCAAGCGGGTGGTCTTTGTAGAGGACGATCAAATTGTGGCCATGCAGGGAAGCATGCATGTCAAAATACCGATGGTCGACATTCCTCTGACTCGCTCAGGCGCCATTAATTTCCAAATTGAAAACGCAATGGCCTCCTTGGCTGCAGCTTGGGCCGTTGGCATTCCCTGGGGTCATATCTGCAAGGGTTTGTCCACCTTTGTCAGCGACGCCAACGCCGTGCCCGGACGCTTCAACGTCTTTGACTACAAGGGTGCGACCGTCATTGCCGACTATGGCCACAATCCAGACGCCATCAAAGCTTTGGTTCAAGCTGTCACGAATTTGCCCGCCAAGCGACGCAGTGTGGTCATCAGTGGCGCAGGTGACCGAAGGGATGAGGACATCCGAGAGCAAACTCGAATCATTGGAGAAATCTTTGATGATGTGATCCTCTACCAAGACGCCTGTCAAAGAGGACGCGTTGATGGAGAGGTCTTGGCTTTGCTCAGAGAAGGCCTCAAGGGGGCTCCCAAAACTGAACAAATCGATGAAATCTATGGTGAATTCTTGGCCATTGATCACGCCATGAATCACCTCAAAGCGGGCGACCTGTGTTTGGTCTTGATCGATCAGGTCGAAGAAGCATTGGCTCACATCTTAAAAAGAATCAATTCAGTCCAACCTTGATTCCCTGTTAAAGTTTGAATTGAATGGACTCTGCATGGAGGCAAAGAAAAAGTCTCAAGAGGCTTTTTCTTGACACACTTCTTTTCTCAGGCTTGCCAAAAAGGTATTTGGACGAATGGGGTATTCGTGGTTCTTCCACTCTTGGTCATCCATGGCCAAAACCTCTTTGCCTTTGCCCAGGGGTTTTTCAAAAAATGACACCGACAACCTCACGAACGTGTCATTCTTGCAGTAAAGGCGCCAACGCGTCATTTGAGATTGATAAGAGTCACCACCGGGTGTTTTAGCAGCCTTGCTGTAGTCTGAGAGTGTCCAAACGTACCTGGACACGTGAACCGCTTTGACGGCTTCTTTGTCCCACATGTGGGTCACATCTTCGTCTTTGTCGATCTCGGTCCATTCAGCGTGTACGGACTGCAAGGGCATCCACAACGCACAACAAAGTACCCAAACCTTGAACCCAACGTGTTTGAGGGTCAACACCTTGGAGTGAGGGGTAAGGCTTAGGCTTTTCATGAATCAATACCGTCCAAAAGGGAAAAGTGGAGTTGGGCCAAGCATTTGCAAAAACCCGCTCATGCTTAGCTGGTATCGACGCAAAGACCCAAAACTTGAGCCACGCATTGAACCCCGCGCTGGAGATAAAAAACCAAGATCGAGATGATGGTTCAATCGCCCATTTGCTTAAAAGCTTAACTAAAATGAGCCAATACACACTTTAAATGACGAGACCAACATGGCCACCATTGAACAAAAATTAACTGAACTCAACCTCTCACTCCCCCCCGTCTCAGTACCTCAAGCCGCTTACGTGCCCTTTTGCGTCAGTGGCAACATGGTCTTTTTGAGTGGGCATATTGCAAAAAAGAACGGTCAAGTTTGGGTGGGACAACTCGGGCTCACGATGAGTACCCAAGAGGGTCAAGAGGCCGCGAGACTGGTCGCGATTGATTTGATGGGAACTCTGAACGCGGCCTGCAAATCGGTTGGCAAGACCTTGGAGGATGTTCGCAAAATCGTCAAAGTCATGAGCTTGGTGAACTCCACCTCGACCTTTACCGAGCAACATTTGGTCACCAACGGATGCAGTGAGCTTTTGGCCCATGTTTTTGGCTCTAGAGGAGAACATGCCAGGTCTGCCTTTGGCGTGATCCAACTCCCCTTGGGATCTTGCGTTGAGATTGAGCTCATCGCTGAGCTCAATCCTTGAAGCATTGATATCAAAGGCAATTTTTGCCTTTGATGCTTTATTCGACTCGCCTGACCTCACTGGGCTTAAAGCCCAACTCAGTTGCTTTGCCTTTTCGGGCTCGCTGCGATTTGGCATTGTTGAGTGAACGAATCTCCAAGGATTCCTCTCGGGGCTTGCCACCTCGACCAACACCTTTGACCAACACACTTCGGTTGTAGCAAGCTGCACCAGCGAGCTCATCTTTGGCATCCAAATCCATCAGCACCAAGCCACGGCCACCCTTGTCCATGATCTTGATTTCTGACAATTCAAAACTCAACACTCGCCCGCCTTGGGAGACACAAACCACAAACTTGGCGTTTTCGCTCCACTCGGCCTTGGCTGGAGAGCTGACCAAGCTGGGTCTGAGGACTCTCTCATTGTCTGATACCGTCATGAAGGACTTGCCCCCGCGATGACGGGTCATCATTGACTCAAGAGTAGCCATAAAGCCGTAACCTGAGGAGTTGCTGAGCAGGTAAAGTGCTTGAGGTGGTCCGACCACAAAATGAACGAGTTGTGAACCACTCTCAAGCTCAATCATCGTGGTAATGGGCTGCCCATCTCCTCGTGCTCCAGGAAGGGAGGCGACAGGCACAGAATAAACCCGCCCATTGGAGCCAAACGCCAATAAAGTATCGACAGTTCTAGCCTCAAAGGTGTCATAAAGCGTGTCACCCGACTTGAAGGCAAAGGCGCTTGCATCATGACCGTGACCCGAGCGGGCACGAACCCAACCCTTCTCTGAAATCACCACGGTCACGGGCTCATCGATTAACTTGACTTCAACACTTGAGCGCTTATCGGCTTGGATCAATGTTCGGCGAGCATCACCAAAGATTTTGGCATCGGCCTCGATCTCTTTGATCATCAACTTTCTTTGAGCAGAGGCACTGGAGAGAATGTCCTCTAACTTTTGACGCTCTTCTCTTAAGTTCTTGAGCTCTTGCTCAATTTTGATCGCCTCTAGTCTTGCCAACTGACGAAGGCGAATCTCTAAAATATCCTCTGCTTGACGCTCACTTAAAGAGAATCTTGCGATCAAAGCCTCTTTGGGCTCATCGCTTTGGCGAATGATGGCAATCACCTCATCGATATTGAGGAGCACCAATTGACGCCCCTCTAAGATGTGAATGCGGTCCAAAACCTTATCAAGTCTGAACTTGGAGCGGCGCTGAACGGTGATTTGCCTAAACTCAATCCATTCATCAAACATTTGACGAAGGTTCTTTTGTACGGGCTTGCCATCGATACCAACTGCCGTCAAATTAATGGACGAGGAAGATTCAAGACTTGTGTGGGCCAAAAGCACTTGTAGCAAATCTTGCTGCTCGACGGTGCGAGTCTTGGGCTCAAAGACCAATCGAACAGGTGCATCCTTGGAGGACTCATCGCGCACGACATCCAGCACACTTAAAACAGTTGACTTGAGTAAATTTTGCTCAGGTGTGAGGGCTTTCTTCCCAGCTTTGACTTTTGGATTGGTCAGTTCCTCAATTTCCTCAAGAACCTTTTGAGTGCTCACACCTGGGGGAAGTGTGTTGACCACCACTTGCCACTGCCCTCTGGCCAAGTCTTCAATCACCCAACGGGCTCTGACTTTGATGGATCCACGACCTGTTCGGTAGGCATCCGCAATTTCCTGAGGTGTGCTGATAATCTGTCCGCCACCTGGATAATCAGGCCCCGGCAAAATGTCGAGCAAAGCTTGATCACTCAACTTTGGATTTTTGATGATTTCAACGCAAGCTTGAGCAACTTCCACCAAATTGTGAG